>NZ_JBFANM010000028.1:0-145021 GCF_040674815.1 Nonomuraea sp. NPDC049709
GCCGCGGGCGGGAACTGCCCGCGGCGAGGAGACGGCCGGGCTCAGCTCACGAGCCATGGTGGGCGTCCCACGACTCCTGCAGGGACTTCAGGAAGGCGTCGGGGGTCATCTTGTCGCTGATCAGGCCCTGGATGCCGGGAGTCAGCTTGTCGATCATGCCGGGCGAGGCGAAGTCGGGGAACGGGACGATCCCGTTGCCCTGCGCCACGGGAGCGAAGACACTCGCGATGTCGCCGCGCAGCCCCGTCGCGCCCAGCTCGGCCTTGGTGTCGACCGGCAGGAACCCGCCGTCGAACTCGATCTTCGCCGCCTCCGGCGAGCTCAGGTAGTCGAGGAACGCCGCGGCGACGTTCGGGTGCTTCGACTTCGACGAGATGGCGTACGCCACGCTCGCCCCGGAGGCGACGTTCGCCGGCTTGTCCGCCGACTCCGTGGGCATCAGGAAGAAGCCCACGTCGTCCTTCATCTCGGTCTCCAGGGTGGAGGCGGCCCAGTTGCCGGTGATCAGGAACGCGCTGTCGCCCTTGGCGAAGCTCGCCAGGGCGTCGGCGTCCGCCGTGGCGCTCGCCCCGCTGGAGACGTATCCCTTCTTCGCCCAGTCGGTCAGCGTCTGGGTGGCCTTCAGCGCGGCCGGGTTCTCGATCGTCGCGCCCGGCTTGCCGTACACCCACGACCGGTAGTCGTTGATGTCGCCGGTCACGTTGAGCAGCGCGTTCCACAGGTGGAAGCCGCCGACCTGGAGCGCGCCGTTGCTCAGCGGGGTCTGGCCGGCGGCCTTGGCCTGCTGCATCGCGGCCTCGAAGTCGGCCAGCGTCTTCGGCGCCTCTTTCACGATCTTCTTGTTGTAGAAGACGCCGAGCACGGACAGCCCGCCGGGCACGGCGTACAGGTTGCCGGTGCCGAACTGCTTGGCCGACTTGTCGGAGCTGAGGACCTCGAGGCTGGCCGGCGGGAACTTGGTGGTCCAGCCGTACGCCTTGGCCCACGGGCTCAGGTCGAGGATGAGACCGGCCGGGACCAGGGAGTTCATCGCGCCCGGGTTGTACTGGGCGATGTCCGGCGCGGCGTCGGACGACATCGCCAGTTTGATGGACTTGATGTAGTCGTTGAACGGCGTCATCTGGGGCTTGACGGTGACGTTCGGGTGCTTCTTGGTGAAGCCGTCGATGAGCGCCTTGGTGGGCGGGTCGTTGGTGTAGGCGAGGGTGAGCGTCACCGGGTCGCTGGGAATGGTGGTCGATACGTCGACCTTGGTCGCCGTATTCCCGCCCGAGCTGCTGGCGCCCGCGCAGGCCGTCAGCGCGAACGCCGTCGTGACGCCGAGCGCCACGACCGCCGCGCGCCGGGCTGGTCTCGTCATACGCATGACCTTTCTCCTCAATCGGGTGGTGGCGTCGGCTGGCGCGTCGGTTCCGCAACGGCCCTCATGACGACTGTTCCTCACCAGGCCGAGCCTGGTCTGACCAGGCCGAACCTGGTCCGCTCGATCTCGTCCAGGGAGTGGAGCAGGGCCCCGTGGACGACGGCGTCTTCCTGGAGCGTCGAGACCTCCAGCGCCGGTTGGTCCAGCGGCTCGCCGGACAGGTGCCGCCGCAGCGCGGCGAGCAACGTCTCGCCGCATCTGGCCAGCGGCCCGCCGATGACCACGAGCCGCGGGTTGAGGATCGCCCGGATCACGGCGATGCCCTTGGCGAAGCGGCGGGCCACCACGTCGATCGCCTCCAGCGCGGCCGGGCTGCCGTCGACGACGGCGTCCAGCACGGCCTCGATCGCGTGCTCTCCCCCGGCCTCGATCCGGGCCAGGAGCGCGTCGTCGCCGGCGCGTCCGGCGGCCGCCGCGGCCTGGCGCACGATCTCCGCGCCGCCGACCCGATCCTCGAACGGGCCCAGGCCCCGCGGATGCCGGGACGTGGCGTGTCCGTCGGTGAACAGATCGAGGAAGCCGACGTCGCCGGAGTCGTTGGAGGCGCCTCGGTAGAGCTCGCCGTTCAGCACGATCCCGGCGCCGACCCGCTCGCCCCAGTGGATCATCACCAGGGAGTCCTCGCGCTGCTCCGCGTCGCGCCGCCGCTCGCCGTGTGTGGCCAGCTTGACGTCGTTGTCCAGGTAGACGGGGCAGCCGAGCGTCTCCGTCAGCCGGCGTACGAGGAGGTCGCCGGCCAGGCCGGGCATGCTCGGGATGAGCTTGATGATCCCGGCCGCCGGGTCGACGATGCCGGGGGTGCCGACCGAGGCGAACCAGAGGTCGCCGGTCGTGATCCCCGCTGCGCGCAGCGCCCGGTCCACCGTGGACAGGAGCGTCTCCACCACCTGGTCGCCGCCGGGACCGGAGCCGAGCTGCACCGCTTCGGCCGCCGTGACCGTGCCGGCCAGGTCCGCCACCGCGACGCGAACGTCCTGCGGGCTGATCGACAGGCCCAGCACGTGGCCCGCCTCCGCCTTGAACCGCACGAGCTGGGCCGGCCGCCCCGCCCGGGTGGAGTCGCGATCGAGGGGGCCGAACTCGACCAGGCCCTCGGTGACGAGCGCGTTGAGCGAGCGGGAGACCGCCTGGCGGGACAGCCCCACGGCCTTGGCCAGCGCGGAGACGCTCATGCTGGCCTCGGCCCGCAGCTTCCGCAGCACGGCGGCGGCGTTGACCTCGCGCATGAACTGGGTGCCCGCGGCCACGACCTGCTCCATGCTCTCTCCCTGCGATCGGTTGCCGGTACGCTAGCATATTAATTATGGACCGTACGGAACTAATTAGTCGAGGGGTGTGACCTGCGATGTTGTCCGGTGACGGCCCGCCGTGGGCGGAAACTGTCCGCGGCCTGGCCCATCGTGTGCTGGGGCCCGTGGCGGAGTCGGTACGGTTCGCCGCCCGCGACGGCGACGGGCGCGAGTACGCCTACGAGGCGGCCGGCGGTGTGCTCAGCATCGCGGCGACGGACGGGGTGAGCGCCTCGGTGGCGCTCCACCACTACCTCCGGGAACGCTGCGGCACCTCCGTGGGCTGGGACACGGTGCTGCCCCTGGGGTTGACGTCCCTGCCCGACGTCCCGCTCCGCCAGGGCGCGGCGCGGGTCCGGGAGGGCTACTACTTCAACTTCTGCACCTTCAGCTACACGATGCCCTACTGGGACTGGGCCGACTGGGAACGCGAGATCGACTGGATGGCCCTGCACGGCATCACCATGCCGCTCGCCGTCACCGGTCACGAGGCCGCGCTCCACGCCGCCTATTCCCTGCTCGGTCTCGACGACCGGCAGATCCGGAGCTTCCTGGGCGGTCCGGGCTATCTGCCGTTCCAGTTCATGGGCTGCCTGGACAACTTCGCCGGCCCGCTCCCCTCGTCCTGGATCGAGAGCCATCGCGAGCTCGGGGCGCGCATCCTCGACCGTGAGCGCGCCTTCGGCATGACCCCCGTGCTGCCGGCCTTCACCGGGCACGTCCCGCGCGAGATCGCCTCGGCGGCGCGCGCGGGCCGCCGCCACTGGCAGGGGTTCGAGAGCTGGGTCCTCGATCCGGCCGACCCGCTGTACGAGCGGATCGGCGCCGAGATCGCCCGCGCGCAGATCAAACTCTTCGGCACCGACCACCTGTACGCCGCCGACCCGTTCATCGAGATGATCCCCATCGACGCCGACCCCGCCTTTCCCGGGGCCGTGGCGGCGGCCACGCTGGCCGGCCTGCGGGCCGCCGACCCGGACGCGGTCTGGCTCATGCAGGCCTGGCCGTTCTCCTACCAGCGGGAGTTCTGGACCGAGGATCGCGTCAACGCCTTCCTCACCGCGATCCCGGACGACCGGATGCTCGTGGCGGACCTGTGGGCAGAGCACGATCCGCTGTGGGACCGCTTCCAGGAGTTCTCCGGGAAACCCTGGCTCTGGTGCGCGCTGCTGAACTTCGGCGGCCGCACCGATCCGGGTGCCGACCTGCGCGGCGTACCGGCCGGGATCGACGCGGCCCTGGCGGCGCCGAGCCCGCCCGCCGGCCTCGGCCTGTCCATGGAGGCCACCCGCAACAACCCCGTCTTCTTCGAGCTCGTCGCCGACCAGATCTGGAACCGGGTCCCCGACCTCGACGCCTGGCTCGACGCCTTCGTGAGCCGCCGCTACGGCACCGGCGACCGGTGGACGGCCGAGCTGCGGGCCGCCTGGCGCGGGCTCCTCGGCACCGTCTACGGCGCCCAGGGCGTGCGGATCGCCCCCGACCAGTTCAAGGGTGTCCTGACCGCCGGCCCCTCCTACGCGCGGATCCCCGGCGACCTGGCCGGGCTCCGCGCCGACGCCGCCCGCGTCCTCTGGTACGAGCCGGGCGTGCTGGCGGCGGCCTGGGAACGGATGATCGAGGTGGCCGAGCACGATCGCGACCTGCTGGCCGGTCCGCTCGGGCACGATCTCGTCGAGGTGGGCGTGGCCTTCATGGCCAGGGTCGCCGACCGCTGCCACCTCGACGCCGTGGAGCGGTCGGTCCTGCTGGGCGCGGCGAGCGCGCCGGAGATCGACCGGTTCCTACGGGTCTTCGATGACCTGGACCGGATGCTGGCCTGCCGGCCCGAGTACACCTTCCGGCACTGGGAGTCGAAGGCGCTGTCGCACGCTGGCGACCCGGCGGACCGCGACCTCCTGGCCGACAACGCCCGCCGCATCATCACGGTGTGGGGCACCTCGGACAGCCCGCTGCTCGACGACTACGCCGGCCGGCACTGGAGCGGGCTCGTCGGCGGCTACTACCGCGACCGCTGGGCGCTGTGGGCGGACGGCCTCGACCGCGCGCTCGCCACGCCCGGCGACTCGGAAGCCGAACTGCAGGAACGGCTCCGCGAACGCGCCGAGCTCTTCCTGCGGGACGGCGCGCCGCCGGCGCCGCGCGACCTGGGCGACCTGGCCACGGAGTCACGCCGGCTGTTCACCTCCTACGCGGGTCAGACCGGCCCGCTCGCCCAGCCGTACGAACACGATCGATGAGGAGCACGATGCCCCAGGTGGCACCACCGACCGAACGCCGCAACCCGCGCACCGCCGGCATCGACACGCTGGAGTCGGCGGACGCCCTCCGGCTGCTGCTGGACGAGGACGCCAGGGCGGTCGAGGCCGCCCGCGCCGCCACCGGGCCGCTCGCCCGGGCGGTCGACGAGGCGCACCTCCGGCTGGGCCGCGGCGGCGGCGTGCACTACTTCGGCGCCGGCGCGTCGGGGCGTCTGGCGGTGCTGGACGCCACCGAGATCACGCCGACGTTCGGGGTGGCGCGCGAGCTGTTCTCGGCGCACTTCGCCGGCGGGCCGGGCGCGCTCACCGACTCGTCCGTCGACCGGGAGGACGCGGAGGAGCTCGGCGCCGCCGACGCCGCGACGCTCGGCGAGAGCAGCGTGGCGATCGGGATCACGGCCTCCGGGTCCACCCCGTACGTGGCCGGTGCGCTGCGCGCGGCCCGGGCGGCGGGCGCGCTCACCGTGCTGATCACCTGCAATCCCGCCGCACCGCTGCGCGAGCTGGCCGAGATCCTCGTCGTCGCGGACACCGGCCCGGAGGCGCTCACCGGGTCCACCCGGCTCAAGGCGGGCACGGCGACCAAGGTGCTGCTGAACGCGTTCTCGACGGCGCTCATGATCAAGGCCGGGCGGACGTACTCGAATCTCATGGTCGGGCTGGTCGCCACCAACGCCAAGCTGGAGGCGCGGGCCGTGAGCCTGCTCGTGGAGGCGACCGGGGAGGACGCCGCGGCCTGCCGCGCCGCGCTGGCCGAGGCGGACGGGCGGATCCCGGAGGCGCTCGTGCGGCTGCTCACGGGCTGCCCGCCGGAGCGGGCCAGGGCCGCGCTCGCCGCGCATCCCGGCGTCCGCGCGGCCGTCGCCGCGCTGGGCGGGCACGCCGGATGAGCGGCGTGGTGGGTGTGGACGTCGGCGGCGGAGGCATCAGGGTCCGCATCGAGAGCGGGGGGTGGATCGCGTACGGCGAGGACTCGGCACCGGTGCCCCGCACCGGGGGCCGGGTCGATCTCGACCGGCTCGCCACCGGGATCGCCACGGTCGTCGAGCGCGCCACCTGGACCCCTGACGGCCAGTTGGGCGACGCCGCGGGCGCCCAGGAGGGGCACGCCGGGAGCGCCGCCCGGGACGCTCATGCCGAGAGCGCCGTCCGGGCCCGGGACGCTCATGCCGGCGGCGCGGCACCTGTCTCGGACAGGGGCGCCACGGCGGTGGCGATCCCCGAGCGGTTCGCCGCGATGGCCGTCGGGGTGACCGGGCTGCCGGGGCTGGTCAGGGACCCGGAGACGTTGTGGCGGGCGTTGCGCGAGCGGTTCGGGCTCGACGCGCTCGCGGTCGCGGGGGACACGGTGACCACGCACGTCGGCGCGCTCGGGTTCCGGCCCGGGGTGGTCGTCGCCGCCGGGACCGGCGTCATCACGCTGGGCACCGACCTGGACCGCGTATGGAACCAGTCCGACGGCTGGGGCCACCTGCTCGGCGACCACGGCAGCGGCGCGTGGATCGGCATGCACGGCCTCCAGGCCGCCCTGCGCGCCCACGACGGCCGGACCGGTGGGTCGCCCGCCCTGCTGGAACGGCTGACCGCCCGCTTCGGCCACCCCCTGGACCTGGTGGCACTCGTCTACGAATCGACCTCGCCCGCGCACCACCTGGCGTCGTTCGCGCCGTCCGTCGCCGACGCGGCCCGCGCCGGGGATCCGCTCGCGCGTGGCATCTGGGACGAAGCCGGACGGCAGCTCGGCCAGACCGCCGTCGCCGCCGCGACCGGGCTCGAACCGGTCTTCTCCTGGGGAGGACGCCTCTTCGACGCGGCCGACCTGCTGATGAAGCCGTTCCAGAGCACCGTGCGCGCCCTGCTGCCCGCGGCCCGTTTCACGCCGCCGCAGGGCACCTCGGCGGATGGCGCGCTCGCCCTGGCCAGGGCCGCCGCCGGCGGCGAGGTCCGGGCGCGGCACCCCTACCTTTATGTCTTCTCCGCTGATCGGGGCCGGACGGGCGCCGCAGCCGCGCCACCGTCTCCCCTCACTCGCTGATCATGCGTGGACCGCCTCGGGGGTCACGCAACGGACGATCAGGGCCGCACGGTTGCCAAGCCGGTGATGACCTTGGAGCATCTCCTTACCGACGCGTGCGACGTTTCCGGGAGTGCCCCTGTGATGATCGAGGATCTTTCCGAGCCGGAACGCGCTCTCTGGGAGGCGTTCCCCGCGGCGCGTCCGGTAGATCTGCCCGGCTTCCCCGTTCGGGCCGCGGTCATCGCGGGGCTGCTGCTCGGCACCCAGGAGTGCCTTCCAGGGCAGACGCCCGGCGTGCGCCTGTCCGGAGCCAGGATCGCCGGCCGGCTGGACCTGTCGTACGCCGAGGTCCAGCACCCGCTGATCTTGACGGGCTGCGATTTCGAGGAAGCGCCGGTCCTCACCGGAGCCCGCACCGGCCTGGTCGACCTCTCGGTTTCCCGGTTACCCGGGCTGCGGGCCGGAGACGCCGTGATCGGCGGGGGCCTGCGCCTGGAAGGGTGCCGGATGGACGGCCCGGTTCAGGTCGGCGGAGCGCACGTGTCCGGGACGCTGGACCTCAGCGGTACGGCGATCAACGCCGATCTGGCCGTCCACGCCGCCGGCCTGATCGTCGACCGGGATCTGCTGTGCGCGAACGCCGTCATCGACGGTGAGATCCGCATGGCGGGCGCCCGGATCGCCGGGACGATGATCCTCGACGGCGCGCAGGTCGGGCGGTCGGGCGGCGGCAGCCTCACCGCCGACGGGATCGTCATCGACGGCGGGTTGTCGTGCGGCCACGGCTTCCGCTCGTACGGCGAGCTGAGCGTGCAGGACGCCCGGATGGGACGCACGTGCGCGTTCAGCGGAGCTCGGCTGTCCAACCCCTCCGGCATCGCCCTCAACGCGGAGAGGCTCACCGTCGAGGGTGGGCTGCTGCTGAATGAGAGCTTCACCGCCGAGGGCGAGGTCCTCCTGCGGGGGGCCCGCGTGACCGGTTCGCTCTCACTCGCTCATGCGACCCTCGTCAATCCGGGAGAACGCGCGCTGAACGCGCCGCTGATGGAGCTCGGCAGCGGGCTGCGCGCCACACCGGGCTTCGTGGCGACCGGGGAGGTCTTCCTGGACTCGACGCAGGTCCGCGGATCGGTCAACGTCGACGGCGGGAAGCTGTCCAACCCGGGTGCGACGGCGCTCTCACTGCGGCGGCTGGGGGTGACCGGCAGGCTCAGCTGCAGCGAGGCCTTCAGCGCCGATGGGGAGATCGTGCTCATAGACGCCAGGGTCGAGGGCGGCGTGGCGTTCCACGGCGCTGTCCTCAGCAATCCTGGCGGGAGGGCCCTGACCCTGTGGCAGGTGATCGCGGGCGGTGGCGTCGACTGCTGCGAAGGCTTCACGGCCAAGGGAACCCTCTCGATCAGAGACTCCCGGATCGCCACCACCCTGTGCTTCGCGGAGACCACCGTCGACGGTGACCTTCACCTGCGTGGCGTCCAGGCGGCTTCGCTGAAGATCGGGCCGGAGACCGTCCTGCTCGGCGCCGTCGACCTTCGCCACACCCGGGTCGGCGTGCTCGACGACGTTCCCGGCCGGTGGCCCGATCGGCTCCGGCTGAACGGCTTCACCTACGACAACCTGGAGGCTCTCCTGCCTGTCCAGGAGCGCCTCGACTGGCTGGCCAAGGAGGGTTACCTGCCCCAACCGTACGAGCAGTTGGCCACCGTCTACCGAACGCACGGTCACGACGAGGCCGCCCGGGACGTGCTGCTGGCCAAACAGCGGCACCGTCGGGCGGGGCAACGGCTCGGTGCGCGGCTCTGGGGGTATCTGCAGGACTGGACCGTCGGGTACGGCTACCGCCCGTTCCGTGCCGCGCTCTGGCTCGCGGCCCTTCTCCTCATGGGCACGCTCGTCTTCACCGCCCACCACCCGGTGGCCTTCAAGCCGGCCGAGGCGCCCCCCTTCAACGCCTTCCTCTACACCCTGGACCTGCTGCTCCCGATCATCAGCTTCGGCCAGGAGGGCGCCTTCGGCGCGCGCGGCACACAGCAGTGGCTCGCCGCCGCGATGATCGCCGCGGGGTGGATCCTCGCGACGACCACCCTGGCAGGCCTCACCCGCGCGCTCTCCCGCCAGTAGCCCGGGACGCTCTCGGGCTTCCGTGCGGGGATGCCGGTGGTCAGGACGACCCACCGGGTTCGTGGCGTTGTCGTGTCCGATCCTTGGGAGGTGCGGTCGACCGGCGCACCACGAGGTGCGCGGGCAGGTCGTCGTGGGTCGCCGAGCCGGGCTCGTTCTCCATCTGCTCGACCAGCAGGTCCAGTCCGTACGCGGCGATCTCGTGGAAGTCCTGGCGGACCGTGGTCAGGGGCGGTGACAGGTAGGCCGCGGACGGGATGTCGTCCACCCCCACCACGCTGACCTCCTCGGGCACCGCTCGACCGGCCTCGGCCAGGGCGCGCAGCACGCCGATCGCCATGTCGTCGTTGGCCACGAACACGGCTGTGACCTCCGGGTTCGCGGCAAGGACGCGCCCCGCCGCGTACCCGGAGGCCGGAGACCAGTCACCGGCCGGCGGGGGCGGCGCCTCGATCCCCGCGCCGGCCAGCGCCTCCCGCCAGCCCCGCGCGCGGTCGCGCGCGGCGAACCACCGCTCCGGCCCGGCGACGTGCCAGACGGTGGCATGGCCCAGGCCGAGCAGGTGCTCGGTGGCCAGCCTGCCCATGCCCACGCCGGACGCGCCGGTGATCACCACCCGGGGGCCGTCCAGGCCGGGCAGCGCACCGAAGCTGAGCACGGGGACGCCCGGGTCGATCCCCAGCACCTGGCCCTCGTCGATCGGCTCGGACAGCACGATGCCGTCCACACCCTGCTCCAACAGGGTTTCGACGGCCCTCAAAACACCGCCGTCCTCGCCTTCGAGGGTGTTGACGACGCTGAAGGCATATCCGATCTCCCTGGCCCGCCGCTCCAGGGCGATCAGCAGGGAGGACGGGCCGTACAGCGAGCTGCCGAGCGAGACGACGCCGACGCGGTGGAACCGGCCCAGATGCAGCGCCCTGGCCGCGGTGTTGCGCCGGTATCCGAGCTCGCGCGCCGCCGCCAGCACCCGCCCGCGGACCTCGTCGCTCACGTACGGCTCGCCGTTCAGCACGCGGGAGACCGTCTTCTGGGACACGTTCGCCAGCCGGGCGACATCGGTGCTGCGGGGGGCGCGGCGCTTGGCTTCCGGCATCACGGCTCCTCCTGTTTGACTACGTAGTCAAACAGGACCGTATGCCTGATTACGTAGTCAGGCGGGGACTTCCCTGCCGTGGTAAGTACTCTTGCCATGGAGTTCTTCTGTTATCACCGGGATCGGCCTGACTCCGCGGCGCTGCGCGACGAGCTGCTGGAAGCGCACTGGTCCTACATGGACCGATACACGGCGGAGCTGATCGCCCGGGGCCCGACCTTCGCCCGCGGCGGCGAAACGGCCACCGGCAGCGTGCACATCGTCGACGTGCCGGACCCCGCCACCGCGCGCGCGTTCGCCTTCGACGAGCCCAACTACCAGGCCGGGGTGTACCGGGATGTGGTGTTGCGTCGCTGGCGCAACGTGCTGGGGCGCACCATGTGGGACTTCCCCGGCGGCCGGGAAGGCGGCCACCGGTATCTCGTGCTGGGCCTCGGCTCCGGGCAGGCCGCGGACCTCGTCCCGCCGCCCGACCGGGACGAGCTGATCGCGTACGGGCCGCTGCTGTCCGACGACGGCACCGCCTGGCTGGGTACGGCGGCCCTGGTCCGGGCGCCGGACCCGGACGCGGCGCGCGCCGTCCTGACCCTTGACCGGTACGCCGGCATCGAGGTCCACGACTGGGAGTTCGGCGGGCGGCGGTGACGAGCCTTTGACCGTGCCGTCGTGCTCGGGTCCGGCGCGGACCCGTAAGCCTGCGGAGCGAATCAGGATCCCTGCTGAGGACGGGCGGCTGATCGGCTGCGTCGCCGGTATTCGGTAGGGGTCAGCCCGACCAGCGTGCGGAAGCGGCGGGCGAAGTAGGTCGGGTCGTCCCAGCCGACGGCGGCGCCGACCCGGGCGGCCGGCAGGGTCGACTGCGCCAGCAACGTGGCGGCGCGCTCGGCCCGCAGCCGGGCCAGGAAGCCCAGTGGCGTCAACCCCACGTGCCGCCTGAACAGCCGGCCGAGATGGGTGGGATCCAGGTTGATCGATCGGGCGAGCTCGTCCAGCCGCCACGGGTGGGCGGGCGCCGCCTCGAGCCGGGCGATGGTGGCGGCGACGGCGGGGTGGACGGCGGGCTCCAGCGCCTCCTGTCCGGGGTCACGGCCGTCGGCCAGGATGCCGAGGACGGTGACCAGCCGGCCCAGCACGCGGCCCGGTCGGCTCGGCTCGGCCCGGAGGTCCCGTTCGAGCAGGGTGATCTCCGCGATGGCCTCCTCGGCGGCGGCCGGATCGGCGGTCGTGACCGCCACGCCGTGCGTACCGGAGGCCACCGGGTCGGTCCACAACATCCGGCGCAGCATCGGGAGGTCGTGCAGCGCCGCCAGCTCGGCCCGTAGCGCCTGGGCGGACAGGCAGCAGTTGGCGACGGTCAGGCCGGCGCAGTCGCGGAACCCGTGCCAGGCACCGGGGCGGAGCACGATGACCTGCCCGCGCCGCAGCGGATGCTCGCCCTGGCTGGTCACGTGCCGGCCGTGACCGGCTCCGATCACGGCGATCTCGAGGAAGTCGTGCGCGTGCGGCTCGATGTCGAGGTCCAGGTGGTGGACACCTGCCAGGACCGGGTCCCCGGCGAACAGCGCGTGCTCGTGCAGCGTGGCAGGCATGCCGGGATCGTACGACCACACGCCGGGATCGGCCTAGCCCCTGGCGGCACGCTACGACGACGCTTGGAGTATCCCAACGGCAAGAACCTCGGAGGTCAGTGATGGCGACGACCACGACCCGGCAGCCCGGCAGCGATGTCGGCCCCGACGGCCGGGTGCCGGACGAGCTTGTGGCGGCGTACCGCGAACACGGTTTCGTCCGAGTGCGCGGCGTTCTCGAGCCCGGCCGGATCGACCGCTTCCGGACCGGCGCCGAGGCGTTCCTGCGGGCGCATCGCGCGGAGAGCCTGGAGACGCGAGGCGTCTTCAGCCAGCTGGTCAACGTCTGGCGACAGGACCGGACGCTGCGGGAGCTCACGCTCGACCGGCGGCTCGGCCGGATCGCCGAACAGCTCGCCGGGTTCCCGCTGCGGCTCTGGCACGACCAGATGCTGGTCAAGGAGCCGCACAACAACGCCGCCACCGAGTTCCACCAGGACCGCCCGTACTGGCCGCACGCGGGCGACCGGCTCCCGCTGTCGGCGTGGATAGCGCTGGTCGACGTTCCCCCGGAGCGGGGGTGCATGACCTTCCTGCCCGGCACCCAGCATCGGACCGGCCTGCGCCCGCAGGACCTCCACCGCGAGGAGGACCTGTTCGAGATGGACCCGTCCCTGCGCTGGATCCCCCGGGTCACCGTGCCGCTCCGCGCCGGCGACTGCACCTTCCACAGCGGCTACACCGGCCACATGGCACTGCCCAACCGCACCGATCAGGCCCGGTTCGCGCACGTCGTCATCTACATGGACGAGGCGACCCGCTACAGCGGGACCGAGCACATCGTGACAGATCCCCTCGGACTCGCCGTGGGTGCTGGGCTGGACGGCGACGCCTTCCCCCGCCCCTGGGCCTAGCTCACCACTTGTTCGAGCAGACCCGGATGGTGCGGGTCGAGAACGCCCGGACCCTTGACGGTGACCGTCACCGGGCCCACCCGCGAGCAGTTGAAGACCAGCTTGAGCAGCCCGTACGGCGGTGCCACCGCGGCCGGGGAGGGTGCGAACCCGACGGCGGCCATGGCGACGCCCATCGCGGATCATTTGCGGTGTTTCTCACCCGCTGCCACCGGTGCGCCACGTGACGGGGGGTGAGGCACGCGCGGCGTGGCCCGGCTCACCAGTTGGTGAAGGCCCCGTCCGGAGTGCGCAGGTGCGGGCGCTCGGCGGCGACGGCCTGGTAGCGGCGGGCCTCGGCCCGGTCGAGGTCCACGCCGAGCCCGGGCAGCTCCGGCAGCTCCACGCGCCCGGCCCTGATCGTGGGCCGGGCCGTGAACAGCGCGTCGATCGCGGGCTCGGGCTGGGCCTGGTGCTCCTGGACCGCGGCGTTCGGGGTCGCGAGGTTCAGGTGCAGCGAGGAGGCCGCGGTCACCGGGCCGAGGGGGTTGTGGGTGGCGAGCCTGATGTAGTGGGTCTCGCACATGGCCGCGATCTTCCTGGCCTCGGTGAGCCCGGCCGCCACGCCCACGTCCACGCGGGCGTAGTCGATCAGGTCCGGCTCCACCAGGCGCTGGAACTCCCACTTCGAGCCGAACTGCTCGCCCGCCGCCAGCGGCACCGCCGTACGGGCCCTGAGCATGCGGTAGGCGTCCAGACCCTCGCTGCGCAGCGGGTCCTCCACGAAGTACGGCCGCGCCGCCTCGATCTCCCTGCACAGCGTGACCGCCTCCGGCGGGTCGAACCTGGTGTGCACGTCGAGGATCAGCTCCACCTCCTCGCCCACCACCTCCCGCATCCGGTGGAACAGCGCGATCCCCGCCCGCATCGAGGCCCGCTGGTCGAGCACCCCGTCCGGCGCGTGCGGCACCGCGAAGCGAAGGTGCCGCCAGCCGTCGGCGACCAGGCCGCGCGCCTTGTCCAGGAACGCCTCCACGTCGTGGTAGTCGTCGCCCAGGTGCGTGTAGGCCGGCACGTGGTCGCGCACCCGCCCGCCGAACAGCTCGTACACCGGCACGCCGAGGGCTTTGCCGCGGATGTCCCACAGGGCCACGTCCACGGCGGCGATCGCGGCCGACAGGAACCGGTCGGCGGGGAAGAACCCGCGCCGGAACAGCACCTGCCACAAGTGCTCGATCCTGGTGGGGTCCTCGCCGATCAGCAGCTCGCCCAGGTGCTCGATGCCCCCGGCCACGGCCTTCTGCCTCGACCTGATGCCGACCTCGCCCAGGCCGTGCAGGCCCTCGTCGGTGTCGATGACCAGCAGCATCATGCTGTCGCCGTGATCGGGCAGGGTGAGCAGTTCCCAGCCGGTGATCTTCATCTGACTCCCTTGAAAACGATCCCGCAAACATTCAGAGATGCATCATGACAGAGCACCACAGAGTTGAACAGGTCAGGGATTTTCCTGGATGAAACACTCTTGACGCATTCCGGGAACGTTTGCAACGATCCTCCCAACCAGTGGCACGGGAGGACGGACGCGGTGGCGGTAACGA
This sequence comes from Nonomuraea sp. NPDC049709, assembly GCF_040674815.1. Taxonomy (NCBI): domain Bacteria; kingdom Bacillati; phylum Actinomycetota; class Actinomycetes; order Streptosporangiales; family Streptosporangiaceae; genus Nonomuraea; species Nonomuraea sp. NPDC049709. The sequence goes on from NZ_JBFANM010000028.1 coordinate 14,267, forward strand.
TCAAGCAGGTGGCGAGCGCGGCCGGGGTGTCCGTCTCGACGGTCTCCCGCGCGTTCACCGCGCCGGAGCAGGTGCAGCCGCAGACCCTGCAGCGCGTCCGGGAGGCGGCGGCCGATCTGGGCTACTCGCCCAACCCCGCCGCCCGCTCACTGCGCGGCGGCAGGACGGGGTCGATCGGTCTGATCATCCCCGACATAGCGAACCCGTTCTTCCCGCCGATCTTCAAGGCGATGCAGGCCCGCGCCAGGCGGCTCGGCTACACCGTGCTGGCCGCCGACACCGACGAGCGCGAGTACGACGAGCTGGAGACCATCGCCGCGGTGTCCAAGCAGGTGGACGGCCTGATCCTGTGGGCGTCCACCCTGCCGGAGGAACGGCTGCGCGAGCTCGGCGCCGAGATGCCCACCGTCCTGGTGAACCGGCACGTCGAAGGGCTGCCCGAGCTGCGCATCTCCCTGTCGCAGGGGATCGCGCAGGCCGCCGAGCACCTCAAGGCGTACGGGCACACCCGGTGCGTCTTCGTCAACGCCGAGCACGGCGAGCACGGCCGCGGCAAGTCCATCAGGGAGGTCTTCGAGGCCCACGACCTGACGCTGACCGAGCTCGGCCCGTACGACCCCCGCTTCGAGACCGGCGTGCACGCGGCGACGCTCGTCGCGGCGGGCGAGGCGACGGCGGTGCTCGCGCACAACGACCTGGTGGCGCTCGGAGTGCTGCACCAGTTCGCCAAGCTCGGCATCAGCGTGCCCGACCGGGTGAGCGTGATCGGAATAGACGACACGCTGCTCGCCGCCACCTCCACCCCGTCGCTCACCACGATCCGGATCTCGGCCGACGAGGTCGCCACCCGGGCCGCCGACCTGCTCATCAACACCATCACGGGCAGGGGCGAAGCGCGGACCGTCGAGATCGGCTCGCGCCTGATCCCCCGAGCCTCCACGGGCCCGGCCCCCGGCTGAGCCCTCTCTCCATTCAGCGAAAACCCAATTTCGGCACGGCCGGCGCGCCCTGCCGCCATCTCGACCTGCGCCACCTCCACCACAGGAGTCATCATGAAGCTGACCGCCGGCCTCCTCGGCTGCGCCGTACTCACCACGGCGCTGGCCGGATGCGGGTCCCCCTCCTCCGGCGAGCCCGGAACCGTCGTGATCCGGGTCCAGGGCATGCCTCCCGCCACGGACAAACCGGGTCTGGAGCAGTTCAAGAAGATGGTGGCGGAGTTCGAGAGGCAGAATCCCGGGATCAAGGTGCAGGGCTCGACCACGGCGTTCGACCCGCTCACGTTCTCCGCCAAGCTGGCGGGCGGCAAGGTCGAAGAGGTGATCAAGGTTCCGCTGACCGAGCCGCAGGGCCTCATCGCCCGCAAGCAGGTCAGGCCGCTCACCAAGGAGCTGTCGGGGTGGGCCCACTACAAGGAGTTCAACCCCCAGGTCCTGCGCCCGCTCAGCGACGCGGCCGGCGAGGTGTACGGCGTCCCGCAGGCGCCCTTCGCCCAGGGCCTGGTCTACAACCGCGACCTGTTCAGCAAGGCCGGGCTCGACCCCGACAAGCCGCCGAAGACGTGGGACGAGGTCCGGACCGCGGCCAAGGCCATCGCCGACAAGACCGGCAAGGCGGGCTTCGTCCACGAGTCGAAGAGCAACCAGGGCGGCTGGCAGCTCACCATGCTCGCCTACACGCACGGCGGCGAGATCGAGCGGGAAGAGGGCGGCAAGCACGTGGCCGCCTTCAACGCCGACCCGGTGAAGAAGGCGCTGGGCCTGCTCAAGGAGATGCGCTGGACGGACGACTCCATGGGCGACTCGCAGCTCAACGACCAGAACGATGTGATCAAGCGGTTCGCCGCGGGTGAGATCGGCATGTACATGGGCACGCCGGGCACCTACCGGCTGGCCAAGATGACGTACGGGATGGAGAACACCGACGCGTTCGGCGTCGGCCCGCTCCCCCAGGCCGGCGGGAACGCCACGCTGACCGGCGGCGACGTCTACCTGGTGCCCAAGTCCGTGACGGCGGAGAAGGCCGCCGCGGCGGTGAAGTGGCTGCTGTTCGCCTACGCCGAGCCGCAGTACGACCCGGCCGTGGCCGCCTCCAGGGCCAAGCAGCTGGCCGCCGACCCCGAGTCCGCGGTCGGGGTGCCCACGCTGCCGATGTTCGACGCCGCGCAGCAGGCCAGGATCGACGAGGCCGTCAAGCCGTACGTGAACGTCAAGCTCGAGCACTTCCGCCCGTGGCTGGAGGGCACCCCGTCGCTCACCCTGCGCCCCGAGCCCGCCGTCCAGGCCCAGCAGGTGTACGCGGTGCTCGACACGGTGGTCCAGGCGGTGCTCACCGACAAGAACGCGTCCGTGGACGACCTGCTGGCCAAGGCGGAGACGGACGTCAACGCCAAGCTCGCGGCGGCCAGGCAGTGAGTGCCGGCCGCACCGGGACGCCCACCGTGTCCCTGCCCGCCGCGTCCGCCGTCCGGGCGGAGCCCACGAGACCGGCGGTCAGGAAGGGCCGTCACACGCTGACCGCGCTGGTGTTCCTCGTCCCGGCGCTGGTGGTGTTCGGGGTGTTCTCCTGGTGGCCGATCGTCAGAGGCCTGCTCATCAGCTTCCAGGAGACGAACCTGGTCGACCCCGCCGCCTGGGTGGGCCTGGACAACTTCCGCGCCCTGTTCGCCGACCCGCTGCTGGGCACGGCCGTCGGCAACACGCTGGTGTTCGTCGGGCTGGCACTGCTCATCGGCTTCCCCGCGCCGCTGGTGCTGGCCGTGGTGCTGTCCACCGTGCGCAGGAGCGCGGGCGTCTACCGCTTCCTCGTCTACCTGCCCGTGGTGGTGCCGCCCGTGGTGGCGATCCTGCTCTGGAAGTGGTTCTACGACCCGGGGCACGGCCTGTTCAACGGGCTGCTCGGCCTCGTGGGGCTGGGGCCCTACCCGTGGCTGGACTCGCCGGACACGGCGATGGTCAGCCTGGTCCTGCAGTCCACCTGGGCGGGCATGGGCGGCGCCGTGCTGATCTACCTGGCCGCGATCGTCGGCGTCCCGTCCGAGCTGTACGAGGCCGCCCAGATGGACGGGGCCTCCATCTGGACGCGCGTGTGGCACATCACGCTGCCCCAGCTCCGCCCGGTGATCGGCCTGCTGCTGCTCATGCAGCTCATCAACACCATGCAGGTCTTCACCGAACCGTACGTCTTCACCGGCGGCGGCCCGGAGAACGCCACGCTCACCGTCCTGTTGCTGATCTTCAGGTACGCCTTCCAGGACGGCGCCTACGGTCAGGCGGCGGCGCTGTCGTTCCTGCTGGCGATCGTCCTCGGCCTGCTGTCGGCCGTCTACCTGCGGGCCACCAGGAACTGGAGCGCGTCATGAGCCTGATCTCACCTGTCGAGGAGCGCCGCCCGGCGATCAGGGCGGGACTGCGCACGATCCAGGCGCTCACGCTGGCCTTCCTGGTCCTGATCGGCCTCGGCCCGCTCTACATGACGGTCAAGGGCGCCGTGTCGCCGAGCGCCGACCTGATCTCCAGGCCACTCGACCTGTGGCCCGCCGACCCGCGCCCGGAGAACTTCGCCACCGCCTGGGACGACCTCGGCATCGGCCACTACCTCCTCAACACCGTGCAGGTGGTGGGCGGTTCGTGGGCGGTGCAACTCGTCGTGGCGATCACCGCGGGCTTCGCTCTCTCGGTGCTGCGGCCCTGGTTCGGCAAATACGTCTACGGCGCGATCCTGGCCACGATGTTCGTGCCCTACACGGTCTCGATGACCAGCCTGTTCCTGACGGTCATCGATCTGGGGCTGGTGGACTCGTACTGGTCGATCTGGCTGCCCTCCGGGGCCTATGCGTTCAACGTGCTGCTGGCCAAGCGGTTCTTCGACGCGCTGCCGCCCGAGCTGTTCGCGGCGGCGCGGGTGGACGGGGCGAACACGTGGCAGTTGCTGACCAGGATCGTGCTGCCGATGAGCCGGCCGATCCTGGCCGTGATCAGCCTGCTGGCCGTCATGCACAGCTGGAAGGACTTCATCTGGCCGCTCGTGGCCATCACCGATCCCGAGAAGCAACCGATCAGCGTGGCCCTGGCCAACCTGGCGGAGCAGGCGCCGCAGGACGAGCTGATCGCCGCCATGGCGATGGCACTGGCGCCTCCGGTGCTGGTGTTCCTGGTCTTCCAGAAGCACATCGTGGCCGGGCTCGGCTTCACCGGCATCAAGGGCTGACATTTAACGAAAGGCACCCCCCATGGCCGAAATTTCCCGTCGTATCCTCTTCCAGGCCCTTCCGGCCGCGGCCGGCGCCACCTTCGTCGCCACACCCGCCGCGTCGGCCGGCACCGGGACCGGCGGCGCCGCCGTCGCCGAGCCGATCTCCATCCAGGCCGACGGCATCACGCTGATCGCCGAGGAGGGCGGCTCGATCCTGGTGCGCGACGACGCCGACCGCCTCCGGCTGAGCCACTTCATGATCAAGGACAGCGTGCTCGGACAGCAGCGCACGTTCGGCGGCACGCCCTCGCTGGTGACGGTGGACGGCAAGCCCGCCATCCAGGTCGACTACGTGATGTCGGCGTCGGCCCAGCAGGTCAAGGTGCGTGGCCTGTTCACCGTCTCCGCCCGCAGGGCGCACCTGCGCTGGGAGGTGAGCGGCAGCGCCACCCTGACGCCGTCCGGCTTCATGTTCGCCAGGACCGTGCTCGGCCCGTCGGCGCCCGAGCGGTACGTGCCCGTCACCAGGTGGACCCGCGACCCGCGCGGCGGCGTCCCGTACGAGGTCAACGCCGGGGCCCTCTACCAGGAGACCTGGACGGACACCGCCGCGTTCTTCCGCCTGGACAAGACCACGCCCGGCTTCACCAACGCCACCTGGATCCACGCCCCCGCCACCACCGGGACCGTGACCGAGGCCGAACTGGTGCTCGGGGCGATGCGCCCGTCGGCCGCCAACGGGATCGCCACCGGGCTCCCGCTGAGCGTGGACGCCTGGTGCGACCAGCCGTTCGGCCTGTACGAGCCGAACGCGAGCATGCGGCTCAGGGCCCAGGTCGTCAACGGCTCGGCCACCGAGCGCAGCGTGCGGCTGACCTGGTGCGCCCGCGACTTCGACGGCAGGAAGGCCGCGCACGGCGCGCTGACCAGGACGCTCGCGCCCGGCGCGGTCTGGGACGAGACGTTCACGGTCGGGGGCTCCGCGCAGGGCATTCTGTTCGCCGAGGTCAAGGCCGTCGCCGGCGACACCGACGAGGCGTTCGCCCGGACGAACCTGGCCACGCTCAAGCCGTACGGCTACCAGGCCGAGGGGAGGTTCGGCGTCGCCAACTACTTCTGGATGCTGGTGCCGGACAAGGAGTCGGTCGGCGCCCTGATGCGCAGGATCGGCGTGAAGTCGGTCCGCATCGCCTACGACGGCGCGCCCGGCCACTCACCCGCCGAGCTGGACGCGCTCGGTGTCCCGCACAACGTGCAGCTCGGCGGCGTCATCTTCAACGGCACGCCCGAGCAGATCGCCGCCTGGGCCGACGACCGGGCGGCGATCGCCAGGGCGTCGGGCGCCCGCTACTTCGAGGTGGCCAACGAGCTGAACAACCCGTGGATGCAGGGCAAGCGGGTGCCCGAGTACGTCCGCGACGGGCTCAAGCCGATCCACGACCGGCTCAAGGGCTCCGGCATCAAGCTGATGAACTGCGGCCTCGGCGGCATGGACACGGTGTGGACGGCGAAGTTCATCGAGGCGGGCGGCTGGGACCTGATCGACGGGTTCGCCATCCATCCGGGGCGCGGCAACTTCACCCCCGACTACGCGCCACCGCCCGAAGAGTGGGAGCAGGGCGAGAACGGCACGTACTGGAACTTCCTCGGCGCGCTGCGGGAGGCCCGCAGGACCATCGACGAGCAGGGCGGCGGCAAGGAGCTGTGGCTCACCGAGGCGTACGCCTGCACCAGGCCGAACCGGTGGTGGAACGACAACCACCGGCAGGCGGCGGAGAACGTGCTGCTCACCCTGGCGCTGGCGGTCTCGGAGGGCGTGGACGGGGTGAACTGGTACCAGCCCCACGACAGCACGATCCACCATCCGCAGGAGGCCGACCCCGCCAACCCCGAATACCATTTCGGGCTGATGAACCGCGACACCAGCGTCAAGGCCGCGCTGCTGGCCTACGCCACGGCCACGCGGACCCTGGAGGGAGCGAGGTTCGTCCGCTGGCTGACGTTCGCCGACCCGGAGCTCAAGGGCCTGCTGTTCGACGGGTTCTCGATCCTGTGGAGCCGCAAGGACGGCTATCTCCAACACGCGGACCACGGCACCGACCAGTGGTATCCGCACAAGGAGGCCTGGGCCGACCACTGGCCCACCAAGACCCCCCTGCTCCTGCCCGCCACGGGCGCCACGGTCCGCGAGGTGGACTGCATCGGCCGCGAGCGCACCCTGCCTGTGCACAACGGCAAGGTGCGGGTGGTCCTGGACGGCGCGCCCCGCGTCTACTACGGATTGAGCGAATGAGACAAGAAACCGTAAGTCATGACATCACCGTCGTGGGTGGCGGCCTGGCCGGAGTGTGCGCGGCCGTCGCCGCCGCCCGGCTCGGGCGTACGGTGGCGCTGGTCGGCAACCGGCCGGTGCTGGGCGGCAACTCCAGCAGCGAGGTGCGCGTCTGGGTGTGCGGCGCGACCGGCCACGGCAAGAACCACCACGCCCGCGAGGGCGGCATCATGGGCGAGCTGCTGGTCGAGAACCAGTATCGCAACCCGCTCGGCAACCCCTACCTCTGGGACACCACGGTGCTGGACGCGGTCCGCGCCGAGCCGAACGTCTCGCTCTACCTCAACACCGACGTCCGCCTCGTGGACGCCGACGAGAGCGGGATCTCCTCGGTCACGGGCTGGATGATGGGCTCTGAGCGGCTCATCACGTTCGAGTCGGCGCTCTTCCTCGACTGCACCGGCGACGGCCTGGTGGGCCACCTGGCGGGCGCCCGCCACCGCATCGGCCGCGAGGGCCGGGCGGAGTACGGCGAGCCGTGGGCGCCGGACGAGCCCGACGACATCACGCTGGGCAGCACGCTGCTGTTCTACACGAAGGACGCGGGAGAGCCGGTCCGCTACGTCCCGCCGAGCTTCGCCAAGGACATCACCACCACCTCGATCCCCGAGCGGCGCATCATCAAGGCCGGTGACAACGGCTGCGCGTACTGGTGGATCGAGTTCGGCGGCGAGCTGGACACCGTGCACGACAACGACCGCATCAGGGACGAGCTGTGGTCGGTCGTCTACGGCATCTGGGACTACATCAAGAACTCCGGCAAGTTCGACGCCGACACGATGACGCTCGAATGGGTGGGCGCGCTGCCGGGCAAGCGGGAGTACCGCCGCCTGCTCGGCGACTACGTGCTCACCCAGCACGACGTCCTCGGCCAGACGCCGTTCGACGATCGGGTGGCGTTCGGCGGCTGGTCGATCGACCTGCACCCGCCGCAGGGCATGTACGCCACCGAGGCCGGGGCCAAGCAGCGCTACGCCGACGGCGTCTACCACATCCCCTACCGCTCGCTCTACTCGGTCAACGTGCCCAACCTGCTCATGGCCGGGCGCAACATCTCCGCCTCTCACGTGGCGTTCGGCTCGACCAGGGTGATGGCCACCTGCGCCACGATCGGCCAGGCCGCGGGCACGGCCGCGGCGCTCTGCGCCGAGCGCGGCACGCGCCCGCGCGACCTGCCGGCCGCCGACCTGCAGCGAACCCTGCTGCGTGAGGACGCCTCCGTCGTCGGGCTGCCGCTCGACGACCCGGCCGACCTGGCGGGCGCCGCCACCGCGTCGGCGTCGAGCACGCTGTCCCGCCTGGTGGTGGACGCCCCGGCGGGCGTGTGGCCGCTCGACGCGGACGCGGGGCTGGTGCTGCCCGCCGACCCCGTCCTCGGCGGCGTGCGGCTGCTGGTCGACGCGGCCGGTGACACCACGCTGACCGTCGAGCTGCACGACCCTGTGCTCGGGCAGAACTACGTGCCGCGCGAGCTCGTCACGACCCGCGCGATCCCCCTGTCCGCGGGCGAGAAGCAGTGGGTCGACCTGGGCCTGGACTGGCGGCCCGGCACGCCGCGCAACGCCTTTCTCGTCGTCAGGGCCAACCCGCTGGTCCGCCTGCACGTCGCCGACCAGCCGACGCCCGGCGTGCTCTGCTTCACCAAGGTGCCGCTGCGCCCCCAGGACGAGAGCCCCCAGCCGCTCCGCGAGTGGGTGGACACGGGTCTGCTGCGCCGGACGTTCTGCCTGGAGACGGGCGGCACAGAGGCGTTCGCGCCGGGCAGGGCTCTGGACGGCTATCAGCGCCCCTACGCCGGGCCGCACATGTGGGTCTCCGGCACGCTGCCCGCCACCCTGGACCTGGAGTGGGCGGGGCCCGTGACGATCGCGCGCGTCGAGGTGATCGCCGACGACGACGTGAACGAGGATCTGATCAACCTGCACCACCACCGCACCCCGTTCGAGGTGCTGCCCACGCTCGTCCGCGACTACCGGGTCGAGGTGCGGCGGGGCGGCGCCTGGCACGTGGTCGCCGAGACCCGCGAGAACCGCCGGCGGCGCAACGTGCACGTCCTCGACGAGCCGGTGCCGACCGACGCGCTGCGGATCGTGGTCGAGGCCACGAACGGCGCGCCGTCGGCGCACGTGGTCGCGGTCCGCGCGTACCCTCCTGCGGACGGTCCGCGCGGCGGACGGACGGTAGGCGAGCGGTGAGCGGCGGCGTGCGGCGGGTGCTGGTGACGGGCGCGGCGGGCCGCATCGGGCGGGCCGTCCTCGACCTGCTGGCCGACCGGGGGGTCGCGGCCGGTGCGCTCGTCCTGGACGACCCCGGCGACCTGCCCGCCGACCTGGTGGTCGTGGGAGACGCGACCGACCCCGCCGCCGTACGCGCCGCGCTGAAGGGAGCCGACGCCGTCATCCACCTCGCCGCCATCCCGACCCCGGAGCGGGAGCCGGCCGAGAAGGTGTTCGCGGTCAACACCCAGTCCACCTTCACCGTGCTCGAACAGGCGGGGCTGGCGGGGGTCCGGCAGGTGTGCGTGGCGAGCTCGCAGGCGGCCGGCGGTCTGGCGTTCGCCTCGAAGGAGCTGCACCCCGCCTACGCGCCGGTCGACCACGCCCTGCCGTCGCAGGCCGAGGACCCGTACGCGCTGTCGAAGCTGGTCGACGAGCTCACGGCGGAGACGATGGCGCGCAGGCACGGGATGAGCGTGGTCGCGCTGCGCCTGCCGTACGTCGGGGGCGTGGACGAGCGGCTGCGCGACTTCGCCGCCGCGTGCGCGGCCGACCCCGGCCTGCACGCGCGCGGGCTGTGGGCGTACCTGGAGGTGCGCGACGCGGCCCGCGCGTGCCTGCTGGCGCTCGGCGTGCCGGGGCCCGGCGCGCGGACGGTGCTGGTCGCCGCCCCTACGACGCTCGTCCCCCATCCGACCGAGGACCTGATGCGCCGCTACCATCCGACGACCGAGCTGCGCGCCCCGCTGCCCGACCGCACGGTGCCGATCGACCTCAGCCGGTCGGCCGGGCTGCTGGGCTTCACCGCCTGCTTCGTCCTGTAGGGCCGCCGGCGGAACGCTTGGGGGCCGCACCTTCCCGGAAAGGGTTTCCGCCACGACGATCAGAGGTGGAGGCAACCTCATCCGGAGAAGGAGGCGTGATGTCGCATCACTGGCGCGGCTGGTGTCTGCTCCGCCCCGGCGTCCTGCTGTACGGCGGAACCATCGGCACGAACCAGCTGCACGCACACCATGCGGTCCACCTGATCGTCTCCGCGGAGCCCTTCACCGTGGCCGACGCCCAGGGCCGGCGGCTGACCACCCGGACCGCGGTCATCCCGCCCGACACCGGCCACGCCATCCTCACGGGAGCTCGCGGGGCGCTGCTGGCCCAACTCGAACCCGGCAGCTCGCCAGGCCGTTCCCTGCTCGCCGCTTCGGGGGCGGGAGCCGGCGCCTCGACCTGGAGCCCGCCCCTCCCCCGTCTGACGCACGCCGGCACGGGCCCGGGACCCCACCAGGTGGCGGCACCGCTCACGTTCGCGAGACCCTCGGACGGCCACGAACACTCTGCCGAGGCCGCGGCGGCACTGAAGATCGTCGAGGACTGGACGGGTCAGCGTCGTGCCGCGGAGATCCCGATTCACCCGGCGGTGGAGATGGCGATAGCCGTGATCCCCGCTCTCCTGGCCGGGGGGCCGGTGCGTCTGGGCGTGCTCGCGGCCGCGGTGTACCTGTCTCCCAGCCGGTTGGCGCATCTGTTCAGCGCACACGTGGGGATCCCGCTGCGGCCCTATGTGCGCTGGCAGCGCCTTCAGCATGCGATCAGGCTGGTGGCCGCGGGAGAGTCGTTGACGGTGGCCGCCCACGGTGCCGGATTCACCGACGGGTCACACTTCACCCGGGTCTTCCGGCACAACTTCGGCACCGCGCCCTCCACGCTGGCCGCCGCCATCGACTGGCTGCCCTGATTCGACACGTTCGTACAAGCGCTGACCGCATCGACGCCGCATCCTTGCCACGGACGCAGGTATTCGAAGCCCGAGGGAAGGCCCGCGATGCTCAATCTGTCGATCATTCTGGAAGACAGCGCCCGCAATGTCCCGGACCGCACCGCCCTGGTCTTCGGCGACCTGCGCCTGCCGTACTCCATGGTGGATTCCGTCGCGAACCAGGTGGCCAACCTCCTGGTGGCCAGGGGGATCGGCAGGGGCGACAAGGTCGCGCTGCTCTGCCCGAACCTGCCCTACTTCCCCTTCGTCTACTTCGGCATCCTCAAGGCCGGGGCGACCGTGGTCCCGCTCAACGTGCTGCTGCAGCCGCGCGAGATCGCCTACCACCTGACCGACAGCGACGCCAAGGCGCTCTTCTGCTTCGAGGGCTCTCCCGAGCTGCCCATGGGCGCGCGCGGGCGGCAGGCGTTCGACGGCGTCGAGGGCTGCGAGCACTTCTTCGTCCTGCCCGCCACGCCGCTGGCCACCGAGTCGGAGCACGGCGAATCGTTCTGGGCGGCGCTGGGCGGCATGTCCGGGGAGTTCGAGACGGTGCAGACGGAGCCGGACGACACCGCGGCCATCCTCTACACCTCCGGCACCACCGGGCAGCCCAAGGGCGCCGAGCTGACCCACATGAACATCCTGACCAACACCATCGTCAGCGACGAGATGTTCCCCGCCGACCCCGACGGCGACGTCTCACTCACCGTGCTGCCGCTCTTCCACTCCTTCGGCCAGATCGCGGGCATGAACGTGAGCGTGCGCCGTCGCGCCACCCTCGTGCTCCAGCCGCGGTTCGAGCCCGGCGAGGCGCTGGAGCTCATGCGCAGGGAGAAGGTGACCATGTTCGCCGGGGTGCCGACGATGTTCTGGGCGCTGCTGTCGAAGATCCACGCCGACGGCGCCGAGGTGCCCTCGACGCTGCGGCTGGCGGTGGCGGGCGGGGCCTCCTGCCCGGTCGAGGTGCTCAAGGACTTCGAGGGCACCTTCGGCATCCCGATCCTGGAAGGGTACGGCCTGTCGGAGACCTCCCCGGTGGCCAGCTTCAACCAGCCCGGACGGCCCATCAAGCCCGGCACCATCGGCTTCCCCATCTGGGGCGTGCAGATGAGGCTGGTGGACGACGACTGGAACACCGTCGAGGGCGGGGGCCCCGGCGAGATCGCCATTCGCGGGCACAACGTCATGAAGGGCTACTACGGGCGGCCCGAGGCCACCGAGGAGGTCATGCGGGACGGCTGGTTCCGCACCGGCGACATCGCCACGCGTGACGAGGACGGCTACTACGCCGTCATCGAACGCACGAAGGACATGATCATCCGGGGCGGCTTCAACGTCTATCCGCGCGAGCTGGAGGAGGTGCTGATGACGCACCCGGCGGTCTCGCTGGCGGCGGTGGTCGGTGTGCCCCACGACTCGTACGGCGAGGAGGTCAAGGCCTACGTCATCCCGGCGCCCGGCGCGACGGCGAGCGAGGACGAGCTCGTCGCCTGGTCCAAGGAGAACATGGCGGCCTACAAGTACCCGCGGATCATCGAGTTCCGCGAGCGCCTGCCGATGACGGCGACCGGCAAGATCCTCAAACGCGAGCTGCGCGAGTAGCGCGCCCGCGCGGCGGCGGCCAGGACGGCAGAACCCTTGCAGACTTACAGATGTAAGGGTAATGTCGGCGACGTCCTTACAGGTGTAAGGAGAGCTGCGGCCGTCCCGCGCCGTCACATACGGGGAAGTGTCATGAATACCAGCAGGCGAGCGACCGCCATTGCCGGCGCACTGGTCATCGTGGGCATGATCGCCGGTGCGCTGAGCAGGCTGAGGCCGGTGCTTCGGGCGCGGCTCACCTCGGGGTCCTGGGTGAGATGCTGCGGACGGGACGCGACCTGGTCAACCATGTCGCCCTGATGGCTGATCGCACGAGGCTTCGAGACAAGGACCTTGACCACGAGCGCGGCCTGAACCGGTACGGCGGGGGCCTCCGCCGCCGAGCGCGCGTCAGCGGATGCGACGTCCCGTCTCGGCGCAGGAGTACCCGCCCAGCGCCTCCACCTCGGCGCGGAAGTCCGGCAGCTCCAGCAGCGCCCACAGCGGAGCCAGCAGCTCCTCCGACAGCGTGCTTGTCCGCAGCACCAGGTCGTAGGGCTCCTCGGCCACCGGGACGAAGTCGAGCCCGAAGGCACGGGCGGCGGCGAGGATCCCCAGGCCGGCGTCCGCGCGCCCCGCGGCCACCGCCGCGGCCACCGCCAGGTGCGTGTGCTCCTCGCGGGAGTAGCCGGAAACCTCGCTCGCGTCGATGCCGAGGCCCGCCAGCTCGTGGTCCAGCAGCGCCCGGGTGCCGGCGCCGCGCTGCCGGTTCACGTAGCGCAGGTCGGGCCTGGTCAGGTCCTTGAGCCCGGTCAGGCCGAGCGGGTTGCCGGGGGCGACGATCAGCCCTTGCTCGCGGTGGACCAGCCGGACCACGGCGATGTCGGCGTCCGCTCCGAGCAGCCGGTCCACGTAGGGCAGCGTGTACTCGCCGGTGGCCGGGTCCAGCAGATGTGACCCGGCCAGATGGCACAGGCCGTCGCGCAGCGCCACGAGGCCGCCCAGCGACCCGACGTTCGACGACGCCAGGGTGATCAGCGGGTCGGCGGCGCGCAGGGCGGAGGCCGCGAGGTCGAGCACCATGTCGTGCGAGCCGATCGCGACGATGGTCCGGCCGATCTCGGACAGCCCGCGCAGCAGTTCGACCCGGACCCGTTCCCCGGCGTGGTGACCCTCCACGCCGGAGGGCACGACGAGCAGGCCGTCGGCGCGTACGAGCGAGGTGAGCACCCCGGCTCCCCGGGGCAGCGGGGTGGCCACGAGCCGGTCCTGCACCCGCCCAAGCCGCACCCGTACCCAGTCGTCCATGCCGATGGCGGACGGCAGCTTCCTGGCCAGCTGCGCCGTGGCCGACGGGCGTTCCCGCGGGGCCGCGCCCTCCAGCTCGGCGAGCAGCGGAGCCGCGAAGATCTCGAAGGTCAGCGCCGCCGACACCGGATAGCCGGGAACGCCGATCACCGGCGTCTCCGCGACCGCGCCGAGGACGACGGGATGGCCGGGACGCACGGCGACCCCGTGGACCGCGACGACGCCGGCCCCGGCGACCACGCGCGCGGTGTAGTCGTCCCGCCCGGCACTGGAGCCCGCGATGAGCAGGACCAGGTCGGCGTCGCGGGTGGCCTCCAGGAGCACGGCGGTGATGGCTTCGGGGTCGTCGGGGACGATCTCCGTGACCCGCGCCGCGCAGCCCGCCTCCCGAGCCTGCGCCGCCAGCATCATCGAGTTCGTGTCGAGGATGTCACCGGGGGCCAGCTCGACGCCGATCGGGCGGATCTCGTCGCCGGTCGGCACGATCACCACGCGCGGTGCGCGGCGGACGCCGACCTCGACGACTCCCGCCGCGGCGCAGGCCGCGACGTCCACGGGGCGCAGCCGGTGGCCCTCCGGGAGCAGCAGCTCGCCGGCGCTGATGTCCTCCCCGATGGAGCGGACGTGCTGGTAGGGCGGGACGGCCGCCTGGAGCTCGGCCTCGCCCTCCGCGGTGCGGTGCACGTGCTCCCGCATGACCACGGCGTCGTAACCGTCGGGCAGCGGGTCGCCGGTGTCCACGACGGCGAAGTCGCCTGGAGCGAGGAGCACCGGGCTGGTCTCGGCCGCGCCCACGGTGTCGGCGGCGCGTACGGCGATGCCGTCCATCGCCGCGGAGTCGAAGGCGGGCGAGGACCGCAGCGCCCACACCGGTTCGGCCGTCACCCGCCCGACGGCGGCGCCGACCGGCGTCCGGACCAGGTCGACCCGGGCGGGACAGCCGGCCGCGGCGCGCGCCTCGCGCCAGACGGACCGGGCCTGCGCCGCGGGGACGTCGGAGACGAAGGGACTTTCCGCGTTCATCGATACAGGATGACCTCTACCTCGGTGCCCGCGTCCAGCCCGGTGGCTGGTTCGGGCACGATCACATAGCCGTCGGCGCGGGTGAGCACCGACAGCAGCGCCGACGGACCGAAGATCGGCTCGGCCACGCCGTTCCGTACCCCGACCTGGACCACGTCAAGCCGGCCGGCCGCCGATGCCAGGTCGCGCGACAGTCGAGCCCGCGTGCTCGGCTGCGGCGGCGGGGTCTCGCAGCCGGCGATGCGCCACAGCAACGGCACTCCGACCTGCCCGAACACGACCAGCGCGGACAGGGGGTTGCCGGGCAGCCCGATGAGCGGGATCCCGGAGCACTCGGCCAGCAGCGTGGGCTTGCCCGGCTTGATGGCGATCCCGTGACACCAGACCTCGCCGATGGCGGCCACGGCGCCCGCCGTCTCGTCCCTCGCGCCGACCGACGAACCCGCCGACACGACCACCAGGTCGGAATCGGCCAGGACCGCGGTCAGCCGCTCCTTGAGCGCGCCGGGCTCGTCCGGGACGATGCCGGCGATCACCGGCTCGCCGCCCGCGTCGGCGACCAGCCCCGCCAGCGCGGAGGCGGTGGCGTCGCGTACCTGCCCGGATGTGAGCCGCGCGGTGGCGGGCGGCACCACCTCGTCGCCGGTGGAGATGATCGCCACGCGCGGGCGGCGGTGCACGGTGACCGTGGTCACCCCCGCCGCGGCGAGGAAGCCGAGATCCGGGGCGCGCAACGGCCGGCCCCCGGGCGCCAGGACGCCACCCGCCGCGACGTCCTCGTCGGCGCGCACGACGCCGCCGCCCGGTGCGACGGGCCGGGTCACCTCGATCGTGCCCGGCATGGTCTCCGCGGTGTACTCCACCATGACCACCGCGTCGGCGCCGGCCGGAAGCACTCCCCCGGTCGGCATCGCGACGCATCCGCCGGCCCGGACCGCCACGGTCGGCTCGGCGCCCATCCGCACCGCGCCCAGCAGGTCGAGGTAGGACGGGAGCCCGTCGGAGGCGCCGTAGGTGTCCATCGCCCGCACCGCGAAGCCGTCCACGGTGGACCGGGCGAAGCCGGGCAGCGCGGCGGGGGCCGTGACGTCCGCGGCGGGCACCCGGCGCAGCGCCTCGGACAGCGGGACGCGCTCGGCGGGCGTGCGATGCGAGGGCCGGAACCCGGAGCGGACCTCGGCGAGGGTACGGGCGGTGAAGAACTCTCTGCCGCTCACCGGTCCGGCTGCTCCCTCGATCCTTCCGGCCGGGGCTGCGGGCGCGCCGCCGCCCCGCCCTTGTCCAGCCCGAGCACGGACACCACCGGGCCCAGCGCCACCTGCCCGAGCCCGCAGATCGACGTCTTGCGCATGGTCTCCTCCAATTGCAGGATCCGGCCCTTCCGCGCGTCGTCGAGGGTGGCGGATCCGGAGTCCAGCACTTCGCGCAGCAGCTCGTGGGCCTTGGTGGAGCCGACCCGGCAGGGCACGCACTTGCCGCACGACTCGTTACGGAAGAAGCGCAGCACGTTGGTGGAGGCGGCCAGCAGATCGGTGCCCTCGGCGAGCACCACCAGGGCGCCGGAGCCGAGCATGGTCCCGGCCTCGGCGAGCGTTCCGAAGTCCAGCGCCAGGTCCAGCTGGTCGGGGCCGATGAAGTTCGAGGACGCGCCGCCCGGCTGGACGGCTGCGACCCGGGCGCCGCCGAGCACGCCGCCGGCCAGGTCGATCAGCCGGCGCACCGTGGTGCCCATTGGCACGCAGTACACGCCGGGGTTCTCGACGTGCCCGGACACGGCGAAGAACTTCCAGCCGACGCTGTCGCCCTCGCCCTGCTCGGCCCACCATGCGGCGCCGCGTTGCAGGATCACCGGCACGTCGGCGAAGGTCTCCACCGAGTTGATCAGGGTGGGGCGGCCGTGCAGGCCGTAGTTGCCCGGGAACGGCGGCTTGTTGCGCGGCTCGCCGCGGTGGCCCTCCATGCACTCCAGCAGCGCGGTCTCCTCGCCGAGGATGTAGCCGCCGGGCGAGACGAAGATGTCGAGGTCGAGGCGGCGGCCGCTGCCGCAGGCGTTCTCGCCGATCACGCCGGCCTCGCGCAGTGCGGCGATCTCCGCGTGCAGCACGCGCTCCTCGGGGCCGTACTCGTGCCGGATGAAGATCCAGCCTTGCTCGGCCCCGACCACGGCCATGCCGAGCAGGAGCCCCTCGATCACCAGATGCGGCTGATCGGTCAGGATCTGCCGGTCCTTGAACGTGCCCGGCTCGGACTCGTCGGCGTTGCAGATCACGTATTTGACGCCGCCCGGCTCCGCGGAGGCGACCAGGCCCCACTTGCGGCCCGTGGGGAACCCGGCGCCGCCCATGCCGCGCAGCCCGGAGGCCTCCAGCGTGGCCACCACGCTCCCGGCGCTCACCTCGCCGGCCAGCAGCGCGCGCAGGCTCGCGTACCGGGTCGAGACGTCCGAGCCGGCCGGGTACGGGTCGTTCGGCCAAGGATCGGCGCGTCCCGTCACGGTGGCCTCGGCGAGCTCCTCCTCCCGCGCGGCGGCCACGAGCGCGTCGACGTCGGCGACCGGGGCCGGGTGCTCGTTGACGGCCAGCGCGGGGGCGCTGTCGCACCGGCCCAGGCAGGACACCTCGACGAGCTCGATCTCGGCCTCGTCGCCGTAACGCTCGCGCACCTCGGCGATCCGGTCGTCGGCCGAGCGCAGCCAGCACGACAGGTCGTGGCACACGTTGACGGCCACCTTGGCGGGCGGGGTCGTGCGGAAGTGCGGGTAGAACGAGACGAGGCCCTCGATCTCGTACAGCGGCCGCCGCATGGTGCGGCCCAGCTCCTCCAGCTCCTCACGCGGCAGCCAGCCCAGCCGCGCCTGGATGGCGTTGAGCGCCGGGATCAGCGACGGCCCGGGGAACTTGCCGGCTCGCGCCTCGACGCCCGGAAGCCGCCCGCGCACCGACTCGAAACTCAGGGTCATTCAGACACTTCCCCTATTACTGAGGGGCGCATGTCGAGGGCCTCCGTGCCATCGACGCTCAGCGCCTCGATCTGGATCGCGCAGAACTTGAACTCGGGGATCTTGCCGTAGGGGTCGATCTCGTCGATCGTCAGCAGGTTCGCCGCCGCCTCCCGGAAGTGGAACGGGATGAAGCAGTTGCCGAGCTGCTCCCGGTGGGAGATGCGGACCTGCAGCTCGATGGAGCCGCGCCGGGAGCGCACGCGGGCCATCTGGCCGTGCGTCAGCCCGCGGTCGGCGGCGTCCTTGGGATGCATGTACACCTCGGCGATCGGCGAGATCGTGTCCAGCGCGTACGAGCGCCGCGTCATGGACCCGGTGTGCCAGTGTTCGAGCAGCCGGCCGGTGTTGAGCACCAGCGGGTATTCGGCGTCCGGCAACTCCTTGGCCGGCAGCCACTGCGCCGGGACGAGGTGGGCGAGGCCGTCGTCGGTGTTGAACCGCTCGTCGAACAGGACCACGGTCCCGTCGGAGTGCTCGGGGTCGGCGTTGGGGTAGAGCTTTCCGGTCAGCCCCAGGTTGTCGTATCGCAGGTTCGCGTACGACGGCATGAGCGCGACCATCTCGTCGAACACCTCGCTGGGCGAGGAGTAGGACCAGTCCAGCCCGATCCGCTGGGCGATGTCCTGGATGATCTCCCAGTCCACCCGGGCCTGGCCCGGCGGGTCCATCACCTTGCGGCCCAGCTGCACGCGCCGGTCGGTGTTGGTGTAGCTGCCGTCCTTCTCCAGGTAGGACGACGCCGGCAGGATCACGTCGGCGAACTCCGCGGTCTCGGTCAGGAAGATGTCCTGCACCACCAGGAAGTCGAGCTGGGACAGCGCCTTGCGCACCTTGTTGATGTTGGGGTCGGACAGGAACGGGTTCTCGCCGAGCATGTACATGCCGCGCACGCCGCCCGGCTTCAACACCGATCCGATGATCTCGGTGACGGTGAGACCTCGGTTGGGGTCGAGATCGACGCCCCATGCCTCCTCGAACCGCCGGCGGGTGCCGTCCAGGTCGACGCCCTGGTAGTCGGGGAAGAACATGGGGATCAGCCCCGCGTCGGAGGCGCCCTGCACGTTGTTCTGCCCGCGCAGGGGGTGCAGCCCCGTCCCCGGCCTGCCCACGTTGCCGGTGATCGAGCAGAGCGCGATCAGGCAGCGGGCGTTGTCGGTGCCGGTGGTGTGCTGGGAGATGCCCATCCCCCAGTAGATGACCCCGGCCTTGGCCTCGCCCCAGACCCGCGCGACCGTGCGGATGAGGTCCGCGTCGACGCCGGTGATCTGCGCGGCGCGCTCCGGCGGGTATTCGTTGACCGTGCGCACCAGCTCCTCGAAGCCGGAGACGCGGGCCTTGACGAACTCCATGTCGATCAGGCCGAGCCGGATCACCTCGTGCATGACCGCGTTGTAGAACGCCACGTCGGTGCCGGGCTTGACCTGGCAGTAGTAGTCGGCGTGCTCGGCCACGGTGCTGGCGCGCGGGTCGACATAGATGATCTTCGTGCCGCGCCGGCGGGCCTGCTTGAAGAAGGAGCTGGCGACGGGGTGGTTCGCCGTCGGGTTCGATCCGGTGATGATGACGACCTCAGCGTTGGCGACGTCGCCGTACGTGGTCGAGACCGCGCCGGAGCCGACGCCCTCGAACAGCGCGGCCACCGACGAGGCGTGGCACAGCCGGGTGCAGTGATCGACGTTGTTGGTGCCGAACCCGGCCCGGATCAGCTTCTGGAAGAGGTAGGCCTCCTCGTTGGAGCACTTTGCCGAGCCGAACCCCGCGATGGCGCCGGCGCCCAGCTCCGCGTGGATCTCCTTCAGCCGCCGGGCGACGAGGTCGAGAGCCTCCTCCCAGGTGGCCTCGCGGAAGTGCGGCAGCACCTCGTCGTAGTCGACCAGGCCGCCGGGCTTGCGCCGGCCGTCCTTGCCGTTCTTGCTCAGCCGGCCACCGCGTCCCCCGCCGCTGCGGTCGCCTCCGCCGCCCGCCCGCCCGCGGTCGTTGTGGGCGTCACCGCGCACGTCCGCCGACAGCGGGCCCTTGGGATAGGCCGAATCCATCCGGATCAGGGGCATGGTCAGGCGCTGCGGCGACGCCGCGTAGTCCCAGCCGTACCGGCCCTTGACGCACAGCCGGCTCTTCGAGCCCGGCTGGTCGCGGCCCTCCGCGAAGGAGATCGCGCCGCGCGACCGGTCGACGTAGTAGGTGAGGGCACAGCCGACGCCGCAGTACGGGCACACGGTGTCGACCGCGTCCAGCTCCTCGCGCGGCCGGATGGGGATGTTGTTGATCGCC
Source organism: Nonomuraea sp. NPDC049709 (assembly GCF_040674815.1). NCBI lineage: Bacteria > Bacillati > Actinomycetota > Actinomycetes > Streptosporangiales > Streptosporangiaceae > Nonomuraea > Nonomuraea sp. NPDC049709. Next base: position 33,949 of record NZ_JBFANM010000028.1, read on the forward strand.
TTGTTGGTCAGGGCGCCGGTGGGGCAGGCCTGCACGCACTCGCCGCAGGTCACGCACGAGCTGGCGCCCATCGGATCGTTGAGGTCGAAGGCGATCCTGGTCGAGTAGCCCTTGCCCGAGCGGCCGATGACGTCGTTGCCCTGGATGTCGTCGCACGCGCGGACGCAGCGGTCGCACAGGATGCACGCGTCGTGGTCGACCGCGATCACCGGGTTGGAGGTGTCCAGCCCCCGGCCCGAGCCGCACGGCAGGTCGGTCGTCTCCTTGGCCACGTCGAACCGGTCGGCGAGGTCGAGGAGCAGGTTGTCGCCGGTGGTCGTCTGTTTCGGGTCCTCCGCGCGCGGCGGCTGGTCGGAGAGCAGCAACTCGGTCAGGGTGGCGCGGTTGCGCTCCAGCTCGGGGGTGCTGGTCTTGACCTGCATGCCGTCCTCGCAGGGGCGTACGCACGCGGCGGCGAAGGCCCGCCCGCCCGTGTCCACGACGCACATGCGGCACACCCCGACGGGGTCATAACGCTCGTTGTGGCACAACACCGGGATGTCGATGTCCAGCAGCTTCGCGGCATCGTAAATACTCGCGCCCTCCGGCACGGTCACAACACGGCCATCGATCTCGACTGTCACGGTCCGTACGGCGGTCGCCGGTTCCTCGAGCGTCGTCATGTCTACCTCAAGCTGGTATACGGAATACGGCATACGCTATGCCGGTAATTTACCCCTGCGGGCACCCGATCTTCTACCCCCCTCGCCCGTTCCGTGACACACGATCTTCTACTCGTCCAGCAGGAGATCTGCGAGGTCGGCCGCCATGACGCGCCCCTCCTCGTCCAGACCACGCGCGGCGTAGTATCCGGCCACCATCGACTGCAGGCGGCCCGCGTCCAGTGCCGCCCGACGGCCGGACGGGAGCTCCAGCGGCGTTTCCAGCATCCGCGCCGGCAGCGTGTCGTCGGCCGCGGTGGCCCCCTCGCGCACGTTGAAGGCGCGCTTGGCCCGGACGATCCGCCGGGCGGTCTCCCGCAGCTCGGCGGCGTCCAGCCGCCATCCGGTGACCAGCGCGAGCAGTTTCGCCCACTCCGTGAAGGGGTCGTCGAAGACGCCGCGCAGGAACTTGCACAGGATCATCGAGTCCATGACCGCGGCGCGGTCCTCGGTGTCGACCGCGGCGGCGACATGGGCCGCGCCGCCGGCCAGCCGGTCGAGCTCACCCGACAGGTCGGCCTCGTAGGCACCGGACCGGTTGTGATCGGCTCCCCTGGAGTTCACCGCGAGCCCGAGCGCCATCGCCTGCAGGCTGCGAGGCTCGTAACCGGGCAGCTCCAGCCCCTTGACCTGCGGCGCGAAGTCGATCGAGGACTGCCCGACCACACCGGCGGCCCGGCGTGAGCCCTGCGCGAGCAGCTCCCCCAGGCCCGGCGACCGCTCCCCGATCGCGTCCAGCGCGCGCAGCAGCGCCGCGCCGTCGCCGAACCGCAGCCACGGCTCGTCGAGCAGGCCACGCTCGACACACTCCATGGCCCACGCGATCGTGCCACCCGCCGAGATCGTGTCGATGCCCAGCTCGTCACAGCGCGCGCTGGCGGCGAACACCTCATCGGGGTCGGACACGCCGCACAGCGGGCCGAGCGCGAAGACGTTCTCGTACTCCATCCGCTGGCTGCCGCCGCCCTTGCGCGAGTAGATGTGCTCGCAGCCGATGGAGCACGACGCGCAGCTGTTGCGCGCCACCCCGCGCAGCTCGTGCAACTCCTCGGCGGCCAGCCGGGGCGCGCCCTCGAAGGTCGCCGCGGTGAAGTTGCGCGTGGGCAGGGTGCTGACGGCGTTGAAGGCCAGGAGATTGGCCAGCGTGCCCAGCTCGCGGTATTTCGCGGTGGCCGGGCCGAAACTGCGCCGGCGCAGGTCGCGGGCGGCGGCGAGGACTCCTGCCGGATCCGCCACCGGCACCTTGGCCGCCGCTCTGACCAGCACCGCCTTGATGTTCTTCGCGCCCATCACCGCGCCCAGGCCACCCCGGCCGGCGTGGCGGCCGTCGTGGCTGATGGTCGCGTACCTCACCTGCCGCTCCCCCGCCGGGCCGATGGCCGCGGTCTGCCAATTGCGGCCGAAGCGCGCCCGGGCCTCCGTCTCCGCCTGCGCCGCGGTCAACCCGGCGAGTTCGGGAGCAGGCACGAGCCGCACGCCGTCGCCCTCGATCAGCAGCACCGACAGCTCCTCGGCCCGGCCGCGGATCACGATCGCGTCATGCCCGGTCAGCTTGCCCGCGATGGCGAACCGGCTGGAGGCGAGGGCATCGGTCAGCAGCCCGGTCAACGGCGACTTGGCCACCACCGCGAACTTCGCGCTGGTCGTCAGCGGGGTGCCGACCAGCGAGGAGAAGACGAAGGCCAGCGGCGCCTCCGGAGCCAGCGGATCGACCCCGGCGGGCGCCAGCCGATGCAGCAGCCACGTGCCGAGGCCCACCCCGCCCAGGTAGGCACGCAGCACCCGCTCGTTCAGCTCGTAGGGGGTGCCGCTCGCCTCCCCGGCGGCGACGTCGATCAGCAACGCTCGTCCGAAGAAACCGCCAGTCACCATGTCCCGACTCTACGACGGGACAGGCCGAGCCCCGGACGGGCGACCGGCGGACGCCGCGCTCCTCAACCGCCGGCGTCCGCGGACAGAAAGGTGACGGTGTCCCCGGCCACGAGGGGCAGCGACCCGTCCCGGGTGACCTGATCGCCGTTGAGCGCGGCCACCACGTGACGGTCCAGGACCAGCCCGGCCGCGGTGGCCGCGGCCCCGAGCGTGGCGGCCCGGACGGCGCGCGGCCGGTGGCCGCCGTTCCTCGCGAGCGCGCCGAAGCTCTCCACCACGACCTCCGGCGGCTGCCGGTCCCGAGCCGCGGCGTAGTCCTCCGGAGAGTTGACGTTCACCACGGACTCCAGCGTCGGGTCGTGCCGCGCGAGCGCGGCGTCGGCCAGCAATTCCGCGTCGCTCAGCTGGACCGCCTCGCAGTGCTTGAAGAGCATGCCCGGCCGCAGGTCACCCGCCGCCAGGAGGTCGGTGACCAGCCCGGCCAGGGCGGTCCGGTATCCCGCGGCCAGCGGCTGCCGGAACCCGCGGGCGACCGGCAACGCGACGTCCGTTCCCGGGACCATGGCGCGCAGGACGCGGCGGACGAAGGCAGGGTGGAGGAACGGCAGGTCGGTGGAGCACACGAACGCCGTCTCAGCCCGATCGGCCACCGCGTCCAGCCCCACGGCCAGCCCCTGCATGGGCCCCAGCCCCTCCACGGGATCCTCGACCACCGCGACCCCCGAGGGCAGCTGCGGGAGCTCCTGCCCAGGCGCGGCCACCACGACGACCGGACCGTCGACGGCCCTGGCGAGCACGGCGGCGGCCCGGTACAGCAACGTCGAACCATGCCATTCCAGCCAGGCCTTCGGCTGCCCCATCCGCGAGGATCGCCCACCCGCAAGCACCACGCCCGCAGCAGTCTGCATGCCCGCATGTTAGGGCACGTCGTGGCCCGAACCGGCTCCGGGGGCGCTACGACGGCGCAGCGTGATCGTCGGCTGCCGGAGCCTGTTCGCGGACGGAGGTGGTGCGTCGCGTGTCGAAGCCGAGCCAGTGCATCCGGCCCGCGTGACGCGCGAGCTCGACCTTGATGCGGCGATCCTCGGTGACCGTCACGTCCGCGGGCCGATGCCGTCCAGTACGGCACCGGCCAGATCATCGACGAACTCGCCGGTCGCTTCCTGGGGGGCGGAGCCGTTGGGGAGGAGCCCGGCGAGGACCATCTCGTGACAGATTCCGACGATCATCGCCGCGGCCGCGTCCACCTTGGCACCCGGGGCAAGTCGCCCCAGGTCGACCTCGGCATGCAGGTATCCGCGAAGCCGATCGCGCCAATCCTCACCGGGCACACCGAGCCCGGCGAACGCGGCGAGCACCTTCGGCTGAGAGATCAGACCGGCGGACGCCGGCAGCACCGCCTTGTGGAACGCGATTCCGTACGCGATGTAGGCTCGCAGGTTCTCCCGGACGCCACCGTGGCCCGGGCTGGGCAACTCGCCCAGATCCCGCTCCACCGCACCGACATGTGCGCGCAGGGCGAGCGCCAGCAGTTCCTCCTTGTCGGCGAAATGGTTGTAGAGCACCCCGTCGGCGACGCCCGCCTCCCGGGCTATGACCCGGACGGCCAGGTCGGCGGTTCCACGTTCGGCGATCAGGCGTTCGGCCGTCGTGATCAGATGCTCCCGCATGCTGAGGTCGGTCCCACGGAGTACCGGTGCTTTTCTCGGTGACACTAGGGCACCGTACCGAGGCCGAGCCCGAAGCCGTAGGCCGCCGGCCCGATGGACGAGGCCGACGCCGCCCCGGAGGGGATCGTCACCAACCCATCACCGCCGGCGTGCGTCCAGGTCAGCAACGTCATCGTCGCGTCACGATCCACTTCACCGGTCGGCGCGCACCAGCCAGGCGGTGCTCCGGAGACGGACGGCGCCGTCGCTTTCGAAGTCCCGGAACGCCGCCTCCAGGACCGTACGGACCGGCGCCGGATCGCCACCGCCGAGGTGGTGCCGGACCGGGCCCCAACCGCTGAAGAACTCGGCCGCGGCCGCGGCGCTCGGCCCCCAGTCCCCGACTCCCTCCACGTGCGTCACCGTGATGTTCCGGAAGCCCGCCCGCGCGAGCACCTCACGGATCCGGTCAGGGTCGGCGAGGGAGAGCGGGCCCGGCCGATCCGGTGCGGACGCCGGCTGCCGGCCGGGCAGGTGCCCGGCGAGCGCCGCCATGATCGTGCCCAGCTCCGTGCCGTCCAGCTCCTTCATCGTCACGAAGGCGAGGCGGCCTCCGGGCCGAAGCGCCCTTGCGACGTTGCCGAAGGCGGCGACCGGCTCGCCGAAGAACATCACGGCGAACCTGCTGACCGCCACATCGAACGAACCCGCCGAGAACGGATAAACCTCGACATCACCGGACTCGAACGTGACATTCCGGATGCCCTCGGCGGCGGCCGTCGATCGAGCCCGTGCCAGCATCGGCTCTGACAGGTCCACTCCCACGGCATGCCGGGCCCTGCGGGCGGCGAGCCTGGCGATCTGCCCGTTTCCGCAGCCGATATCGAGCACCCGATCGCCATCGCCGATCTCCGCCGCGTCCAGCAGAACCCCGTTGAACCCGCTGTTCACCGCGTCGTACCGGTCGTGATGCGCCGCCCAGTGCTCGCCCTCGTACCCGTTCCACGCCTCCGCCTGTGCGGTGTTGACGATTGATCGCATCGCGCTCCAGTCTGTGAACGTACGTTCATGAACATGTGTTCATAGTGGAGCACGAGCAAGGAAGCGTCAACCACCGATCACAGTCATCGGCCACGGGTACGCCCACGCGATCTGGCGGCCCGCCCCGGCGAGCTCCATCGTGGTGGCACGATCACCGCGCCGGGCGGCTTCGGGCCGGTTCCCGAGCACCTGGCGCCCCAGCGGAGGACCAGCCGGACACCGTCTCGGCCGTCGTCGGCAGGTCGGCGGCCCGGTGGGACACCGCCGTCACCCGCCCGCCCTCCACGACGAAGTACGCCGGGTAGACGCTGACGTCGAAGGCCGTCTGGAGCGGCCCCTGGAAAGCCTCGACGATCACCTCGCCGGCCTCTCCGATCCGGTCGGCCAACTCGGCCACGTGCGGATGGGCCGCCACCTCCTCGGCGGAGCCGGCCAGCACGGCGTGACCCGACCAGCCGCGCCCGGCCGCCTCGGCCATGCGCTCGGCCAGCGAGGAAACGTCTTCCTCGCAGGAATGGCAACCGAGCGAGTGGAACGCGACGATGCCGGTCCCGTTCCGCAACGCGGCGGGCGAGAAGGTGGCGCCCCGGGTCGTCGCCGTGGCGGGAAACGCACCGACCGGGGCTCCCGGCCGCAATCCAGGTCTCGGGCCCTCGAGGCCGTCTCTGAGCGTGGCCAATTTGGTGGTGTGCTCACGCAATCTGCGAATAACTCCGAAGGTCAGCAGCAGATCGACGAGCACCAACAGGATGAGCGCTCCGACCAGGAATTCCATCGTTTTTCCTGTTCTCCAGTCGAGAATAGTCCGCCGGTACGCGCCCGGCTCCACACTTGCCACCGATGACGTAGTCGACTTCTTTTCAGCCTGCTCAGGCCACTCGACCACGGTGCCACGCGGCTGTTTCCTCGCGGCTTCACGAGGGCTTCATCGCAGCTTCGACGGGCTTTTCACCGTTGAAATGCCTGTCGGCCGTCGGCAAACTCGGAGAAAGCCACCGACGGACTTGACCGGTCATGAGGATGCGAATGCTTGCCTATTTACTGCTGAGCTGCCGAATCGCCGTGTCCGGCGTGTTCCTGCTGTCGTTCGCCGGCAAAATACGGGGCCGGACGGCCTATCGCGAATTCGTGGCGTCCGTCGAGGCGCTGAACGTGGTGCCGCGGCCGCTGGCCGGAGCCGCCGCGGCCGCCGTGGTCGCCGCGGAGGCGTGCACCGCGCTGCTCGTCGCCTTGCCGCCGCCGGCGTCGTTCGCCGGATTCGTCCTGGCCGTCAGCCTGCTGACCGCCTTCACGGGCGTGATCCTCGTCGCGCTGCGCCGGGGTTCCACGGCCCCGTGCCGCTGCTTCGGCGCTGCGGCGACCCCGCTGGGCCGCCCGCACGTGATCCGTAACCTGACCCTCCTGGTGGTCTCGGCGACCGGCCTGGCCGGGGCCGCCGGGGCCGCCACCGTACGGCTCGCGGGGGAAGGCGTCCTGGCTTCCGTCATCGCCGCCGCGGCGGTGGTGCTGCTCGTGTCGCGCTTCGACGACCTCCTCGCGCTGTTCCGCCCGGAGGGAGCCCGGTGATCCGCGACCTCGGCACGGCCTGGCGGCTGACCTGGCAGGCGGGCCCGCTGCCCGCCATGGGACTGCTGGCCTGCGCGATCGTCGGCGGGCTCATCCCGGCGAGCACGGTGTGGCTGACCAAGCTGCTGCTGGACGGCATCGTCGCGGGCCACCCGGGCGCCCTGCTCCTCGGCTGGTCGGTCGGGCTGGCCGTCGCGGGCACCGCCGCCGCCGCGCTCCCCCAGCTCAGCCAGTATCTCGACAGCCAGCTCGGCCGCAGCGTCGACCGGCTGGTCCAGGACCGCCTCTACACCGCGGTCTGCACCTTCCAAGGACTGTCCAGGTTCGAGGACCCCCGCTTCCGTGACCGGCTCCAGCTCGCCACGCGCGCCGGCGGCGGCCTGCTGGCACCGGCCACCACCGGGCTGTTCACCATGGGCGGGAGCGTCATCACCCTGGTCAGCCTGCTGGCCACGCTGGCCGTCCTGAGCCCGGTCATGGCCGGCATCGTCGCGCTGGCCGCCGTTCCCGCCCTGATGGCCCAGATCTGGCTGCGCAGGCGCTGGGCCGGGGTCATGCTCGACATCACCCCGGCCAACCGCCGGCACCTCTTCTACTGCTCGCTCATCACCGACGTATCGGCCGCCAAGGAGATCAGGCTGCTCGGCCTCGGCGCCTTCTTCAAGCGGCGGCTGCTCGGCGAGCTGGTCAAGGTGCAGGCGGGGGAACGGCTCATGGACCGGCAGAGGCTCAGGATCCAGTTCCTGCTGTCGGTGCTGGGCAGCCTGATCGCCGGCGCCGGGCTGGTCTGGGCCATCCAGAACGCCGCGGCCGGCCGGCTGACCGTCGGCGACGTCTCGGCGTTCGTCGCGGCGGTCGCCGGCGCGCAGCAGGCACTGGTGTCCCTGGTCAACGCGATCGCCAACGCGTACCAGTCGCTGCTGACGTTCGCGCACTACCGCCACGTGACGGGCCTGCCCGACGCGCTGGCAGCCGCCTCTGCCGCCCCGCTCTCACCGGAGCCGCTGCGGCGCGGCATCGAGCTGCGCGATGTCTGGTTCCGCTATCACGAGGGGCACCCCTGGGTCCTGCGGGGCGTCAGCCTGACCATCCCCCACGGGCGCTCCGTGGCGCTGGTCGGGCTGAACGGCGCCGGCAAGAGCACGATCGTGAAGCTGCTGTGCCGCTTCTACGATCCCACCCGGGGCGCCATCCTGTGGGACGGCGTCGACCTCCGCGACCTGGACCCCGCCGAGCTGCGGCAGCGCCTGGGCGTGCTGTTCCAGGACTTCATGTCCTACGAGCTGACCGCCGCCGAGAACATCGGTGTCGGCGACCTCCCCGCCCGGCACGACGCACCCCGGATCGAGCGGGCCGCTCGCGACGCCATGGTGCACGCCGAGGTGGAAGCCCTGCCGCACGGCTACCGGACCATGCTGAGCCGGATCTTCTTCACCGAATCGGGCGAGGACGACCCCGACGCCGGCGTCGTCCTGTCCGGCGGCCAGTGGCAACGGCTGGCCCTGGCCAGGACGCTCATGCGCGGCGACCGCGACCTGCTCATCCTCGACGAGCCGAGCGCCGGCCTGGACGCCGAGGCCGAGCACCGGGTGCACACCCGGCTGCGGCTCCACCGCGCGGGCCGTACCAGCCTGCTCATCTCGCACCGGCTCGGCGCGGTGCGCGAGGCGGACGAGATCGTCGTCCTGGCCGACGGCGGGGTCGCCGAACGGGGGAACCACGCGGAGCTGATGGCCCTGGACGGCCACTACGCCCGGCTCTTCACCATCCAGGCCAGCGGCTACCAAGCCGAGGGCACCCCCGCGGAGGGCGCCGCCGCCCACCGGTGAGCCGCATGCCCTCCCCCGGGAGTGCGCGGCGCCTTCCACGCACTCCCGGGGGAGAGCGCGGCGCCTTCCGCGCAGCGCCATCACGCAGGACGCCGAAGGGCCCTGGACGTCTCCCGGGGCGCTCGGTTGACATTAATCACAGAGCGAAATGTCCGTTTTGCGTGACAAGTCGGTAATGGGGGCGACAGAATGCGGGACCACCAGCCTCTCCCGCCCCTGGAGGAACCCATGCGCAGATCCCTGGGTGTACTCGCCGCCGTCGCCGGCCTCGCCGCCTGCGCTCCGGCCGCCGACCGGCCGCCGGCCGGAGCGGCCGGAGCGGGGCCCGAGGTGACCGCGCCGGCGGACGGCGCGGCGCCGGCACAGACCGGGGAGCCGACCCCCCGGACGACCCCTGAATCGGACGAGTGCCGCGTGAGCGTGATCAGGCCGGGCGTCTCCGCACTCGAGATCCGGACCTCGGCCGCCCGCCGTGGCTGCGTGCACCCGGCGCTGCTGCGCATCCGGGTCAAGCGCGCCGTCCCCGGCACCGATCCGGTCATCAAGAGTGGCGCCACCAGGAAGGGCGGCATCGCCCTGCGACTGCCCTGCGAGCCGGGTACGTACTACGCGGTCGCCACCGACTACCGGGGCGGCACAGCCAAATCCAAGGCCGTACGGCTGACCTGCGCCACCCCTAGCCCCACCCCCACGACACGGGAGACGGAGGCGCCGCCGGCTCCCAAGTCGAAGGCGCCCGTCACGTCCGTCGGCACGACCATGGAGAACGAGGTCGTCCGGCTGACCAACGCCGAGCGGGCCAAGGGCGGCTGCGACCCGCTCAAGCACGACGCGCGGCTGCGCAAGGCCGCGTTCGGGCACTCGGCCGACATGGCGAAGAACGACTACTTCGACCACGACTCCCGGGATGGCCGCGACATGGTCGACCGCATGCGCGCAACCGGCTTCACCGGCTCGGCCTGGGCCGAGAACATCGCCATGGGTCAGCGGTCGGCGGCCGAGGTGGTCCGCGGCTGGATGAACAGCGACGGCCACCGGCAGAACATCATGAACTGCTCGTACACCTTCATCGGGGTGGGCGCGGCCAAGGACGCGCAGGGACAGATCTACTGGACGCAGGACTTCGCCGCCCGCTGACCCCGCGGGCGCCGCGTCGCACCACACCGCCCTACGGGGCATCCCCCTTACCGGGCAGGGCGGACCAGCGGTGAGATCCGCCTCGTTGCCGCGCGCCTTGACTTGAAGCGCTTCAAGTTCCGGAGACTGGACCCATGGCGGCGACGGACAAGATTGACGACACCTCCCGAATGACGATTCAGGAGGTGTCCAGGCTGAGTGGGCTGTCGGAGCCGACCCTGCGGTACTACGAGAAGATCGGGCTGATCAGCGCGGTCGAGCGCGACCGGAGCAGTGGCCACCGGCGTTACGGCCCGGCCGTCGTGGAGACGATCGAGGCGCTCAGCTGCCTGCGGTCGACCGGGATGAGCGTGCAGGACATGCGCGTGTACCTCCGGCATCTGGACACGAGCGACGCGGCCCGGCTGCGCGAGTTGTTCCAGCGCAATGCCGAGCGCCTCGCCGGGGAGATCGAGCGCATGCGGGTGCGGCTGCGTTACCTGGAGCTCAAGGCCGACCTCTGGAGCGCGCGGGAGCGCGGAGACGCCGAGGCCGAGCGCCGCGCCATCACGGACATCATGCCGGTCATCGCTGACCTGCATTGACGAGGGGAAACGACATGACACAGCGATCAACCGCGGACGACGGTCTTGTGCTGGTGACGGGTGGCAGCGGCTACGTGGGCTCGCACGTGATCCGTCGCCTGCTCGCGGACGGGCACCGGGTGCGGACGACCGTCCGCTCGCTCAGCCGGGCGGCCGGCGTGCGGGCCATGGTGGACGAGCCCGGCGACCGGCTGGAGATCGTCAGCGCCGATCTGTCCGCCGACCGTGGCTGGGCCGAGGCCGTGACGGGGTGCACCCACGTGCTGCACGTCGCCTCGCCGTTTCCGGCCGCCCAGCCCGACAACCCTGACGAGGTCATCGTTCCCGCGCGCGACGGCGCGCTGCGCGTCCTGCGGGCGGCACGCGATGCCGGAGTGAAGCGTGTGGTGCTCACCTCGTCGTTCGCCGCCGTGGGCTACAGCCGCAAACCCGGCAACGAGTACGACGAGAACGACTGGACCGATCCCGCCGACGACAACACCCCGTACGTCAGGTCGAAGGCCATCGCCGAACGGGCGGCGTGGGACTTCGTCGACGCGGAAGGCGGCGGCCTGGAACTCGCGGTGATCAACCCCAGCGGGATCTTCGGCCCCTTGCTCGGACCGTACCTGTCCGCCTCGACCGGCCTCATCAAGGCGATGCTGGAGGGCGCCATGCCGATCGTGCCCCCGGTGTACTTCGGCGTGGTGGACGTACGCGACGTCGCCGACATCCACGTGCGGGCCATGAGGCATCCAGCCGCCGCCGGCCAGCGGTTCCTGGCCGGCAGCGGCGAGGCGATCAGCTTCCTCCGGTTGGCCCGGATACTGGCCGAGCATCTGGGCCCGGCCGCGGCCCAGGTGCCAACGCGGGAGTTCACCCCCGACGAGGTACGCGAGGCGGCCCGGTCCAACCCCGCATTGCGGGAGACGGTCAGCCGGCTGGGCCGGATCCCTGTCCTGCGTACCGGCAAGGCCCGCGAGGTGCTCGGGTGGGCGCCCCGCGATCCGGAGACCACGATCGTCGACACGGCGGAAAGCCTCATCCGCCTGAAGCTCGTGACAACCTGAACCGCTCACCGCGGACAACGCGTGGGTGATCGTCCGCTTCGCGTACCCCTGCGGCCGCGTCGGCTTACCCGTGCGCAGGTTTGCCGACGCGGGCCGCGGCGCCGCTGGGCGGAAGGCTCCACCGCGCTTTGAGGCTTTGTCCTTCGTGGTCCAGCACCGTGGTCGGCGGCCGGCGAAAAGTCTCCGGGGCGAGTTCAACGACAGCCTTGAAGCCATGACTGCTTACGACCACGAACAGCTCGCCGTCGAGACACGTGTCCCACCCGCGTGGCGGGAGTTGCTGGGGCGGGATCATCTCGGCGCGGCCATCGTGCTGGCCGGCGGCGTGCTCGTCGGTGCGATCAACATCTACCTCGCCGCGAGCCTGCTGCCGACCGCGGTGGCCGAGCTCGGCGGCGCGAGTTTCTACGCGTGGAACATGACGATCTATCTCGTCGCCATGGTGATCGCGACGATGCTCACCGGCCGGTTCCTGGCCCGGTGGGGGAATGTCGGCGCGTACCTGGCCGGCTTCGCCACGTTCACGGCCGGCTCGCTGGCCTGCGCGCTGAGCCCGGCGATGCCGGTGCTGCTGGCGTCTCGCGGCGCGCATGGGCTCGGCGCGGGGCTGCTGTCCGGGCTGGGGTTCGCCGTGATCCGGTCGGCGCTGCCCGCCCGGCTGTGGACGCGCGGCACCGCGCTGATGTCGGCGATGTACGGCGTGGGCAACGTCGCCGGCCCCGCGGTCGGCGGCCTGTTCGCTCAGCTCGGGTCGTGGCGGCCGGCGTTCGCGGCGATGGCGGCGATCGGCGCCGTGTGCGGCGCGATCGTGCCACGCGTTCTGCCGCGCAGCGAACGCAGCACCGCGCGGGTCCCGATCCCTGCCGGGTCACTGCTGCTGGTCACGGCCGCCGCGGGCGCGGTGAGCGTGGCCGGGGTCGTGACCGGTACGTTCGCCAGAGCGGCGGGCATCGCGGTGGCGCTGCTCCTGGTGGCCGGGTTCGTCGTCCATGAGCGGCGCAACGAGGTACGGGTCTTCCCCCGCATGACCTACCAGCGGGGTTCGTCGCTGAAGTGGGTCTACCTGACGCTGGGGCTGCTGGCCTTCGGCGTCGCCGTCGAGTCGTTCCTGCCGCTGTTCGGCCAGCGGCTGGCCGGGCTGCCACCGCTGGCGGCCGGGTTCTTCGCCGCCGCCATCTCGCTCGGCTGGTCGCTGACCCAGATCGGCAGCGCGTCGGTGACGGGCCGGCGTGCGGTGCGCAGGCTACGCGTGCTCGGCCCCGGGCTGCTGGCGCTCGGCCTCATCGTTCATGGGCTGTTGCAGCGTGAGGACACGCCGGTCTGGCTGGTGATCGTGTGGGTGCCTGTGCTGTTCGCCGCGGGCGCCGGCATCGGACTGGCCTACCCGCACCTGTCGGTGGCCGCGATGTCGAGCACACGGGATCCGGAGGAGGGACACCGGGCGGCGGCGGCGATCGCCACCGTGACCAGCCTGTCGATCGCGTTCGGTACGGCTGTCGCGGGCGTCCTGGTCAACCTGGGCGGCGGATCGATGCTGCACTCGGCACGGTACGTGCTGTTCGGCCTCTCGCTCATCTGCGCCATCGGCGCGCTGACCGCACACGCGGCCAACCGCACGAGCGGATACGAGGCTAGGTCATGACCGAGTTGCCGTCGTTTTCCGACGACCCGGGCGACGGGGTGTCCCTTCGGCCCGGCGCCCGATCTGCGGCGCTTCGGGGGGTTGTCTGAGCGCCTCACTCCACCCGGAGACGTCTGCGCGAGGAAATCAGGAGGACGAGCGGCGCTGCAGCGTACGCGACCCCGTAGTTGAGGTGCCCAGCAGCCCCGAGCCGGCCGCGAGGTCCATCAGCAACCACGCCTCCAGCAAACCGGCATCCGCCAGCGCGTGAAGCAGCGGACGCGGTAGGGACGGTGTCCAGATCCAGGTGAGCCGCGGAGCGAATCGGTGTACGGGTACCGCTCGGCCTCCTCCGGCGAGGGCACCAGGGACGGCACTCCCTGCGTCATCCGCAGCACGCCCAGGCCGACCGGCCGCATGAGCCGCTCCGCCTGCCGCCGCGTCTCGGCCGCCACGACCCACACCGAGACGATCGCGTACGGCTCGGCGAGCGTCGCGGACGGGCGGAACGCGTCGCGGTAGGCCCGCAGGGCGGTCGCGAGGTTGCCGGGTTCGAGGTGGTAGGCGAGAGCGAACGGGAGCCCGCGCCGCCCGGCCAGCCGAGCCCCTCGCTCGCTCGACCCGAGGATCCACACGGGAGGCCGGGAGACCTCTCCGGTTCCCCCTGCCGCACCGGCCTGGATCGGTCCCGGGACGGCGTGCACGCCGGCGAACGGGTCGCCGTCCAGGAAGCCGAGGAGCTCGTCCAGCTGCTGGTCGAACTCCGCCGGGCTGCGCCGCAGCGCCGCCATGGCCGCCGGGCCGGTCCCGGGCGCCCGCCCGATGCCGAGGTCGAACCGGCCCGGATGGAGCGCTTCGAGCGTGCCGAACTGTTCGGCGACGACCAGCGGCGGGTGGTTGGGCAGCATCACCCCGCCCGCGCCGAGCCGGCTGGTCGTGGTGCGGGCCGCGAGGTGCGCCAGCAGCACGGCGGGCGAGGAGCTGCCGATGTCGGGCGTGGAGTGGTGTTCGGCGACCCACATGCGGTGGTAGCCCAGGTGCTCGGCCAAGCCGGCCAGTTCGGTGCTGGTACGGACGGCTTCCACCGCGGTGCTGCCCGCGCTCACCGTCACCAGATCCAGGATGGACAGCGGGACCGGCACACCGCCACGGGCCGCGCCGCGGACGGCGTGCACCTCCGGCCGGGGAGTCGCCGTGCCATCCCACGCAACCGTTTCCATCAGCCGATTTCCTCCTGAGCGAGCCGAACGCCGGACACGCTGCCAGCACCCTGCTTCACTTCGGCCTCACCTCTGCACCTTCGCCGCGACGAGTCGTGGCCGCACGAGGCGGGGCCGGACGTGCCGGCGTCAGTCGCTCCGCTCCCGTGGCTCGGCCGCCTGGTGCGCGTACGCGCGCAGCGTGAGCCTGACCGGCCGTTCCGGGGTGAGGCGGATCTGATGCAGGAGCCTTGCAGATTACCGGGTGATCCCCCGCTGCTCCCGTCGTCCAAGCCGGCTCCGGCAGAGGTGCCGGCGAGAACGGTCCATCGGGAGCAGCCCGAGAATGCGAGGACGATCATGACCGTACAACCGATCGATGACGTGGCGCTGGTGACCGCCGGCCTCGACGAGGACTTCGACCTGGACATCCGCGTCGCCGTCGGAGCCGACGTGGCGCTTCCCGAGGCCGGTTTCAGCTGCTCCTGGTTCACCTGCCAGGCCACCTGTGCCTGCAGCGTGGAGCATTGCCTTCCCAAGACGTGGGCTCAGTGCTGAGGAGCGCATGTTCGCCATCGCCGGCGGAAGGGCGGGATGGGACGGGGGTGGCGACCGGCGCTGGGGACGAGCAGCGCGACCGGCCTGCCGCCTCCGCCTCGCCTCCGTCACCGCGGTCCTGTCCGGAGCTGCCCTCCCCGGCCGTGAGGTCTGACGGACGCCGTCGAGACGTCCGCCTGCTGGAGGCCGTACTTTTCTGCTGACCGCCGTACTGCTCGGGGCGGGCGCCGCGGCGTTGCTCGCCGTGCGAGGGTGCGGCGCGACACGGTGCTGGTGACGGTCGAGAGGGCGCGCCCGGTCAGCCGGTTCCCGCGGCCGCGCGGTTCAGCGGCGGCGCGATCACCTGGGAGGCGTGGCCCCGGGCCATACGGGTCGATGGTCTCGGCGCTACGCGGGACACGGGCGTAGGTCTTCCTGCCGTGCGAACTTCGTAAGGTTCACCATGGCAACCCACGCCCGCTCCCCCTCTACACCGCATCCACGAGGTCAGCCGGCTGCCGCCGTGGCGGACGGATCTGTGACCGTCAGCAGCACTGGAAGCACTGGTACTGCCAGCCGTCGCAGGTGACGAGACCCGACTGCCAGCGACAACAGGTGCGGAGGTACAGGTACGAACCGAACTGGTCCCGGTCGCAGCGTCGTTCCGTCCAGCAATCAGCTGCCTGGGCGACACCGACGCTGGGGACGAGCTGCTCGACCAGCCGATCCCCGGCATTCACAACTAGACGGATGATCTTATCCACGTTCTGCCTCCTCTTCCTGCTGGACAGCTTCGGTGGAAATGTAGGCGGGGGCTGCGTCATACCAGCCTCAAAGTGCTCCACCACGGTCCGGACGACGAACACACCCGCGCTCGCGCGTGAAGCCGGAACGAAGCCGCAGAGACGTTTACTGGAGACGCGCGAGCCACATCCGTCGCGCTCGCCGACGACACGCGGGAGGCCGTGCTTTGCTGCTGACCACGGTGCTGCTGGTGGTGATCGCCGCCGCCGCGTTCTGCGCCCTGCGATGGGTGCGGCGCAACACGGTGCTGGTAACGGTCGCGGGACACAGCATGGAGCCGACTCTCCGCGACGGCGACCGCGTCCTCGTCCGGCGCCGCAAGCTGACTCAGCTCAAACTGGCGGACATCGTAGTGCTCGACCCGCCCGGCACGGTCGTGGAGGCCGGCGCCGTACAGCGCTCACCCTCGGCCGGGCTCCAGGTCAAGCGGCTCGTGGGCCTGCCAGGTCAGCCGGTGCCTCCCCAGATGCGCGCGGCCGTGAAGTCGGACCGGGTGCCTGCGGAGACGGTGCTGGTGCTCAGCGACAACCTTCGTCAGGGCCTCGACTCGCGCGTGTGGGGTCCGTATCCGGCAGGCGGCGTGGTCGGCGTGGTTCTGTTCGGTCCATGGCTCGATTCTGGGATCGCCATTCGGCGTACCCGGGGATCGCGGCTCGGGTCGTCGCCGAGCTCGCCGTCGTGATCGACGTGACGACGCTCAGCCGCAAGTGGCGCCCCTGCGGGCGACGCAGGTCACGAGTTCGCGGGGCAGCTGCTCGACAAGGTGCGTGCCTGGCCGAAGGCGAACGGTGGCGTGCTGCCGGTCGGCGACTTCCGCAGCGGGAAGACCCCTTCGAGCAGTGGGCGGCGTCGCCCTACGCGTTCAGGAGCTCGTACCCACTGCCGGGCGCCGCCTGTTCGGCGGGCTCTTCTCGCGTGAACGGAGCCCGCTTCCGCCGCGGTCGAAGCCTGGTGCCGAGCATGGGCCCGGGTGCGGACGGTTCGCCGCCAGGATCGGCCGGTGCCGGCCGCGGCAGGGTGGGGCCGGGCTCCCGTGCTTCCGGCGGCTCCTCCAAGGTGATGAGCCGGACGGCGTCCGTGGCGTCCCAGCCTGCGGCTCCACACCGGCTGGTGATCACCGTCGTGCAGGTCTGGCCCGCCGGTAGCAGAGGGCGGACCTGATCGGCATCCCGTGCGTCGTCCAGCAGCACCAGCAGGCGACGGTCGGCGGTCAGGGTCCGGTACGAACCGGCCAGCGTGGCCAGGTCGGAGGGAAGGTCTTCGGGGGAACGCCGAGCGCCCGCAGCAAGGTCCGCAATGCCGTGACCGGTTCGACCGGCGCGTCGTGCGACCCGCGCAGGTCGAGGTAGAGCTGCCCGTCCGCGAACCGGTCAGCGATCGAGTGGGCCCAGTGAACGGCCATGGCCGTCTTCCCGGTGCCCGCGGGACCTGTGACCAGCGCGACGGCTGCCGATCCGGACCGTGCCAGATCGCTCAACGCGGCGAGCTCCGCGCTGCGGCCGACGACTTCTCCGGACGCGGCGGGGATCGTTCGGGGGATCACGCGGAGGCGTGGCGCGAGGAGCGCGGTCGCAGGCGGGTCGACGAGCAGTTCCGCGTACAACTGCTGTAATTCGGCGTTGGGATCCACGCCGAGATCCTCCGCAAGGCGGATCCGGAGTTCCTCGTACCGCTCCAGCGCGGCCAGATATCGTTCGGCCAGGCGCGGCGCCTCCGCCTCCTGCAGCCAGGGGGAGGCCACGTCCTCGAACGGCTCACCTCTCGACAGCGCCAACGCCTCGTCGAGCAGCCCGCGTTCCAGATCGGAATCCTGGGCCCGCGCTGCCCGGTCGAGGATGCGCCCGAAGCGCAACGCGTCCACGTCGTCGGCATCGACCCGCAGGAGGAATCCGTTCGGCCGTGTCTCGACCCACCCGCCGCCCAGGGCGCTCCGCAGCCGCGCCGCGTAGTTCTGCAGACTCCGGCGGCTGTTCGCGGGGCATCCGTCCGACCACACCATCTCGGTGAGCCGTTCCATGGACACCGTCTTCCCCGCGGACATCGCCAGGGCGGCCAGCAGCGTCCGCAACCGGTTGGCGGTCAGCCGGATCGGCCGCCCCCAACCGAAACCTCCAGCGGTCCCAGCACCCCGACCGACAACCCCTGTGACAACTTCCCCCCACCGTCCGCCCCTGGTCAGTGACACCTCCAGTCAAACAACCAGCACCTTCAGACGGCATCCAGAGCAGCTTCACCTGCTCATCGCCCAAGGGCCCGAGGTGGCTCAGCACAGATGTGGAGGGGTTGCGGATGAGCGGCCGCGGAGACCGGGCGCCGCTCGCCCGCACTCGCCCGCACTCGCCCACGCTCGCTCGGCGAGGCGGCGAGGCGGCGCGGCGGCGCCCGATCCGTCAGTGGTTGCAGCAGTCCTGATCGAAAATGCGGTACGTCACGGCGGTTCCGGACGACGCGCCGGCCGAATTCAGGTAGCCCGCGCTCATGACCGCGACTCCGGCGAGAGCGGCGATGGCGAGAAACCGCGAGAAAGATCTCATGGCACTCCTGACTTTGACGAGCTGTTCGCTTCAGTTAAGGTCCGGCCGTCCTCAGAACCGCCTCATCCTGCGCACAGCCGAGATGTCGCGCCCGACGCGCGGCCGAGGTCGGCGCACGCTCGGCCGATCGAGGGCTGTGCGTCAGCCTGGCGGATCCGGCTCGTGTCGCGGCCACGCGGCCAGGGCCAGTTCGGCGATCTCGGTGAGCTCGGCCGCATCAGCTCCGTCCCGGGCGCGCTGCGACATCCCTTGGATGACGGCGGCGAAGTAACCGGCCAGGGCGCGGGGGTTGGCGTCGGCGGGTAGCTCGCCGCCCTGCTGAGCGGCGCGCAGGCGGTCGTGGAAGATCTCGAGGTTGGCGTTGCGCAGGTCGCGCAGGAACGCCGCGATCTCGGCGTCCTGGACGGTGACGTTGGTGGCGGCACTGATGGTGAGGCAGCCGGCGGGGTGGGAGGGGTCGGGGTAGATCGCCGCGGCCTCGCGCAGGACTCGGGCGAAGGCGTGGTACGCCCCCGGCTCCTCGCGGAGGGCGACGCCGACGAACGCGCCGACGGGCGAGCGGGCGTATGCGTGCACGACCTCCTTGAACAGCGCCTTCTTGTCCCTGAAGGCGGCGTACAGGCTGCCCGGGCGGATGCCCATCGCCTCGGTGAGCTCGTTGAGCGAGGTGGCCTCGTAACCGCGCTCCCAGAACAGCCGCGTGGCCGCGGCGAGTGCCGCGTCACGGTCGAACGTGCGCGGGCGACCCCGTGCCGTGCCTGCTTGACCCATGCCCCACATTCTAGAGCGTCCACTCAAGAAATCGTGCTAGCGTACTTGTTGAGCAATCACTCAATAAATGGGAGGCGGGAACACCATGGGCGGACGCATGCTGGAGGGCAAGGTGGCGCTGGTCACCGGCGGCAGCAGGGGGATCGGGCGGGCCATCGCCGAGCGGCTCGGCCGGGACGGCGCCGTCGTGGCCGTCACCTTCGCCCGCGATCAGGCCGCGGCCGACGAGGTCGTCGAGAGAGTCGGCAAGGACGGCGGCCGGGCGTTCGCGATCCGGGCGGAGCTGGGCAGGCACGGCGACGCGGCCGCGCTGTGGGCCGCCTTCGACGCCCAGGTCCAACCGCACTCGCTCCGGCCGGGCGTCGACATCATCGTCAACAACGCCGGCATCGGCCGCAGCTCCGACCTGGCCTCGCTCACCGAGGAGCAGTTCGACGAGGTCTTCGCGGTGAACGTCCGGGCGCCCTTCTTCGTCGTGCGGCACGGGCTCAGCCGGCTGCGCGACGGCGGGCGCGTCATCAACATCTCCAGCGGCGCCGCCCGCCTGGCCATGCCCGAGATCATCGCCTACGCCGCCACCAAGGGCGCCCTGGACACCTTCACCCTCAACCTGGCCGCGCAACTGGGCCCGCGGGGCATCACGGCGAACTCGGTGGCCCCCGGGATCGTCGACACCGACATCAACGCGGGATGGCTGCGCGGCAACCCGGAGGCCGAGGCCCACGCCGCGTCACTGGCCGCCCTCGGCCGCGTCGGGCAGCCCGAGGACATCGCCGGCATCGTGGCCTTCCTCGCCTCCGACGACGCCCGCTGGGTGACCGGCAGGGTGGTCGACGCGACCGGCGGCGCCGGATTGTGACCCTCTTCTCGAGTGGGGCCGCCGCGCCATTCCCGCCCGAGAAGCAGTCACAGCGCCGGCTTCCAGTCCTGGACGAGGAGCCCGAGCAGCACCTCGTCCAGGAACTCGCCCATCACCCAGGCCGCGGAGCGCAGCACGCCCTCGCGGACGAAGCCGTTGCGCTCCGCGGCGCGCAGCATCGCGACGTTGTCCGACAGCGTCTCGATCTGCAGCCGGTGCAGGCTGCGCACGACGAAACCGTAGTGGCACAGCACCGCGACCACGTCGGTGCCGTAGCCCTTGCCACGGGCCGACGGCAGCAGCCCCAGCCCGATGTGCGCGGACCGGTTGTGGGTGTCGATGCCCCAGAACGTCGCGGTGCCGACCAGCGTGCCGCCGTCCAGCTCCACGACCGAGAACGGGACGTGCCCCTGCTCCTTGTCGTCCACCACGAGCCGCGGATCCTTCGAGCCGGGGGTGATCGGCCGCCACGGCCCGCCTTCGGCCCGCGAGGAGTTGACCACGTCGTCGTAGAGCTCGGTCCGGAGGATCGGAATGTCGTCCTCGTACCGGGCCCTGAGCCCGACCTTGTTACCTCTCAGCATGCCGACTTCCTATCCGACCGGGCTGTCCGGCGGCAAACCAAGCCGATCCTGACCACCTCCGTCGCGCTCCGGCGTCAGGAGACGCGGAGGAACGCTCACAAGTCGGCCGGCGCGGCGTTGTCCGAAGTGCATGCGGTGGCGAGATCGCCCTGGAGGACGCCGCGGTGGCGGGCAAGAAGCCGGACGACTCGACGGATCGGGAGCTGGGCGGCCAGGCCCGGGCCGAGGGAAGGGAACCGGTCGGGGAAGCCGTGCCGGGCGAGGGCGAGCAGGTTGGGCAGCTCCGCCTTCAGCCAGCCGGCGGCATCGGCCATCGGAGGCGTGGGAATCCTGCTCGGGTCTATGCGCGGGCGCGTGTCGACCTCGTACGGATAGAGCCGGTCGATGGCCGCCGAAGCGCCCCGGCTGTAATAGTCCAGCAGGCGGCTCAACGCGGCACGCTGCTCGGCCTCGGACTCCTCCGCGACGGCCTCCTCGGCGGCATGGGCACTGATCAGGTCGTGAAAGCGGTAGCGGGCGGGAACGTGCTCCTGCAGCAGATGGCTCTCCAGCAGCCTGTCCAGCAGCACCGAGGCCCGCGTGACGGTGGTGGCCAGCAGGGCCGCGGCCGCGTCAGGGGTGATGTCCACGCCGGCGTGCAACCCCAGCAGGCGGTAGGCGCGCCGCTCGGCGGTGGTGAGCGTGCGGTAGGAGACGTCGAGGGCGGCGGTGACGCTGCGTTGCCCGGCGTGCAGCTCGCTCAGCCGGTGCTGACGCCGTCGCAGTCGTTCCAGGAGATGGCTCACGCTCCAGGCGGGATGGGCGTTCAGCCGGGCCGCCGCCAGCCGGATCGCCAGCGGCAGCAGCCCGCACCACCGCACCACCTCGGTCAGCGCCTCCGCCGGCGTGTCCACGAGGCGTTGTCGTGCCGCGGTGGCGGCGAACAGCGCGACCGCGTCCGTGAGCGGCATGACGTCCACGGTCACCGTACGCGCACCGTCCAGGCCGACCAGCCGCCGCCGGCTCGTGATCAGGACGAGGCAGCTGCCCTCCCCCGGCAACAGCGGCCGGACCTGTGCCTCGTCGGCGGCGTTGTCGAGCACGATCAGCAGCTTCTTGTCGGCCAGCACGCTGCGGTACAAGGCCGCCCGGTCGTCGAGGTGCCGCGGGATCGACTCTCCGGGGACGCCCAGCACACCGAGCACCCGGGCGAGCGTGTCGGCCGGGTCGGCCGGAGCCGCGCCGCAGGTATAGCCGTGCAGGTCGATGAACAGGTTCCCGTCGGGGAAGCGGGGAGCCAGCTCGTGGGCGGCGTGGACGGCCAGCGCGGTCTTGCCGGCTCCCGCCATACCGTCGATGGCGATGATCGGCACCGTCGTCGTGTCACCGGCCCGCACCAGGACGACGAGCTCCGGCTCCCGGCCGACGAACGAACCCACATCGGTGGGCAGTTGCCGGGGCGCGGCATGGACGTTGCGGCACGCCCGCGCCGCGAGGTGCTCCTGCGTCAGCGAGACCCGCTCCCGCCAGGTGCGCAGCAACTCACCCAGTGCCGGATCCTCCTTACGGAGGATCGGCTGCCTCCCGTTCCGTGCCTTTGACGGCGCGGGCGATAGGGGGCGCGCCTGGTGCGCATGCTCCTGGGTGAGGACGGCCTGATGCAGCCGTCGCAGTTCGGCGCCGGGGTCGATGCCGAGCTCCTCCTTGAGGAGGTGGGTAACGGTGCGGTAGGCCTCCAGGGCTTCGGCCTGCCGTCCGGTCCGGCACAGGGTGGTCATGAGCTGGACCCACAATCGCTCCCGCAGGGGATGTTCGGCGGTCAACCCACGCAACTCCGCGATGAGCGCGGCGTCTTCTCCCAGCTGAATATCGAGGTCGATACGGCGTTCGAGCCCATAAAGGCGCTGCTCGGTGAGGGGCGGGACATCGATCTGGTGGAGGGCGTCGGATTCGATGTCGGCGCAGGCCGGACCGCGCCACAGAGCGAGCGCCTCGTGCAGGAAACGGTTTTCCAGCACCGGTGTCGCCGCGTCGGCTGCCAGCCGCATCGACTGCTGGAACTCGAGCAGGTCGAGTTGGCCGGGTTCGAGGCGGGCAAGATAGCCACCCGGCTCTGTCTGGATCACTTCGCTCAGGCCCAGGATCTGCCGCAGGCGCACGATGTTGGTCTGCACGACCCGACGCGGGTTTCGCGGAGGCCGCTGACCCCACATACGCTCGGTGAGCTGGTCGAGGGGGACCACCTGGTTGGGCCGGAGCAGGAGGGCGGCGAGCAGCACCCGGATCTTGCCGACCGGCACCGACAGATGCGTCCCGTCACACGTCACTGCCAATGGGCCGAGCAGCGAAAACCGCAAAGCGGCCATGACACCCCCACTCCTGCGTTGACGCGCCCCGTCACGCGCCCCCGGCAGTTCAGACTGTGCACCACCCGGCGGAAGCAAAACAGGGCAGCAACCAGACATCGTGCGGTCATTTCGTCCGGGGCCGCGACCCCGACGGTCGTTCCAGGGACCGGGCCGACGCTGGGATGAGGGGATGGACACGCCGGTCTTGCGGAGGGCGGAGAGCAGGCTGCAACGGGCGCAGCCGTGTTCGCGGGCGCGCTGTTATAGTCCGTCGCGGAGGCGCCGATGAGAGCATGGTTGCCGGCCGTCGTGGCCTGCCTGGTCGTGCAGGGCTGCGCCGCCGCGCCCACCCCGGCGGCCGGATCCGAGCCGCCGCCCGTGCCCGTTCCCGCGTCCGAGTTCGCGCCCGTTCCCACGCCCGAGCCCACGCCCGAGCCCACGCCGACGCCGGCCGACGAGGATGTTCCGCTGTCGGCGCGGTGGGAGCTCGTCCCCGGCCTGCCCGACGACCACTCCTGGGAGCGGGGCCTGTACGACGTGAGCGCCGCCTCCCCCGACCTCGCCTGGGCCGCCGGCTACAAGGGCTGGGAGGACGGCGTGGAGATGACCCTGCGCCACTGGGACGGCTCCCACTGGCGGCGTCTGCCGGCGGACCATACCGGCAGCTTGGCGGCGGTCGACGCCGACGGGCCGGCCAACGCCTGGGCGGTGGGCGGCGGTGCCTTCGACGAGCCCGTCGCCCTGCAGTGGGACGGCCGCTCCTGGCGACGCCATCGGTCGCCGATGACGTCGCGGGACGTCGCGGTGGACGGCGGTCGCGTCGTCCTCATCTCGTCCTCGCAGGTGATGCAGGGGTACGGCGCCCGCTTCAGCCGGAAGCTCACCGTCAACCCGCCGGCCGACGAGCTGCGCGCGGTGAGCGCGGGCGCGGGGCACACCTGGATCGCCGGATCACGCATGGAGCAGCCGATGGTCTGGCACGGCTCGGCCCGCGGGTTCGAGCAGTCCGAGATGCCCGTGGTGCCGGGCGGCGGCACTCTGGGCGCCGTCTGGCAGAACAGCCCGTCCGACGTGTGGGCGGTGGGACGGGCCGGGGAAAGCCCCCTCGTCCTGCGGTGGGACGGCGCCTCCTGGACGCGGGTCGCGCTGCCGCCGGACTGGCGAGGCGAGCTGACCAGCGTGACGGCCTTCGGCCCCAGCGACGTGTGGATCGCGAGCCTGCGCACCGGGACCACTCCACGGCACGTCGTGCTGCTGCACTGGGACGGCCGGACGTGGACGCGCGAGCGCTCGCCGTCGCCCGGCGAGGTGACCCGGGCGGTGGTCGAGCGCATCCCGGGCACGTCCCAGCTGTGGCTGGCGACCTCGATCGTGAACGGTGACTCCGAGTCGATCGTCACCTACCGCCGCCGCTGAGGTCAGGCCGCTCCCGGGACCACGCGATCCTGGACGCGCGGGCCCCGGGTTCCCCGGAGCTGCGGAGCACACCGCCGGCCTGGAAAATCGGTGTGCCCGGGGGAAGATCGGGCGCTACGATCGCGGACGCTTGATCACCGGCGGCGGGAAGCGCTGTCCACGACCGCTCAGGAAAGGCCCCCTCGATGATGCAGGTTCCGGAGCAACGGCTTGACCATCCCGAGCTGCTGGAGCGGGGGCATCCCTTCCGGCAGTGGAAGACCTGGCGGATCCACGGAACCGAGCTGACGCTCACCGGCTACTCCCGCGCGAACGACAAGACCTTCTTCCACATCCCCGAGCTACGGTGCAGCCTCGACGCGGGGCTGTGTGAGGGGCGGCAGGTGGACACGGTCTTCCTGACCCACACCCACCACGATCACTCCAAGGATCTCGATTTCCTGGCTTCCTCCGGCGCGGACGTCTACCTGCCCGCTGAGTCAGTGCCGTACGCGGAGTCCTACCTGCGCGCGTCCGCCGAGCTCAATCACGGGGCGGGCTTCGACCCCGCGCTGGCGGGGGGTCACCGCCTGCATGGCGTGCGGCAGGACGACGAGTTCGTCTTCGGACGCCGCGGACACCACGTGCGGGTGGTGGAGTGCGAACACAAGGTGCCCTGCGTGGGATACGCCTTCTCGGAGCGGCGCAAGGCGCTGCGGCCGGAGTTCGAGGAGCTGCGGCGGTCCCTGGTGAGGGAGGGGCGGGGCGAGGAGTTCGGCCGGATCATGGCCCGGCGCCGCAAGGAGGGGGCCGAGGTCGACGCCGAGGTCAGCCGGCCGCTGTTCGCCTTTCTCGGCGACACTCATGTGAACGTGTTCGAGCGGAACCCGTGGCTCTTCGAGTATCCGGTCGTCATCACCGAGTGCACCTTCCTGGACGACGCCGAGGCGGAGCGCGCGAATCGGGTCGGGCACACGGTGTGGAGCCGGCTCAGACCCCTGGTCGAGGCCCACCCCCAGACCTTGTTCGTCCTGGTGCACTTCAGCCTGCGCCACTCGGACCGAGAGATCCTTGCGTTCTTCCGGCGGGAGCGGGAGGAGGCGAAGGACGGGCGGCTGGACAACGTGCTGTTGTGGGTGCACCCGGCAAGCCGCCTGCCCGAGCAGCACCAGCACAGCGGATCGTGAGCGGCCGCGGCGGGCCGTCCCCCTGCCCCGCACCTGTGCGGGGCAGGGCAAACGGTCAGGTCGCCATCCGCCAGGTTTTCCGGGGTTTGTTGTGCATCCGTCCGGGAACGCCGGGGCGTTGCTGCCATGGGTGCGGCCCGGTGGGCGGGCGGTATCCGACGCCCAGCGCGTCCAAGCGGGCGTAGTGCGCCATGCTCATCCGGCGCTCGAAGTCCTCGAAATCGCGTTCGTCCGGGTCCGGCAGGTCCGACCAGGCCACTTCGGCGAACGCGACGAGGCGGGGGAACGCCTGGTAGTCGACCCGGCTGCGGTTCTCGGCAACCTCGGTCCACAGGTTCGCCTGGGTGCCGATGATGTTGGCCGCGTGGGGTGTGCCGGCCAGGCGGGGCGGCACGGGTTCGAAGCGGTAGACGTCCTCCAGCGTGTGCACCCATCCGAACGGTACGGGCTCCTCGTCGCCATGGGCCTGCGCATGGTCGAGGTAGACCTCCTGTTGCGGACACATCACCACGCTGTGCCCGGCCTCCGCGGCGGCGATCCCGCCCGCGTACCACCGCCAGCACATGACGGCTGCGTCCTCCGCCAGGCCGCCGTCCAGGATCTCGTCCCAGCCGATGAGGCGCCGTCCCCGCGCGGCGAGCCATCGGTCGAAGTGACGGATCATCCAGGCCTGCAGCTCGTCCTCACCCCGGAGCCCCAGTTCACCGATGCGCGCCTGGGCCGTGGGCGACTTGCGCCACTGATCCTTGAAGCACTCGTCACCGCCGATATGGACGTACCGGCTGGGAAAGATCTCCAGCACCTCCTCCAGGACGCCCTCGTAGAAACGCAGCACGCCGTCGGTAGGAGCCAGCACGTTGCGGTTGAACCCCCAGTCGGTCCACACCTCCAGCGCGGCGGTGTCGACGACGTCGGCGTTTCCCAGTTCGGGGTAGGCGGCGATGGCGGCCTGCGAATGGCCCGGAAGGTCGATCTCGGGGAGGACCGTGACATGCCGCTCCGCCGCGTACGCGACGATCTCCCGTAGATCGTCCTGAGTGTAGAAGCCGCCGTGCGGCCGCTCATCCCAGAGCGGCGGCTCGCCCCAGCCCATGCGAGTCCGCCGCCGCCAGGAGCCGACCTCGGTCAGCCGGGGGTAGCGTCGGATCTCCACCCGCCAGCCCTGGTCGTCAGTGAGATGCAGGTGCAGGACGTTCAGTTTGTGGGCGGCCAGCAGGTCGACATAGCGCAGCACGTCGTCCTTGGGCAGAAAGTGCCGCGCGACGTCGAGCATGAAGCCCCGCCAGGCGAAACGCGGCATGTCCTCGATGGTCACGTACGGCACCGTGACCGGCCCTCGCGTGATGGGGGCCCGGCGGAAGGCGTCCGGGCCCAGCATCTGCCGCAGGGTCTGGCGCCCCCAGAAGACACCGGCCTCGTCGCCGCCCACGATCTCGACGCCGTCGGCCGACACGGTCAGCCGGTACGCCTCCGGCCCCAGCGACGGATCGACACCGGTACGCGCATCCCCGCCGAACGACCCTGAGCCGCCGGCCCGTTCGAGCCGACGCGGGGCAGGTATCACGTTCACCTCGGACGCCATACGCCCAGTCTCACCACAGAAACGGGTCATCCGCCAGGCGGCTCCGCCACCTCATGATGGAGCACCATGATCTCGGCATCGGTGCCCGGCCGGCCGGGTGGCACCGGCCGGCCGGGCACCGAACCTGACGGTCTACCCGGCGTAGGTCTCGAACTCGGCGACCCGCGGCGTGCCGGTCGAGCCGGCGATCCTGAAGGTGACCTTGCTCAGCGAGGTCGGGGCGAAGGTGATGCTGCCCGCACCGCTGCCGGACTTCAGGACGGCACCGTTGGTGCCGTTGAGGACCTGCCAGGACCCGATGGCCGCGGCGCCTGACGCCTCACGGATGACGATCCTGGACACCGTCTGGGCCGAGCTCCACTTGATGGAGATGTCGCCGGTCGAGCCGGCCGGTGACCAGTAGGTGCTCAGGTTGCCGTCCCGCACGTTGCCGTAGCTCGTTCCGTCGGCCTTGCTGGAGCCGTCGGAGCCGGCCCCGATGCTGAGGTTGTTCCCGCCGGGCGTGGGGCTGATCGTCGGCGTGGGGGTGACCGTCGGCGTGGGGCCGGTAGGTGTCGGCGTCGCCGTCGGTGTCTGCGGCGAGCAGTTGCCGTTCGACACCTGCAGCCCCTTGTTGGCGCCCGCCGTCTGCCGGACGATGCCCGGCACGCAACCGGCCCCGTCGAGGCTGTAGGAGTACGGGACGCTGACGGAGGTGTTGGACTGCGGGTCGGGGCCGGCGGGGTTGTTCTCGCTGCCGGGGCTGGACCAGGTCACGTTGTCGAAGATGTTGCCGGCGACCTGCCAGTAGCCGGCCTCGCTGGTGTAGAAGGTGCCGAGGACGTCCTTGGAGTCCTTGAAGTGGTTGTTCTCCACCTTGGCGCGAGCCCCGGCCCGGGAGTTGATGCCGGACTCATGCAGGCTCACGTAGGAGTTGTTGTAGATGTGAGCTATGCCGCCGCGCAGCAGGGGCGTGCGGGAGTCGATGTTCTCGTACAGGTTGTGGTGGAAGGTGATGAAGCCGTTCGAGCGGTCGCTCTCGCTGGACCCGATGAGCCCGCCGCGGCCGGAGTTGCGCAGGATGCTGTACGACAGGGTCACGTACTGGGTGTTGTCCTTCATGTCGAACAGGCCGTCGAACCCCTCCGACTCCCCGCCCGAGGCCTCCAGGGTGACGTGATCGACCCAGACGTTGCGCACGTCGCTCTCCATGGAGATGGCGTCACCACCGTTGGACGTGGGCGAGCCCGACTTCTTGACGTTCCGGACGGTCACGTTCTGGATGATGATGTTGCCGGCCTCGCGGATGTGGATGCCCACCTGGTCGAAGACGGCCCCGCTGCCGACCCCGATGATCGTGACGTTGCTGATCTGCTTGAGCTCGATCACGCCGGCGGCGGTGTTGCAGCTCTCGCCCGACACCTTGCTGGTGTTGCCGTGATTGACGGTCCCCTCGACCTCGATGGTGATCGGGGTGCTGCTGCTGGCCCGGCCGCACAGGGCCGCATGGATCGCGGTGCCCGTCGTGGCCCGCACCGTCTGCCCGCCCGCGCCGCCGGTGGTCCCGCCGTTGGCGGTCGCGTAGCCCGTGGCGCTGCCGGCCGCCGCCGACGCCTGGAATGCCGGTAGGGCCATGCCGACCGCGGCCGCGATGGCCGCCGCGGCCAGCCCCGCCTGAAGTCGCAAGGCGACTGCTCGTCTCATGCTCGTCTCACCTTCGTCGTCGATTGCTGGATGCGTTCTTCTCTGTCGGGTCGGTGCTCTCTCCGGAGCGGCCGGGGAGCGGAGCCGTGCTGCGGTACGTGGGTCCGCCGACGTCAGATCCGCGCCCCGACGTCGGCGCCGTTGGCCGGGAGCAGGAAGGCGGAGGACGGGATCGAGCCGTCTGCCGCCCGAGGTCCCTTGATCACGCTCGCGTCGGTGCTGGTGAACGTCCATGAGCCGCCGAGGTCCCACGAGTTGCCCGAGCCGGACGACGACGAGCCGAGCGAGACCTGGGTCTGGTTCGCCACCGACAGGTTCTTGGTGAGGGTGGAGTCGGAGTCGGCGAAGTCGAAACCGGTGCCGCCGTTGCGCCAGGCGGTGTTGCGGTCAGCGGCCAGCCGGCCGGGGTTGCCGTTGTCGATGAAGCCGCCGACGGCGTTGTCGAAGGCGATGGAGTTGCGGATGACGTGGTCGGCCGGCGGGTCGGGGTCGCCGCCGCCGAGCTTGAAGCCGTTGCCGTCGCCGGTGTAGCCGGGCAGGTTCCACCGGTTGAAGCCGTTGCCCCAGGCCACCGACGACTCCACAGTGACCGGGGACAGGAACATCCAGAAGTCCAGGCCGTCGTCGGAGTTGTGCCACAGCCGGGCGCCGCGGATCACGTTGCCGCTGCCCGAGCCCTCCTTGATGGCGACCCCGTCGGCGCTCTCGCCGTTCTTGCGCGGGTCGCGGTTGCCGTAGGCGTCCAGGTCGATGATCTGGTTGTTGCTGGACGCGCCCTGCAGGTGCAGGCCGGATTCGTAGTTGTCCCTGACGGTCAGGAGATCGAAGACGTTGTCGCTGGTGTCCAGGCCGAAGATCCCGTACGGGCCGTTGACGATCTCCAGCCCGACCAGCCGCCAGTGCTCGCCCTCGATGTGGATGGCGCCGCGCTCGGGGCGCGGGATGGTGGAGCCGACCGCGCCGGGCGTGTACGGCATGTTCTCGCCGTCGATGATCACCCGCTCGCCCTCGTGCGCGGTCATCGTGATCGGCCGGCTCGCCGTGCCGCTCTTGACCAGCTGGATGTTCGTGCTCGGCGCGTACGTCCCGCCGCGGATGACGATCGTGTGCCCCGGTTGCGCCAGATCCACGGCCCGCTGGATCGTCCGCAGCGGCGACGCCTGCGTGCCCGGGTTGCCGTCGTCGCCGTCGGTCGCGACGTACAACGTGTTCGCCGGCGGCGGCTGGTCGCCGGTCTCGACGTCGAGGTGGTCGAGGTTGGGCAGGCCGGCGGCGGTGGCCGGGTTCAGCCGGATGGTGTTGGCGCCGGCGTTCAGCGAGACGGTCATGGTCTTGGTGACCCAGGCCGACCATGCGCCGGTGCCCTCGAACGACGGGGTCGCCACCGTGGCTCCGTTGACGATCAGGCCGGCGGTCCTGGCGGTGGTGGTGCCGTTGGCGAAGCGGAGGCCCAGCGTCGCGGTGCCGGCGGTGGAGGAGTTCACGGTGAACTGGGCGTAGGCGCCGGTGGCGTTGTCGGCGTTGCAGAAACCGGTGCCGGAGTAGCCGGCCCAGTTGGAGTCGATCGTGCCGACGCAGACCGCCGGAGAGGTTTCGGCCTCATACCGGACGGGCGCGGCGTGCGCCGGGTTCCCGGACAGCGCGACGAGCACGCCGGCCAACAGGCCGGCGCACGTGAGGAAAGGCGTCAGGCGCATCGATGGTCTCCCAGCGACGGACGCGACGAGCAGCCGCCACCCGGCCACGTGGCCGGCACGGCCGCCGATTTTCGGTCTTTGCGCACGGTGAAACTCCAGTTCGGCTGAGGGGGTGTGAGCGCTTGGCGCGTCGAAGCGCGTCAGGAAGTCAGCTTTCGGGTGCCCGCCCCGGCGATGACGATGGGCCGGCCGGCCCGGTGGGCACGGAAGGCGGCGCCCCCGTCCACCGCGCACGCGCCCTGTTCGTCGCCGCCTTCATCAAGCTCCCTTCGTCGGACAGGCTGACCTGCCGGACACCGTCGGAGAAAGCGCCCACCCTCGATTGGTAAGCGCTTTCCCAGGTGCGTTTGGAGTGAAGCACAAGGTGACGGAGATGAGAAGTGCCGGATGGCGGGACACCCTGCCGGCTCGCGATCCGGGCAGGTCAAGCCGCCCGCCTGACGGCTGCCCGAGTTGCAGCGGCCGCTGAAACTTTCATCCGCGGCACGCCGCGGCTGCTGAGGGGAGGTCAGAAGTCCCAGGTGCCTTGGGCGGCGGTGGCGCGGGCACAGTCGGTGAAGTCACGGGCAGGCCGGCCGAGCACCGTCCGGACGTCGCCGGTCAGCGAGGCCAGGCCGCCGGACCGTACGTACGCGTACAGGTCGGCACTCAGCTGCACCCGCTCCCCCGGCACGCCCTGCGCGCGCTGCTCGTCCGCGTACGCCTGGGCGGTCAGGGGCACGTAGCGGAGGTCGCGTCCTGGCCATGGCGGTGGACGGCCACGGGCGGCCGGTGATCGCCTGGATGGACTTCGGAGGCTGGGACGACTGGGACCTGGTCGTGACCAGGCCACTCACCTTGCGAAAGCGCCGCAGCCGAGCAGACCCGAGTGCCGGCGCCGGACGACGAAAGCCGAGCGGGCCCGAGTGCCGGCCGCGGACGACGAACTCGGCGACCTGCTCGGCATCCGCTCTCATCCGCTCTCATCAGCTCACCGGCGACGACGAGAGGGCGGTGTTCACGGCGCCTGGGCCGCGACCGGGCCGTCGCCGGGCAACCGTGCCCGGCCGCGTGGGAAACTGCTGCGGTGACCGCACGACGTATCGCCTACCAGGGCGAGCCCGGCTCGAACTCCCACATGGTGTGCAAGCGCCACTACCCCGACTGGCACACGGTGCCGTGCGCGTCCTTCGAGGACGTGTTCGCGGTGGTGGAGAACGGGGAGGCCGAGCTGGCGATGATCCCGATCGACAACTCGATCGCCGGCCGGGTCGCCGACATCCACCACTTCCTGCCGACCTCGGACCTGTACATCATCGGCGAGCACTTCCTGCGCATCCAGTTCAACCTGATGGCGCCGCCGGGCGCGACCCTGGACACGATCAGGGCCGTGCACAGCCACGTGCATGCCCTCGGCCAGTGCCGCCGGATCATCCGCGAGCACGGCCTGGTGCCGGTGATCGCCGGTGACACCGCCGGCGCCGCGCGCGAGGTGGCCGAGGCGGACGACCCGACCCAGGCGGCGATCGCGCCGCCGCTCGCGGCGGAGATCTACGGCCTGCGCATCCTCGCCCGCGATGTCGAGGACGAGGAGCACAACACCACCCGGTTCGTGGTGCTCAGCCCGCACTTCATCCAGGCACCGCGCGGCGCGGGCCCGGTGGTCACCTCGTTCGTCTTCAATGTCCGCAACCTGCCGGCCGCGCTCTACAAGGCGCTGGGCGGGTTCGCGACCAACGGCATCAACATGACCAAGCTGGAGAGCTACATGGTCGGCGGCCACTTCGCGGCCACCCAGTTCCTCGCCGAGGTCGACGGGCACCCCGAGGACCCCGGCCTGAAGAACGCGCTGGAGGAGCTGGCGTTCTTCACCACGGACGTGAAGATCCTCGGGGTCTACCCGGCCGACCCGTCCCGCGCCGGCTGAGCCCCGGCACGGCCGCCGGGGCGCCCTCGTGGGCCACCGTCTGTTCGGCGCCCTCCAGCCGGTGCTTCCCGTACACGCAGGCGTTGATCCTGACTTGATGGTCCGGCGCACCGCTCT
This sequence comes from Nonomuraea sp. NPDC049709, assembly GCF_040674815.1. Lineage (NCBI taxonomy): Bacteria > Bacillati > Actinomycetota > Actinomycetes > Streptosporangiales > Streptosporangiaceae > Nonomuraea > Nonomuraea sp. NPDC049709. The sequence goes on from NZ_JBFANM010000028.1 coordinate 66,180, forward strand.
TGTGCCAGCCCGTCAAGTCTGTCACCGTCGGCCGGGAAATCATCCACGGGGAGGCATCACATGGGGTTGGCAGGCGTGTTACGGGTGGCGACGATCACCTTCGTGATCGTCGCCTTGGGGGCGGTAGCCGCCCCCGCGCAGGCGGATCAGCGGTCGGCACCGGCGCTCGCCGAGGTCGCCGCCGATCAGCGGCCGCGCGATGACTACTCCAAGCTCGCGCCCGGTCTGCGGGCGCTGCTGGAGGACGTACGTTCCGGAAGCCTGAACGAGCAGGCGTTCGTCAACCACGGATACGCCAAGCTCGGCTTCCAGGGGAACAACCCGCCGAAGAGGTACCGGGACGAGTCGCTCACGGAGCAGGAGCACGCGTACCTGGCGCTGGTGGTCAACGACGTGCTGCAGAAGCTCCCGCACGGGGTGCGCAACGGCATCGTCAACCGCATCGCGAAGGGTGCCTTCGACAGCCCGCCGGCCGAGCCGGAGCCGTCCACGACCGCGCTCGTACCCGGGTTCCCGCAGTGCGACAAGGATCTGAACCTCGCCTGGGTGGGGCGGTGGAAGTGCAAGCACAGCACCCCGCACTTCGAGATCTGGTACAACGTCGACGGCGACCGGCCGGTGGACACCGACGACGGGCCGGTGCCGTATTGGACCTACGGGATCGAGGGAGACGGCATCCCCAACTACATCCAGCGGGCCGCGGGCCAGCTGGAGGTGGCGCTCTACGACTACGCCAACCTGGGCTACAAGCGGCCCAACGACGACCCGATCGTCGTGCTGTACGGGTCGAGCCGGGGCACGGAGACCGACGCGTTCACGCCGCCGACCTCGTTGCTCGGTGCCCGGAACACGATCTGGATGGGCAACAAGGCCGACGAGTGGTCCACGCCGCGGCACGAGGTCTTCCATGTGCACCAATACGCCTACATGAAGACCGATGTGATCAACAAGGTAGGCAACTTCGTCCCGCTCCAGTCGTGGATGGAGGCGACGGCGGAGTGGGCGACGCATCAGTCGGTGCGCGACGAGCCCGCTCCGGGCTTCCCCGATGCCGAGCGCTACGACTACGCCAAGAACATCGTCGAGTTTCTCGGCCGTCCCGACCTGCGGCTCACCCACTGGGACGGCTTCGCGCGGGGACGGCAGTACGGCGGGTTCATCTTCGCGGAGTTCCTGGAGGAGCGCTTCAACGCCGATGTGATCCGTAAGTCGTGGGAGAACATCGCCGCCTCCGACGAGGGCGATCCCGGCATCCAGCTCGCCAACACGGTGCAGCAGCTCGGCAGCCACATCGTCAACGAGACGATCGCGTTCGCCCGGGCAAGCTACCAGCTCTGCGGCGAGGCGAAGGGCGGGCACCAGGGCGATCCGTGGGGCGGCGTCTGGCACATGACCGACCCCGACATCTCCAAGTGGTGCGACCTCCTGGACGCCGACGCACGGACCACCAAGGGCGACCCCTTCCCCGCGATCCCCCGCCCGGCGCGCCAGGTGGTGAACCTCCAGGAGAGCGGGACCGTGAGCGGTGACGTCACGCTCTACCCCGGCGGCAGTGCCTACCTGGACATCACCGCGCCCAAGGCCACCTCCGACAAGACGTGGCGATCCTGGATCGTCGCGCTCAAGGCGAAGGTGGAGCAGCAGGTCGGCTTCGTCACGATCTCCACGATGCACTGGAAGGACTTCCCCACCCGCGCGTACGAGGACGACAGCGTCACCCCGCTGCCCGACTTCGACCAGAGCGTCCGGATGGGCCCGTGCGGCGGCCACGTACGGCAGATCACCCTCGCGTTCACCCACCACAACCCGGCGCAGGTCGACTACCGCGAGCCGCCCGCGAAGGTGCACTGGGAGGTCGGCGCGAGCAAGCTGGACGGCGCCGGCATCACCAACGGCACCGTACAGCTGGGCGTCAGCAGGTACGGCACGCTGATCGAGGAGGGTTGCGGCCCCTCCACCGGGGAGGGCGTGACCTCGCTCGGGCTGCGCTACGTGCCCACGGGGGCCGAGGCGCTGGCTCACCCCGACCCGGCGCACCAGTGCCCGTGCGAGGGCTGGGGCACGCAGGTCACCTGGCCGGTCGGCGCGGGTGGCTACTCCACCTGGGCCCACGCCGGGCGGGGCATCTCCGGGCTGCCGGGCAGCGGCACCGGGAACATCGAGGTGGTCAGCTTCGACGCGACGGACTCCACGGCCAAGTCCGTGCTCAAGGTCGAGCATCCGACGGGCGACCTGATCGTGGAGCACGAGTTCGTGCCGTCGGCGCGGCCCGAGCTGTACCAGGTCAAGGTGACCGTCCGGGCCGCGGGCGAGGCTGCCGACCAGCCGCACGTCACCTACCGCCGGGTGATGAACTGGAACGTCGAGCCGACGGCGCGCCAGGAGTTCCTCACCACCGACACGGCTGCGCCCGGCACGGAGTACGTCAGCGACGACGGCTTCGCCTCGCCCGATCCCGCCGCCGGGCGGACGAAGCTGGTCAACGAGGGCGAGATCAACGAAGGCGGGCCGTACGACCAGGGCAGCCTGTTCGATCTCAACATGCCGATGACGTTCGACCCGGCGGAGGGGCTGATCGGCAAGATGTCCGTCTACTACGGCGCGGCGGGCACCAGCGTCGCCGCCAACGAGGCACTGGACGCCCTGGGGATCCGGACGTCGGCGCGGGCCAGGGCCAACACGACCGGGAGCGGCTCGCCGAACGTGTTCATGTTCGGCTACGTGCCGCACCACTAGCCGCCGGCCCCAGCAGCCCGCCGACCTCCCGAACGGGCCCGGGTCGCTCGCAAGGTGGAGTAGCGCCTGCCTGCGACCTGGCCGTTCGAGGGGTCGGCGGTGCCCGGGCCCGGAAGTTGCGATCGTTCCATCCTCGTTCACCCCGTCAGGCTCGTAGGTAGGCGAGCACAGCCAGGACGCGACGGTGGTCGTCGGGCGCCGGCGGCCAGCAGTTCGGCGGCATCGCCGACGGCGCGTACCTCGTGGCCGAAGTGGGTCAGGGTGTCGTACGGCTGGCCATGGCAGCACCGACGTGGCTGCGCGGCGAGCGCGAGGCGCCCGTGCCGCTGGTGGCGTTCGGACCGCGCTTCGCGCGGCACCTGCTGGACAGCACCTCGGCGGTGGCGGAGCCGGAGGAGTGGTGGGTGCGCGCGGGCGCGCCGTCGGTGGTCGTGGAGAACTACAACTGGCGCTACAAGTCCGTCCAGCACGCCTGGGTGCGCGAGGCGGGGCAGCGGGTGTCGATGTGGCAGGTGATCCCCTCCCACGAGCAGGACAGGCCGGACGAGGAGCTCCGACGGATGCGGGTGCTGCTGTCGCGGTTGCACGCCGAGTACTCGGCTGTCGAGCAGGTGCTGGCGCTGTGCGAGGACGGCCGGCTGGAGGTGGGGCGACCGGAGGTCGAGCACTACCTGATGCGGGCACTCGATCTGCTGCTGCGGCCCTCGCGGCACGGGTTCGCCGCGGCCGAGATGCTGGCGCAGATGCTCGCCCGCACCCGCGAGGTCTACGCCGACACCGTGCAGACCCTCGACTTCCTCGCCGGCTCCTCGGCCAACCCGGTCATCGCCGCCCGCGTCGAACAACTACGCCTCCTCATGGCCGCCGCCGGGGGTGACCGGCCCTTCCACTACTCCCCGGAGGTCAACGTGACCACGTTCAACCACAACACCTTCAGCAACAGCGCGATCAGCACCGGCAGCGGGGACGCCACCGTGCACAACCTGGCCGCCGACGACACGGCCGAGCTGCGCGCGCTGGTGGAGGAACTGCTCGACGCCGTCGCCGTGCTGCGTGAGCAGCTGCCCGAGGAGCAGGCGGTGGCGGTCGAGGACGCGGCCGGCGGTGTGGAGCGCGAACTGGACAAGGAGCCGGGCGAGCGCAGCAAGGGCGGGCTGAAGGCCAGGCTGAACACGATCTTCGAGGTCGCCGCCAACGCGGGCGCGGCGGGCACCGCGCTGGCGGGCGTGGTCACCGCCATCCAGGGCATGCTCGGCGTGAAGTGAGGCGGCCTCCGGGGGGTACGACCCCCGGAGGGTGACGCTTCACCCGGAACGACGCGCGATCCGAGCAGGCCGTGATGCCTGAAGGAGGACCTACACACGGTCGAGGCCGTGAATCCCAGGTGGCCATGGGCCCCGAGGCGGCCTGCCGTCCAGCTTAGCGGCCGGCGACGTCCAGGGGGTGAGCGGCGAGCCGGCGGTTGGCGCCCTCTGCCGTAATCGGCCGGCGGCATGTGACACTCATCGGGTACGGCCTTCCGATTCATCACAGACACCTTTTCTGCGCAGAGAGGGATGAAGTGCTGCCGCGCTGGCTCAAGGTCGTGATCGCGGCGCTGCTGCCGTCGACGGCTGGGATTCTGGCCTGGTGGATCTGTGTGGCGCACGGGCTCGGACTGGACACCACAGGCATCGTCGTGGGTCTGGTCGTCCTGCTCCCCGGAACGCCGCTTGCCATATGGGCCGGGCAGCCGGTGCCGAGCGCCGGCCCGCCACATGCCCCGAAGAGCGACCCGCGCCCGGTGCCTGCGGTGATCGGTGACGTCCCCCGCGAGCCGAAGGCCTTTCAGCCGCGTCCGGATCTGAGCGAGCGCATCGACGAGCTGTTCTCCGCCTCTCGCATGGCGGCGGTGGGCGCACTGGTCGGTGGCCGTGGAGTGGGCAAGACCCAGCTGGCGGCGGCGTACGCCCGGCGCTGTATCGAGCAGGGCATCCCGGTGGCCTTGCTGCACGCCGAGACCGCCGAGCAACTTCACGGTTCCGTGGATCAGATGGCTGCCGAACTCGGATTACGCAGCGACGTCGACGACTCGGCGACCGTGGCTCGCAAGGTCAGAGGGTGGCTCCAGGAGCGGCGTGAGCCGTACCTGGTCATGATGGACAACGCGACAGACCCCGATCTGCTCGCGCCGCTGCTCCCCTCGCACGGGCGGGCGCGCGTGCTGATCACCACAAATGATCACTCATTCGAGCGGCTCGCCACGCTGGTTCCGGTGGAGCAGTTCACCGAGGCAGAGGCGGTGGACTACCTTCGCGCGCGAGTGAGCGGGGACGATGGCGGCTTCCGGTCGCTTGCCGAGGAGCTGGACCGCTTGCCGCTCGCCCTGGGCATCGCCGCCGCCGCTCTGGTCGGCCCGCCACGCCTGTCCTGCGAGTCCTACCTGCAACGGCTGCACGCCACCCCCATCGAGGTGCTTCTCGCGCGGCCTCGCGGCGAGCCGTACCCGACCGGCGTCGCGCAGGCGATCCTGCTGTCGGTCGGGCAGACCAGCCCGGCCACCGCGCACCTGCTCGGCGAGTTGTCCGTGCTGTCGACCTCCGGGGCCGGTTTCGACCTGCTCGGCCCGCAGGCGGAGACGGCTCTGGCCGAATTAGGTGCCCGATCGCTGGTCACGTTCAGCCGGAGCGACACGACCGCGTTCGTCCACCGCCTCGTCCGGCGTGCCGTACGCGATCAGGCCGGTCGTGACCGCACCCTGTCCGAGATGATCGAGACGGCCGCGCAGCGGCTGTGCGCGGCGGTCGAGGACATCTCCGACCAGGATACCTGGCGGAAGTTCCCCACGATCATGGCGGCGGCCGAGCACGCAACGGCCTTGTGGGAGGCCGTGGAGCAGGTTCCCGAGGAGGAATCCGCGCAGCTGCGCCCGGCAGCCCGGCTCGTACTCCGGGCCCGCCATGGCGTCGCGTCCCACCTGGTCTATCTCAACGACGGCGGCCGGGCCGTCCCGATCGCCGAAGCCGTCGTCAGGGGGCGTGAGCAGCTCCTGGGAGCCGAGCACCCGGACACCCTCACGGCTCGGCACACGCTGGCGCATGCCTTCGAGTACGCGGGCCAGGTCATGCAGGCCGCCGGACTTTACCAGCGGGTCGCGGACGAGCGCTCCCGGATCCTAGGCGATGATCACCCGGATACGTTGTGGTCGCGGGCTTCGGTGGCCTTCTCGTACACGATGGCGGGCAGGGCGGCGGAGGCGGTGCCGCTGTTGGATCGGGTTGTGGCCGACCAGGAGCGGGCGCTTGAACCCGACCATCCCACCCTGCTCGCGGCGCGCTTTTTCCAGGCCTACACCAACGTCGAGGGAGGCCGGCCCGAGCGGGGCATCAGGTTGTTCCAGCAGCTGATAGCCGATCATGAGCGGATCTTCGATGGCGACTATCCCGACACCTGGGTCGTCAGAGGGCAGCTGGCGCGCGCGTACAAGGCGGCGGACCGGGCTGATGAGGCTGTCCAGCTGTACGAGCACGTCGCCGGACACCAGGCGCGGCTGCTGGGCGCCGACCATCCCGACACGCTGATCACCCGGCATGGCCTGGCCGCGGCTTACGAGGCGGTCGGACGGACCACCCACGCGCTGGCCGAATACGCATGGGTCGTGAACCGATTCGAGGCCGTCATGGGCCCCGAGCAGACGCTGACCAAGACCGCCAGAGACGACCTGGAGCGCGCCCGCCGGAATCTCCGCCAGGGTTGAGACACAGCTACCGAAACACGGCCGGCGTGGTCAGCGGGGGTGGGACGAGCGGCGGCAGAGGATCGAGCCGCCACGCCTTCCTGACCTCCGAGAGGGTGGACCTGGCGAGCCTGTCGGCCGTGCCGATCTCGTGCTGTACCCGCGCCAGCGCGGGAAAGGAACCAGCGTGGCCGGGCTGCGACGCCCTCATCGTGAGCTCCTTGGACAGCACCGCCGAGAAGATCGCCGTCGCAGGAGGCTGTCCTGTGCCACAGAACCTGCTCGCTGGTCGGCGTGCTCAGCTAGCCGTCCGAGCCGGCATCTGCCGGCGGTACCTCGACGACGAAACACAGGAAGCTGAGTTTGTTCGAAAAGTCGTCGAAGTCGTCGGGGAACAGCTCACGGGCGGCCGGGTCGGCCTTCGGCTCGCTGATGACGGCAAGGCGGAAGCCCGCGGCGGCGAAGGCATCGGTCATCGCCTGCAACGGCCGGCGCCAGAAGGTCATCGGGAACGCCTGTCCGTCGAACGTCCATTCGTCGGTGTAGCTGGTGGTCGCGCGATAGCTGGGCCGAGGCTCCTGGATCAGGTAGTCCACGAACGGGTGGTGCACCGACGCGATCAGCCGGCCGCCGGGCCTGAGCACGCGGCGCATCTCGGCCAGCGTCGGCCCCCAGTCCTCCAGGTAGTGCAGCACCAGCGACGCGACCACGTCGTCGAACGTTCCGTCGGCGAACGGCAGCGGATCACGCAGGTCGGCCACGCGCAGGTCCGCGTCGTCACCGAGCCGCCGCCTGGCCACCGCCAGCATCCCGGCGCTGGCGTCGATGCCGGTGACGACGGCACCGCGCTCGCGCAGCGCGGCCGACAGGGGGCCCGAGCCGCAGCCGGCGTCCAGGATCCGGCGGCCGGCCACGTCTCCGGCGAGGGCCATGATCGCGGGCCGCGCAATGTACGCGTTGATGAGGCTGTTCTCGGTCTCCGCCGAGTACGCCTCGGCGAAGCTGTCGTAGTCATTCGCCTGGGCCGTCGGATCCGCCGGCTGGGCTGCGGTCGAAACCCAGGCAGGCCTCAATGGTGCGGGACTCTCGGGCACGTCGGTTACGCGTTCCATCGTCGCAGCCTAGCGATCTTTGGTCGCGAGACTGACGCACATGCCCCGACGGAAGCGGGAATGCGGAACGGATGCACCTCGCTCCGAAGATCATGTGACGAACTGGCTTTCCTGCACCAGCGTTCACTCATAGCCTGTGCGGTGACGGCGATGACGCCGCCGTACCAACCGGGCCTACTCCAACACGGTCGTGATCACCATCGCTCAGCTTCCCGTAGCCTGAACCCGCCGAGGCCCACCATGACATCCTTGAGCCTTGACTGCCGCTCACTCACGGCCTTTGTGGTGATCAGCGTGGCCGGCGAACTCGATGCGACCAACGCCGATGACCTGGAGTCCTACATCGGCCGGATGCGACGGCCGGGCCAGCCCGTGGTGCTCGATCTCGGCGGGCTCACCTTCATGGACAGCATCGGCCTGCACGTCCTGCTCCGCGTCCACGGTGACGTGCGCAAGCAGGGCAGCGCCTTACACCTGGCCGCCGTACAGGACCTGCCCGCCCGCGTACTGCAGATCACCGAAGTATGGGATGCCCTCAACATCCATTCCAGCGCGGAGGCGGCGATCACGACCCTGCTCAGCTCGCCCGCCCCGGCGCCGCGCCTGCGGAGGCTACCGTGATCCTCACGCACCGGTACCTGCATGGCGCGAGCGTGATCACGATCACCGGGGAGGTGGACGCCATCACCTCGGGCGAGCTGGAGACCTACATCGACCAGGTACGCCGCAGCCTGGACGAACATCTGATCATCGACGCCGGTCGGCTGTCCTTCCTGGACAGCTCCGGACTGGCCGTGCTGCTCGCCGCCGCGACCCTTGCCCAAGCTCACGGCGCCGCCATGCACCTGGCCGGACTACAGCCACGGACAGCTCGGATCCTGGAGATCACCGGCTCCTGGCCGGCGGTGAACACCTACGACCACCTGGAACAGGCGACGGCCGCGATAGAGCGAGCCGGTGGCGTCGAACGACAGCCTTAACCACTCGGTCTGGGGAAGGCCGGTCCGGGTGGCCAGGTGCCCGGTGAACGGATGATCCCAAGGGCAGGACCAAGTCCGCGAACAGCGAGAGCCGAGGAGAACGGGCGAGATTCCGTACGGCCCTACGAGCCGCAGGCGACCGCCGGAGCCTGCCTATCGGGGCCAGGCGTAACGGATCGTTCCGACGTCGTGACGACGTGTGGATGGCTCCATCAGCGCAGGGAGGCTGTCCCTACCCGTGATCTTCATGCTTGCCGCAGGGACACGGCAGCGCTCAGATGATCCACTGGTTGCCCTCCGATGAGAAAGGAAACAGGAGATGGAGCAGTGTGATCGGCGGGCAGCGATCGGAACGGCGGCGGCCGCGCTGTTGGCGAGTGGTGCGACCGTGATGGGGGGCAGCGGACCCGCCCGAGCGGAGTCCTCCGGGGAGCAGGCCCGGGAATCGTTCCGGGTGGTGGACCGCCGAGGCCGGCAGCGTTTTCTGGCGAGCTCGAGCAAACCTCCGGTGATCATCGGGGGCAAGACGTACCCGGCCGACCAACGCCAAGGGCCCGAAGGCACCTATCTGATCTTCAATGATGGCGACGGGAACGAGAAGGGAGGAATCGTTGCCTCCTCTGTCGGGGCCAGCATCTCGCTCGACTACACCAACGCGCAGGCGATCACGATGGCCACCCGCTGGGAGGGCGTCCACGGCGCGGCGCTGCTGGAGATGAAGCACATGCCTGATCCAGCGCTCCCGATCGACCAGGTGCCCGCTATGCCGCCTCGCGTCCAGCTCGGCTACAGCACTCCAGAAGGAGCCTTCCTGGTGCTCAGCGACTCGCGAGGACGCCCGAGGATCGTGCTGGAGATCGACGGCGACGACAACCCGGTGATCAAGGTGCTGGACTCCGAGGGCAAGGTGGTCGGGCAGCTTCCCGAAGCGCCAGTCGGGAGGCGTTCGTAGGCGCCGTCCGAGGTTGCCGGCCCCGGCATGATGTCTCGAGGCGGTCAAGCCGCGCGTGACGCTCGGCTGAGCCATCCAGCCAGGCGTCACGCTGTGCTGATCTCAGTCACCTCAACGCGATCAAGCCCAGCACAAGCCAGAGCCTCTGCGCCGGAGCCATGCCTCACGGTAGGTCCGCGACCCTGAAAGGCTCAGGCACCGGGCAACGCGGTGGGCCGGAAGCGCGGCGGCCCGTTGTGTACGGCGATGCGCCGCGCAGAGACGGTGTTCACCATGGTCAAACCTGCCTGGACCTGAAGCGGGCTGTCGGCCTGCGCTCCGGTGGTCGTCTTTCCGACCGGCAGTGGGCGAGGTCGTGCCGCCTCGTCACCGCCACGCTGGAGACCTCTTCTTTGCACGATCACCGGCACATCCATCCACACCTTGAAACACGGCCTCTAGACGATGCGGCCGGTCCAAGCCGCCGCGGCGGTCTTGTCGACCGTGGCCGTCTGGGAGTCGAAGTACGGCGAGACGCCGGTGTCGTAGCGGTTGTCGGCATCGGTGTCGGAGACGCTCATCGTGATGCCGTTGAGGTGGCCGAGCCCCCTGTCCGCGTCGTAGCGCGGCAGCCACGCGGAGCCGAGGGAGCCCTCGCCGGTGAACGGGGAGTCGACGCCGAGGAGCCATTCGGCGGACAGCTCGGGGGCCGCCAGCCCGGACGCCGCTCCGGTGGACCGCTCAAGGGTCTGGCCCGTGTACGGCAACGTCCCGTCGGGGTGCGGGCCCGCCGGGTAGCCGAAGACGTCGACCGAGGGCGGCAGCGGCTGGCCCCAGGCGAACCCCTGCGCGCCGGTGTTGTCCACCAGCCGCCCGACGTTGCTCAGCACGCCGGCCGAATCGGCGACGACGCCGCTGTACACGTTCATGAAGGCGTAGTCGCGCTCCAAATCGTCGTAGAGGGAGAACTCCTCGTGGACGAAGGCCCGCTTGCCGACGTACAGGACCTTGCGCGCCGTGCCCTCGGAGTAGCCGGGGACGAACACCACCTGGCTCTGCGTGGCGGAGGCGCCCTCGATGTCGAGTACGCAGTGCCCGGCCGTGGCGACGAGGTTGCGGTACGACGTCCTTGGCCTCGACCCGAATGCGGTCGTCCGCGGCCGCGATCGCGGTCTGCCGAGGGCGGCCCAGGGGGTGGTGGAGCCGGTGAAGGTGCCGTTCGAGACGGTGATGCCGTCGGATCGCTCGTGGCGAGTGGGTCCTTGCCGCCTCGGACGCGGTCGGGAAGAGGACGTCTTCCGATTTCTTTCGGCGGTGGTGTCGAATGGCGTCGAGCGCGTTCGTAGCCAAGGTGAGAGGCCGGCAACGGGCCGGTCGCCACTCACTGGAGGTACGCGATGTCCGTCATCACCGTCGCTCCCGGCGAAGCCACTGATCACCGGTGGGCTGACCGCCGCGGGGGTGGCTGACCATGATCTTCTCCGTGGTGGGTCTGGTGCCGGCCCGCTCGGCTGGTCGCCCGCCGCCTGTCCGTCTGATCCTGTCGAAGAGTTCGCCATGAGAAGGAGTTCGCCGTGAAGAAGTACCTGCTCGCCGTCCAGTTCGACGAAAGCGCGCCGGCGCCGTCCGAGGGGGAGATGCAGCAGCAGCTGGCCCGGACGGCCCAGGTCACCGCCGACATGCAGGCCGCAGGTTCGTGGGTGTTCGTCGGCGGCCTGCTGCCCTCGCACGCCAGTACGGTCGTGCGCCCCGGCAACGGCACGACCACGATGACCGACGGCCCGTTCGCCGAGACGAAGGAGCAGCTCGGCGGATTCTGGGTGATCCTGTGCGAGGACCTGGACCAGGCGCTGTCCTGGGCCGAGAAGTGCGCGCTGGCCTGCGGGGCCCCGATCGAGGTGCGCCCGTTCGAGGACGCGCAGTGGGGCTGAGCCCGGTGGATCTTGACGGCGTCTACCGGGCCGAGTACGGCCGGTGCGTGGCCACGCTGACGCGCCTGCTGGGTGACATCGGGCTCGCCGAGGAGGCCGTGCAGGACGCGTTCGCGGTGGCCGTGCGGAAGTGGCACGAGGAGCTGCCGCCCAATCCGGGCGGGTGGATCGTGACCACCGCCCGCAACCGGGCGATCGACCGGCTGCGCCGGGAATCCACCCGCGAGGCCCGCCACGCGCAGGCGCTGCTGCTGCACCAACCCGACGAACCGCAGGAGGTGGGACCGGTGCGCGACGACCAGCTACGCATGATCTTCACCTGCTGCCACCCGGCGCTGTCGCCGCTCGCGCAGACCGCGCTCACCCTGCGCCTGCTCGGCGGCCTGGAGGTGGCCGAGATCGCGCGGGCCTACCTGGTGCCGGAGGCGACCGTCTCCCAGCGGATCGTCCGGGCGAAGAAGAAGATCCGCGACGCCGGCGTCCCCTACCGGGTGCCCGCCGCCGCCGAACTCCCCGATCGGCTGACCTCGGTCCTCACCGTGCTCTACCTGGTCTTCAACGAGGGATACGCCTCCACGTCCGGGGAGCTGCTGCGGACGGACCTGTGCCTGGAGGCGGTCCGCCTGGCCAGGGCGCTGGCCGAGCTGATGCCTGACGAGCCGGAGGTGATCGGGCTGCTGGCGCTGCTCCTGCTCACCGAAGCCCGCCGGCCCGCGCGGGTGGGGCCTTCGGGTGAGCTGGTGGTGCTCGCCGAGCAGGACCGGTCGCTGTGGAACCGGGACCTGATCGCCGAAGGACACGAACTGGTACGCCGGTGCCTGCGCCGTGATCAGCCGGGGCCGTACCAGCTGCAGGCCGCGATCAACGCCGTGCACACCGACGGGCCGGCGACCGACTGGACGCAGGTGCTGGCGCTGTACGACCAGCTGCTGCAGCACACCCCGACCCCGATCATCGCGCTCAACCGCGCGGTCGCCGTCGCCGAGGTGCACGGACCGGCGCCGGCACTGGCCGCCATCGACGAGCTGGACCTGCCGGGCTACCACCTGCTGCCCGCCACCCGCGCGGACCTGCTGGCCCGCCTCGGCCGCAGCGCCGATGCCATCGCCGCCTACGACGAGGCCATCACCCTGGCCACCAACGACACCGAACGAACCTTCCTGCGGACACGGCGGGCACGCCTGACCCCGGACACCTGACCGGACCCCCGGAAAGCTTGCGTCCTCTCGTGCTGAGTGCGGCGGTCCGGTCGAACCGAACGACGAGAAAGGAACCGAGATCATGAAGCTCACCACCATCACGAACGACCCGATCACCGCGATGCCCGGCCACCAGGCGGAACCTCCGGACGGCGAGAGGATCAGCCCGCACGTAAGCGAAGCCCGAGATGAGATGACAAGGAGCGTGCACACCGTGGACCAGGAGAACGTGAGCGCCACCCTGACCGTCGCCGTGCCCATCGCCAGGGTGTTCGCGGTGCTGGCGGACCCGACGACCCATGCTGCGATCGATGGCACCGGCTGGGTTCAGGAAGCCGTCAACCAGGCACCGCTCACCGAGGTGGGGCAGATCTTCCGGATGGACATGTATCACGACAACCATCCGAACCGTGGCTACCAGGTGGTCAACAAGGTCCAGGTGCTCGACCCGCCGCGCGCCATCGGCTGGCTGACGGGATACGAGAAGGACGACGGTCAGCTGGAATTCGGCGGCTGGATCTGGCGGTACGACCTGGCACCGCTCGGTCCGTCCGAGACCGAGGTCACGCTCACCTACGACTGGTCGGCGGTGCCGCAGTTCAGACGGGAGTACATCCAGTTCCCGCCGTTCGGCCCCGAGCATCTCATCAACTCGCTGCACCACCTGGCCGAGCTCGCCGCGCCGACGTCCCAGGCCTGAGCGCCCGGCGGCTGGACATCGACCACCAGGCTGGATGACGCCATCGACCAGGCGTAGGCGGTCGAGACCGCCGCCTGGCCGCCCGGACTCAGCGATCGCACATCGCGGCGACGAAGGCGTCGATCAGGTGCTGCCGATTGCCGGGCACGCCAGTGACGTAGACGGTGGCGGCACGCCCGGCCCGGTCCCGCCCGCTGAACACCGCGGCCCCCGGCATGTCGCCGGCGGCGAAGTAGGCGTAGCCGCAGCCCGACTTCATCCGGGCCACGCCGTAGCCGTAGCGGGCGCCCGCGGGCCAGCCTTCCTGCTCGACCTTCACCGACCCGGTCATCATCTTGCTCAGCGGGGCCTCACGCCAGAACCGGTTGAGGTCTTCGGGAGTGGAGACCAGGCCGCCGCTGGGACCGAACTCGTAGGTGGGCAGCTGGTCGGTCAGGTCCACCTCGCCGCCCTGCGGCCGGCCGGGGTGCACCCCGTAGGTGTGGGCGTGCGGGCCGCGGATGCCGTAGTCGCCCTTGGCCGGCCAGTACGTGTCCCGCATCCCGTACGGCTCCAGGATCAGGTCCCGGCTCGCCTGGCGGAAGTCCTTGCCGGTCACTGCGGTCACGATCATGCCGAGGACCAGGTAGTTGGTGTTGGCGTAGGCGAAGGAGCCGCGGGGCGTGGGCTTGAGCGTCAGCGCCACCCGCAGGAAGTCCGGGAAGGGTTCCTTCCACTCGATCGCGTCGAGGAACTCGGGCAGGCCGCTGGTCTGCTGCAGCAGCATCCGGACGGTGATCTTTCGACCGTCGATCCCGGCGCCGGCGCCGGCGCCGCGCAGCACCCCGGGCAGGTAACGCTCCACCATGGCGTCCAGGTCGACCTTCTCCTGATCGACCAGCCGCAGCACGGTGGCGGCGATGATCGGCTTGCTGCCGCTGGCGATCCTGAACCGGCCCTGGGGACCGATCATCGGCTTCCCGGTCCCCCGCTCCGCGGTGCCGGAGCGCCGGGTCACGCTCGCGCCGCCCGGGCCCCGCACCTGGCTCAACGCGCCCGCCATGCCATCCTCGGTGGTGAGCAGGTCAAGGCTGGTCTGTGGCGAGGGCGTTACGGCGGCGGCGAAGGCCGGGGTGACAGGGGCGAGGACCAGGGAACCGGCGACAGCAGCAGCGAGCAATCTCGTCATGCCTCCAATGTCCCGGGGAGATCACTCAGGATCAGTCACGCCTGCCTGCCTGTTGGGGTGGGGTATTCCCTATCATCCGCGCATTCCCTGGGGCCTCCTGGGTGCCCCTTGCGCGCGATGCCGCCCTTCATCGTCGCCTCGGGCGGTGGCAACGGGTCGGGGCTGGGGACGTCCTCGGGAGCCGCCGGCCGGCGTCGGTCAGCGCGCAGGAGGGTGTGCAACCCGGCGGTGTCGAGGATGTGGGCCCGTGCGGGAAAGACCTGCTGGAGCAGGACGTCGTGCGTTTCGGGGTCAGGGTCGGCGACGGCGTCGGCCAGGACGTAGAGCCGGTAGTCGCGGTCGGCCGCGTCGAGGACGGTGGACAGGACGACGCCGCTGGTGCTGATGCCCGCGATGATCAGAGTGGAGATGCCGCGTGCGCGCAGCCGCTGATCGAGGTCGGTGGTGGACAGGCCGCCGTAACGGATCTTACGTACGAGGATGTCGCCGTCCTGGGGAGCGAGACGTTCGTGGACAGCGGTGTCAGGGTCTGCGTGGTGCAGGAGACGGTGCTGGGCGATCGGTGCGAACGACCTGTTGGTGGCCGGGATCGCGGCCCAGTCGGCCTCGGTGAAGCCGACCCGGACATAGGCGACGGTGCCGCCTCTGGCGCGGATGTCGGAGATGACCATTTCCATGCGTCCCAGCAGGGCGTCCCTGTCGCTTTCGGGGAGCAGCGCGAGGATCGCGGGCTGAAAGTCCATGACGAGCAGGGCGGTGTGCGCGGGATCGAGCGCGGGGGCGGTGCTCATGCGAGTGGCTGCCTTTCCGGCGGCGCCTGGTCGGCGTTCTTGGGTCGGGACGTACGGTCGTTTCGAGGGAGGAGGAGCGAGGTCGCCAGGAGGAGGACACCGGCGATCGCGATCGCGGTGCGGGGACCGGTGAGGCCGGCCAGCAGGCCCCACACGCCGGTCATGGCCGCGATGGTGGCCTTGCTGGTGATCGACCAGGCAGACAGCGTGCGGGCGACCCGGTCCGGCGGGAGCTGTTCGAGCCGGTAGGTAGCGAAAACCGGGTTGAACACGCCCATGCAGGTGATCAGCCCGAGTTCGACGGCGATGACGAGGAAGAGCCCGGTGGGGCCGGGGTGGACGAAGGCCAATCCGAATGACCAGCACGCGCGCAGCGTCCCGGCGGTGAGCATGACCTTGTGCCGTCCGAACCGGGCGAGGAGCGGGCGGGCCAGTCGCGAGCCGATCAGGCCGCCGATGCAGGGGACGCCGAAGGCGAGGCCGTACTGCCAGGGCGCGAACCCGAGGTCGCCGAGCATGAGGACGGCGAGCAACGGCGAGGCTGCCATGATCAGGCCGCTGACCAGGACAGTGTTGAAGAACAGCGGGCGCAGCGCCGGGCTGGCGAGGATGTGCCGCCATCCCTCCAGCAGGTCTCCGGCTTCGAAACGGGACCGTGTGGCGGTTCGCGCGGGACGTGGCTCCCGGCCGCCGATGGCGCGGATCCCCACGGCGGAGAGGAGGAAGCTGACCGCGTTGGCCGCCACGCTCGTCACCGGGCCCACCAGCCCGATCGCAGCGGTACCGAGCGGCGGCCCGAGCGCGGTGGCGGTCCAGGTCGTGGCCTCGAACCGGCCGTTCGCGACGAGCAGGTCCTCCGACCGTACGAGCGCCTTCAGACATGCTCCGCCCGCAGCGGTGAAGGCGATGTCGGCCGCGCCGACCACGACCGCCACGACCAGGAGCTGGGCGAAGCTCAGCCGGCCGAGCACGTATGCGGCGGGAACGCTCATCAGCGCCGCGAACCGGATCAGGTCCATCGCGATCATCACCGGCCGTTTGCGCCGGAACTCCACCCACGGCCCGAGCGGCACCGCGACCACCGCCCCGACCGCGAGCCCCGCGGCGGCCAGAACCGACACCTCGGCGGGCCCCGCGTCCAGCGCCAGAATCGCGATCAGGGCGAACGCGTCGAACGCGAGCCACGTGCCGAACGTGCTGACCGCGTATGCGGCCCAGAGCCACCTGAACTGCCGCCCCAGCGACCTTCCCAACGCACACCCCGCCATCTCCACGAAACAACCATCCGTTGATTTGGGAGATCAAAGCGCGCAACCGATACGCCGGTCAAACAACCGATCGGCCGACGGTGCACATCTGTGAGTTGTGCCCTAAGGTCGGTCGGTGTGGATCTCGATGCTGTGCGTACGTTCGTCGCCGTCGTGGACACCGGCCGGTTCCAGGACGCCGCCGCAGATCTGTCGATCACCCAGCAGGCCGTCTCCAAGCGCATCGCCGGGCTGGAGAAGGACCTCGCCGTGCGGCTGTTCACCCGAACGGCGCGCGGGGCCCGGCTCACCATCGACGGGCAGGCGTTCCTGCCCCACGCGCGCGAGCTGCTGCGCGTCGCCGAGCGCGCGGTCGCGTCCGTGCTCCCCGGCAGCCGTCCGCTGCGCGTCGACGTGATCGCCTCGCGCAGCGCGGCCTCCGGCCTGATGCGCGCCTTCCACCGCGCGCACCCCGAGATCGAGCTCGACGTGGTGATGCTGTTCGATGTCGAGACGGCCGTCGCCGCCATCCGGTCCGGTGCGATCGACGTGTCCTTCCGCGCCGTCGGCGTGCCCGGCCGGCCCCTTCCCGAGGACATCGAGTCCGTCCGGGTGCTCGACGAGGCGCTCCAGCTCCTCACCGGGCCCGCCCACGCGCTGGCCGGCGCCCGGTCGGTGAGCGTCGCTCAGCTCGCCGGGCACCGGATCTGGATGCCCGGCATCGTCCCCGGCACCGAGTGGGCCGCGTACTACGACGATCTGGTCGCCGAGTTCGGCCTCACCATCGAGGCGACGGGCCCCAACTTCGGCTCCGACGCGCTCCTCGACACCATCGCCGACACCCCGGCCCTGGCCACGTTCATGGGCAGGGAGACCCGCCTGGTCTGGCCCGCCGGCCACGGCCTGCGCCGCATCCCGGTGACCGACCCGACGCCCGTCTACCCGCACTCCCTCCTGTGGCGCCGCGACAACCCCCACCCAGCGCTGGCCACCCTCCGCGCCCACCTCGCCGCCGCCGCGGCCGGCCACGACGCCGCCGGGACGTGGACGCCGAGCTGGGTGCTTCCGCGCTGAAACTTGCTGGGCCCGTCCTGGTTTGTCGCTCTCCGCGGGCACGCAGGCCTGGCCGCCGGGGGACGGCGCGACGTGGCACCGGTGGCGTCCGGGGCGGTGTGCGCGTTACCGGCCGCGAGCCTGGCGGAGCGCGTCGCCGAGCGCCTCGGTGCTGGTCACACCGACGATCAGCGGGCCGTTCTCGAAGACGAACCTCGGCACCGTGGTGACGCCGTCCCGCCGCGCTGCCGCCACCTGCTCACGCACCTCGGCGACCCCCTCCTCGGAGGCGAGAAAGTCCCGCACCCGATCGCCATCCAGGCCGGCCCGCTCGGCCAGCTCGGTGAGTCGCGTGTGGTCGGCGACGTTCACGCCGTCGCGGAAGTACGCGTCGAAGAGGGCGGTCGCCAGCACGGCCTGCACCGCGGCACCGCGCTCGTTCAGGGCGAGCCACAGCAGCCGGTGCGCGGTCAAGGTGTTGACCGCCATCGCACGGTCGAACCGGTACTCGACCCCTTCGCCGGCACCGACCCGTGCCATCTCCGTGACCATCGCCTCAGCCTGGTCCGGACCGAACATCTCGACCACCGTGTCCATCAGTGGCCGGGGCTCCTCGGACGCGTCGGGAAGGAGCTGGTACGGACGATGGACGAGTTCGACGTCCGGCTCCGCACCGGCCGCGGCCACCGCGCGGTGGAACTGGTGCGTGCCGAGCCGGCACCACGGGCACGCGATGTCGCCGTACACCTCTACTTTCATCCTGGGTCCCTTCCTGTGTGGGGTAGCGGGTGGATCATGCCGGTCCGGGCCGGGGATCTGCGCTCGCGGTGGGTGCCCGCAGCACTCGGAGGGCACGGGACCATGCGAGGACCTCGTCCAGCATGGAGAGCAGGGCGGTTTCCTGGCGTTCGCCGGGGGCGCAGACGCCGGCCTGGGAGTCGGTGAAGTCGAAGTCGAAGTACGGGTTGATCGCGACCTGGGCGTGCACGTCGGCGACTTTGATCTCGCCCATGGTCTGCCGTAGTTGTTCGGCGGCGCGGGTGCCGCCGTAGACCCCGTAGCTGACGATCCCGGCTGCCTTGTCGTTCCATTCCGCGTACAGGTAGTCGATGGCGTTCTTCAGCGCGGCGGGGACGGCGCTGTTGTACTCCGGGGTGACGAACACGAACCCGTCGAACCTGCCGATCGTGGCCGCCCACCGCTTGGTGTGCGCCTTCTGGTAGGCGCCGATGACTGCGGGCGCGGGCTCGTCCAGCAACGGCAGCCCGTAGTCGGCTATGTCGACGAGTTCGAGGCCGGCCTCCCCCGCCTTGACGGCGGGGTGCCGGCCGGCGGCCTCGGCGACCCATCGGGCCACGTCCTCCACGCGGCGGCCGGGCCGGGTGCTGCCCAGGATGATCGCGATCTGGATCATGGGCCTCCTCCTTGGGTTCTGTCTCGGTCGGGGCCTGAACGTGTGCTCGCCGCCCGGTTGGTGCCGGCGTGGCCGCCGATGACGAGCGCCTCGTGACCGGGGCCGTGCAGCACCCTCCGACCGGAGCGACGTACGGCGCACCGTCCGGGCCGACGGCCGCCCGAGCAGCCCGCGCAGCGGCCCCGCTTCAGGAATGCGCTCATGCTGCGAGCATCCCGGCACCGGACGTGTCCGGGCCAGGCTGCGGTTTTCCTAGCCCT
The DNA here is from genome assembly GCF_040674815.1 of Nonomuraea sp. NPDC049709. Lineage (NCBI taxonomy): Bacteria > Bacillati > Actinomycetota > Actinomycetes > Streptosporangiales > Streptosporangiaceae > Nonomuraea > Nonomuraea sp. NPDC049709. The sequence goes on from NZ_JBFANM010000028.1 coordinate 85,417, forward strand.
GGCAGGGCCAGGCTCGCCGCGAATACAATCGCGGTTGATGACGGAGACAGAGCTGGGCGCGTTCCTACGCGCGCACCGGGAGGCGGTCCCGCCCGCCGCGGTCGGGCTCCCGAACGGGAACCGGCGCCGCACACCCGGGCTGCGCCGGGCCGAGCTGGCCACGCTCGCCGGCGTCAGCGTGGACTACCTCACCCGGCTGGAGCAAGGGCGCGATCGCAGCCCGTCCACCCAGGTGCTCGCCGCGCTCTCGGATACGTTGGGTCTGTCCCGAGACGAGCGGATCCACCTGTACCGCCTGGCGAAGACCGCCGGCGGCGGCGCGTGCGACGGGTCCGCCGCGACGCGGGTCCGGACCGTACGTGCGACCGTGCAGGCGCTGCTGGACCGGCTCGAGCCCGCCCCGGCGCTGGTCGCCAACCCGCCCGGCGACCTGCTCGCGTGGACGGCCGGGTTCGCGCGGCTCGCCGGCCCGACGGGGCTGCTGGAGGCCGACCCGCCGAACCTGGTCCGGTACGTGTTCACCGACCCGCGGGCGCACGATACCCACCCGGACTGGGACGCGGTCGCCGGCGAGCGGGCCGCCGCGCTGCGGGCCGCGGCCGCGCTCGGCGACCCGCACGCGGCGCTGCTGGCCGAGGAGCTGACGATCACCGCCGCCGCCCGCTTCCGCGACCGGTTCGAGGGCTCGGCCGCGCTGCCCACACGCTCCGGCGTCGAGCGGTGGGCGCACCCGGAGGTGGGAGAGCTGCGGCTGGCGTACGAGAGCCTGGAGCTGCCCGACCCCGACGAGCAGCGGCTGGTCGTCTACCTCGCCTCCGACGAGGCCACCACGGCCGCCCTCGACCGCCTCACCGACCATCACCCCGCCGCCTCCTGACAGGTTGACGGGCGTGCCGCCCACCCTCGGTCCGCTTCCGTCCGCGGTCATCTCACCCATGGCGTCGGGCACGGACCCATGCACGCCTTCCAGGTCCCGGTCTGACGCCGGCTCGGGCTGGTGACAGAACGGCGACCACCCGGTTGACTCGTACGGGGAGCCCGACCGAGGAGGCGCTGTGATCAACACCGTGTTCGATCAGGACTACCTGCGCGACCCGCACGAGGTCTACGCCAGGCTGCGCCGCGAGGCTCCGGTCACGCGGACGGCCACGCCCCAGGGGGTCAAGGTGTGGCTGGTCACTCGCTACGAGGACGTCAAGGCCGCGATGACCGACCCGCGCATCAGCAAGGACTTCACCTCCCACCCGGAGGTGATCAAGGCGAACGAGCTGGCGGGCGGCGACAGCAGCGGGGCCGCGGCGGTCACCCCCGACAACATGCTGTTCTCCGACCCACCTGATCACGAACGACTGCGCCGCATCGTCGTCAAGGCCTTCACCGCGGGGCGGATCCGGGCCCTGCGCCCGCGTATCGAGGAGATCAGCTCCGGGCTTCTCGACCTGCTGGAGCCCGAGTTCAATCTGCTCAAGGACTACGCCGTGGCGCTGCCCGCCATGGTGGTCGGCGAGCTGCTCGGCGTGCCGGAGGCCGACTGGCCGAAGATGATCCGCCTGTCCAGCACCACGATCGAAGGCTCCGCCGGCGATCCGCGCGAGGTGGTCGCGGCCGCCGAGGAGACGCTGGCGTACCTGGGTGACCTGTGCGCGGCCAAGCGGGCGGACCCGGCGGCTGACGACCTCATCAGCGCCATGGTGCGGGTGCACGACGAAGGTGGCAGGATGAGCGCGGCCGAGCTCGTCGACACCGCCTGGCTGCTGCTCGTGGCCGGCCACGAGACCACGGTCCACCTGATCGGCAACGGCATGCGTGCGCTGCTCACCCATCCCGACCAGCTCGCCCTGCTGCGCGCCGACCCCGCGCTGATCCCCGGCGCGGTCGAGGAGTTCCTGCGCTATGACGGGCCGCTGAGCACCTCCACCCTCCGCTTCACCACCGGGCCCGTGACCATCGGCGGCACGGACATCCCCGCCGGGGAGCTGATCCTGGTCTCCCTGCTGTCCGCCAACCGCGACTCCGCCCAGTACGAGCAGCCGGACCGGCTCGACATCGGCAGGGCGCCGAGCCCGCATCTGGCCTTCGGCCACGGCATCCACTACTGCCTGGGCGCGCCGCTGGCCCGCGTGGAAGGCGAGGTCGCCTTCAGCCACCTGCTGCGGCGGTTCCCCGCGATCGAGCTCGCGGTGCCCGCGGACCGGCTCGAATGGCGTCCCGGCATGCTCATGCACGGCCTGACCTCGCTGCCCGTCCGCGTCACTGCGGACGGCCGTTAGAGGGTGTCCCTGATCCCCCGGTGGTGATCGTCAGGATGCTTGGTGTCGGTGGTTCGCCAAGGCCGATCAAGGCGGTCAGAGCCCGACCGCCTCCGGGCGGCCGGTGGGCCGGTAGACCTGGATCATCACGCCTCGCGGGGTGGTCCGGGATTCGACCAGGTCGAGCGCGGTGTCCGGGCCGGCGTCGGGGAACAGCCGCGTGCCCTGGCCGACGACCACGGGGCAGACGAACAGCGTGATCTCGTCCACAAGCCGGTTCTCGAGCAGCCACCGGATCAGGGCGCCGCTCCCGTGCACCTGCAGCTCCCCTTCCTGCTCGGCTTTCAGCTCGCCGATGGCCGCCGCGACGTCACCGGAGAGAACGGTCGTGTTCGCCCAGCGCGGGTCGGTGAGTGTGGTCGATGCCACGTACTTGGGCCGCGTGTTCAACGCCTCTGCGATGGGGTCGGCGCTCGGGTCGGGCATGACGCCCCAGGAGCCGGCGAAGATCTCGTACGTCCGCCGGCCGAACAGGAACGCGTCGGCGCGCTGGTAGACCTGGTTGAGAGACGTCATGGCCTCGTTGTCGAACAGCGGCGCGACCCATCCGCCGCGCTCGAATCCGCCCCTGCGGTCCTCGTCCGGCGCGCCGAGTCCCTGCATCACTCCGTCGACGGTGACCATCGTGATGGTGGTGAGCTTCATGATCGTGGCTCCTTCGAGTGGCGACCGGCCCGTTGCCGGCCTCTCATCCTGGCTACGAACGCGGTCGCCGCCCTTCGACACCACCGCAGAAAGAAATCAGAAGACGTACTCGTCTCGACCGCGTCCAAGCCGACGGCATCGGCGAACCCATCGTCATCTGGGGCTATTGGCATCCTCCCGCAGATCAGGCGGGTGGTCTTTCTTCACCCATCCCCGCTACGAGGTGGCCCGATGATCCTCGTCACCGGCGGGCTCGGCATGATCGGCGCCCACACCGCCCGCGCGCTCCTCGACCAGGGACACCAGGTGGTCGTCACGGCCCACCGCCGCAGCGAGGTGTCCCCTCGTTCCTGGCCGGCAGCATTCCCGGCCGGACCCGGTCGCCCTTCTTCCGCACCGAGACGACCGGGCTGCTCAACGCGCTGGAGGCCGCCCGTACCTGGGGGATGCGCCGGTTCGCCGTCGCGAGCAGCCTCGGCGTCTACATCGGCCGCAGCGAGGCCGTCTGGCATGAGGAGCTCGCGCTCCCCGCCGCGCGACTGCCGCACCTGATCGTCGCCTTCAAGAAGACCGTCGAGCCGCTGACCACGCACGGTCTGCAGGGCAGCGGGGTCCAGCCGGTGGTGCTGCGGATCGGGAGCATCTGGGGGCCGCTGATGGATCCGCAGTCGCCGTTCAACCCCATCCCGCCGTGCATCAGTGCCGCACTGCGCGACCGGCAGCCGCAGCCGCTGTACGCCGACGACGGCGGCGACAGCTGCTACGCACAAGACGCCGGGCGCGCGATCGCCCTGCTGATGACCGCGCAGACGCTGCGGCACGACACCTACAACGTCTCCAGCGGCCGGCCGTTCACCGACCGCGAGCTCGCCGACGCCGTGCAGGCGATCATCCCCGGTCTTCGGCTCGACCTGTTGCCCGGACGCCGGCACTGCCCCGGCGACGACCCCTGCCTCGACATCACCCGGCTCACTGACGACACCCGTTACACGCCAGCCTTCGACATCGCCGGCGCCGTCGCCGACCACGTCGCCTGGCGTGCCGACAATCCCCGCTGAAGGAGCGCACCCATGCTCGAACCGGCGTGCGCCGCGTACTCGACGGCACTTCGATCGGGTCACCCGGCCACCGTCCCCCCGGACGGCTCGCCTCAGACCACTCCCGTCCACGTCGGCACCCAGGACGACCGAACCGTCTTCTTCACCAGCCCCGGTACGCGCTGCCCGAGCGGTTCGGTCCGTGGATCACGGTCTACAAGCCGCACCGCCGCTGGTCAGCCGCTTGAAGGCCGGGCCGCCACGCCGATGCCGAACCCGGCCGCGACGCCGGCGCCGGCGCCGGCGTGCGCCTGACCGGGCGGGGCCGGGATGGAAAACCTCGGCGACGACCCCGCCGACCGTTCACAACGATGGAGTCAATCGCCTGCGGAACGGGACGCGGGCCTGCGCAGCAGCCACTGCCCGAACGTACGACGCGGAGGCCGCACCACCACGCGGCCGTGGACCTTCTGACCGGCCAGCTCCACGCGCAGAATGACCGGCGCATCAGGATCCGTTGAACTCTGTCGGTACTTGACCCTGCTGTGCACCATCTGCAGACCATCGGTATCGACCACGATGCCCGGCCTCGTGACCAGGGTCAGCGTCTTGCCCGTCATGCCCACGTCGATCCGCAAGGTGTCGTGCGTGATCACTGCGTCAGTGAAGTCAAGCGTCACCTCGCAGAACGTCACCGCGAGCTCCATCCTCCGCGGCACCACCCAGCGCCCCACGCGCTCGACCGGGCCGCTGTGGACTCGTTCGATCCGAACGATGTCCTTGACCTCTGCTCCAGTCGCGCCGACCGTAGCCGGTCCGGGCGGCAGGTCAGCGGTGAGCGCGGTCAGTTCGCTCAAGGTCCGTGCCGACAGGGCGGCTTCCAGGCGCTCGTCCAGCTCCTCCGCGGTCAGCAGGCCGTCCCCTGCCGCGATACGCAGCACATCCACCACCCGGTCCCGGTCCACATGAGAAGCTCTCAGCTCGGGCGACGGACTGGAGCCGGAGCGCTTCCCGGTGGGCGAAATCTCTCCCGACATGCTTCCGTCCCGCTCCTGTCGAACCTCTCCGCGCGACGCAGGCAGCGGCGCGAGTAGAAGACTAACGCCATATCGCGACATGGACCCCGGCTGGGCCCATCACGGAGCGGCGACGGTCAGCGTCGATTCGCGGCATGCGGCAGCCATCATGCCGAGGCCCGGTCGCGAAAACGACCGCATCCCAGGGGCGAGTTCGCACTGTCCTGAGCGGATGCGGTAATCGCCAGGCGCACTGGTCGACGCTCGAAGCGGCGTCACATGCTGCCACCGCCGAAGCTGATCTCGTTGCCTTCCGGGTCCCGGTAGGTCACCTTGGTCACGCCGCCTTCGTACGTCTCGCGCTTGTCAGGCTCGATGCCCCGCCGGGCGATCTCGGTGACCCAGTCGTCCAGGTCGTCGACGAACCACAGCACCAGGGCGTTCCCTGCCCGTTCCGGCTCCTGCACGATGTAGACGTACCGGCTCTCGGCCACCTCCCACACCGCCTCGACGTCGTTCGGCAGGAACGAGGGCTGCCTGCCGAGGAGTCGCTCGTACCATGGCAACGCTGCTGCGTAGTCGGTGACGGGGATACCGGCGAAGAGATCCAGCGCCATGTCGTTCTCCACTCGTAGTCGATGTGTCGCTGGTACTGACTCCGGTGGTGCCGGAAACTTATCGGTGCCCGCCTCACGCCGGCGCATCACCGAGAGAATCGCCACCACCGACCGTACAAGGTGACGACCGATCTTCCCGCACCGGGAGTTCGCGGGCCTCGAACAACCGCAACGCCTCACGGCCTCCGACCGCAGCCCCTGATCGCCGGACGGTCAGCCGATCGGTGGGTCCGGGTCAGCCGTCCGGTGGGGCCGCGGTTCAGCCGGCGTACCAGGAGATCGGCTGATGTGCACCCGGTCGCGGCGCTGGGACGGTGAGGACACCCGGTCAGGCAGTGAACCGGCGCAGGAAGGATGGCGGATGGGTCAGTCAGGGAGCAACCAGGTGAGTCGTCGGCGGCTGCTCGCCGGTGCGGAGGCCGCCGTGGCGGGCGGCACGCTGGGGACAGGGATAACCGGCACGGCGGGCGCGGACGCCGGACCGGAGGTGTTCGGGCCGGTGCGGATCCGTCCGGGCGACCCGCGCTACGACAGCCTGCTGCGCGGCAACAACTTCCGCTTCGCGGGGCGGCCGGACGAGATCCGCGTGGTCGGCTCGACCGATCAGGTGGTGCGTACCGTGACGGAGGCGGCGCGCTCGGGGCGGCGGGTCGCGGTGCGCAGCGGCGGCCACTGCTTCGAGAACTTCACCGCCGACCCGGCGGTGCGCACGCTGCTCGACCTGTCCGCCATGGACGCGGTCGGCTACGACGCCGGCAGGAGGGCGTTCGCGGTGCAGCCGGGAGCCACGCTCGGGCAGGTGTACCGGACGCTGTTCAAAGGCTGGGGAGTGACCATCCCCGGGGGCAGCTGCCCGGCGGTGGGCGCCGGCGGGCACTTCGCGGGCGGCGGGTACGGGGCGCTGTCGCGCCGGTATGGCTCGGTGGTGGACCACCTGTACGGCGTGGAGGTCGTGGTGGTCGACCGGGACGGCACCGCCCGCGCGGTGGTCGCCACCCGCGAGCAGGACGACCCGCACCGCGACCTGTGGTGGGCGCACACCGGCGGTGGCGGCGGCAATTTCGGGGTGGTCACCAAGTACTGGCTGCGCTCGCCCGGCGCCACCGGCACTGACCCGGCCAAGCTGCTGCCGGCCTCGCCGGCGCAGATGCTCGAGTGCGTGCTCGCCTGGTCCTGGGACGGCATGACCGAGCAGGCCTTCACCAAGCTGGTACGCAACTTCGGCACCTGGCACGAGCACAACAGCGCACCCGGCTCGCGGTCCGCCGGCCTGTATGCGATCTTCCTCCTGTCGCACCGCGGCGCCGGGTACTTCTCGCTGGCCGTGCAGATCGACGCGGGCCTGCCCGGCGCGGACGACCTCGTGACCGAGTTCGTGTCCGCGGTGACCGCCGACACCGGCGTCGAACCGTTGGTCAACACCCGGCGGACCATGCCATGGCTGCACAGGATGACCTGGCCGGGCACGGGCGAGGCCGGCGACGCGACCGCCCGCCGGTACAAGAACAAGGCCGCGTACCTGCGCCGGTCGCTGACCGATGAGCAGCTCGCCACCGTCCACCGCAACCTGACCGACTCCACCGGTCACGCGAGCTCCGGCATGCTGCTCATCGGCTATGGCGGCCAGGTGCGCGCGGTGGCGCCGGAGGCCACCGCGGTCGCGCAGCGCGACGTGCTCATGAAGGCGGTCTACTACACGACCTGGAGCGACGCGGCCGACGACGCGGCCAACCTCACCTGGGTCCGCGCCTTCTACCGCGACGTGTACGCCCGCACCGGAGGCGTGCCGGTGCCCGACGAGGTGAACGACGGCTCCTACATCAACTATCCCGACGTCGACCTGGTCGACCCGGAATGGAACACCTCCGGCGTACCGGGGCGCACGCTGTACTACAAGGACAACTACCCCCGCCTCCAGCAGGCCAAGGCCCGCTGGGATCCGCGCGGCGTCTTCCGGCACGCCCTGGGGATCGAACCGCCCGCCTGACCACCAGCACCGCGCCGATGACCGTCTCACAGTGCTCAAGCGCTCTGTGGTCTTGTGGGTCAAAGAGGCGATGGGCCGGTAAGCGTGGCGGCCTTCATCAGCTCCCAGCAGACCGAGCACGGCATCGACCGTGCCACTTCCTGCCCGAGCGCTCGGGGTGTCCGCAGTCTCGGTACTGCAAATGGAAGAGCCGCATCGGCCAGGATGCGCTGACGGCTCTAGACCGGCCCCGGCCTACCTCAGGCCACCGACGGACAACCCGCCGCGCCAGTGCCGCTGCAGCGTGAAGAAGGCGATGACGAGGGGAATGACCGACACGAGCGCGCCCATGATGATGAGGCTCCAGAGGGAGGTGCTGCCCGCGTTGTTCGCCGAGGCGATGCCCTGCCAGAGGCCGAGTCCGACGGTGACGGGGAAGAGGCGGTTGTCGGAGAGCATGGCGAGAGGCAGGAAGTAGTTGTTCCAGGACGCCACGGCGGACAGCAGCAGCACCGTGACCACCGCCGGTCGCATCAGGGGGAACGCGACCTGGAGGAACGTCCGTATCTCACCCGCGCCGTCGGCCCGCGCCGCGTCCAGGATCTCGTCGGGCACCGCGTCCCGCGCGTATACGTGCATCAGGTAGACGCCGAACGGGTTGAGCAGCGATGGGAGGATCACCGCCCAGATCGTGTTGGTCAGGCCGAACTCGGAGAACATCATGAAGGTGGGGATCACCAGGGCGGTCGCCGGCACCATCAACGCGCCGAGCACGAGTGAGAAGCTGAAGCGCCTGGCGGCGAATCGGTATTTGGCGAATCCGTAGCCGGCCATCACGGCCAGGACCGTGGCGCCGACGCCGCCCGCGAATGCGTACAGCGTGGAGTTGAGGATCCACCTGCCGTAGATGCCATTGTCATAGGTGAACAGTTGCTGGAGGTTGCCGAGGTAGTCGATCCGCTCGGCGAACCACAGGGTGTTGCCGCCGCCGAACAGGCCGGGGGCGTCCTTGGAGCTGTTGACGATGACCCACCAGAACGGCACGAGGAAGTACACGACCAGGAAGCCGACGAGCACCTGCAGGGGGAGGTGGCGTTGCGGCCGGCGGCGGGCGCCGGATTTGGCGCGGTCGTTTGTCACAGGAAGCTCCTCCGCTTGCGGGTGAAGAACAGGAAGGCGTAGACGCCGACGAAGACGATCCCGCCGAGCGCGAAGGAGATCGCCGATCCGTAGTTGAAGTTCGCGAGTGCGAATGCCTGCTGATACGCGTACATGTTGGGGGTGAAGTCCGGTCCGATCGTGCCGGCCGCGAGGGATCGCAGGATTTGCGGTTCGTTGAAGAACTGCAGGGTGCCGATGAGCGAGAAGACCAGGATCAGGAGCAGCGCGGGGGCGATCAACGGGATTTTGATCCGAAGCGCGATCTGCCATTTGCCGGCGCCGTCCATGCGGGCGGCCTCGTAAAGGGCCGGATCAATGCCCTGGAGCGCCGCGTACAGGATGATCATGTAGTAACCGGCCCACTGCCAGGTGACGACGTTGACCAGGCCATAGAAGATGAGATTGCTGCTGAGGAAGTCGGGCGGGGTGGTGCCGAGCCAGCCGAAGATGTCGGAGAGCGGCCCGAAGCTCTTGCTGTAGAGAAACCCCCACATGACGGCCCCGATGACCGTGGGAATCGCGTAGGGAAGAAAGATCATGAGGCGGGAGAAGCGGGTGAACATGGAGGTCACGGCATCCAGGATCAGGGCCAGCGCGAGGGCGACGATGATCTGCAGCGGGATGGAGACCAGCGAGAAGCGGATGACGAACCACGACCCGGAGAGAAAGCTCGGGTCGGTGAACGCCTTCACGTAATTGTCGAGGAAGACGAAGCTGGTGCCGCCGATCAGCTTCTTCTGGAAGAGGCTGAGATACAGCGCGTACGCGAGCGGCGCGATGAGCAACGCCAGGAAGACGATCCCGAATGGCCCGACGAAGAGCCACCCCATCAGATGCTCACGAAGGCGCACCTTGCCGCGGATCTTGTGCGTTTTCTCCTGGGTGCGTCGTGCACTCTTCTCGATCATGATGGTCAACCTGGACTCCGAGCTCTCTATGCCGGGGATTGCAGGTGGGCCGCCCCGGTCGAGGACGGCCCACCCTTGACGTCACTGAACGGTGAAGCCTTGCTCTTTGGCGTACTTCGCCACGTCCTCCTGAAGCCGGTCGGCGGCCTGCGCTCCGGTGACGGAGCCATCGATGAGCGCACTGACCTGCTTCGTCATGGCGTCGAAGTAGTACTGGCCGAACGGGCTGTAGGTGACGCCCTGGTAGGCGTTCGCGGCGGGGACGTAGACCTCCTTGTTCGCCTGCTGGCCGTCGAAGAACGCGACCTTCAGGTTCACGAATGCGGGGTCGTTGAGCGCCTTGAGGTTCAGCGGGAAGATGATCTGGTCGGTCCAGCCTTGGGTGAGCGAGTCCTTGTCGGCGTAGAGGCCGTAGGCCACCTTCGCCGCGAGTTCGGGGTTCTTCGCCTGGCTCGTCACGGAGAAGGCTGACCCGCCCCAGTTGACCTGCACCGGGTTGTCGGCATCCCACTGCGGCAGCGGCGCCACCGCGAACTTGCCGGTGTCCTCGCCCTTGCCGACGCCGGCACCGGTGAGGTAGCCGGGCGCCCAGGCCGCCGAGATGTACGTCGCGTACTTACCGTTGATCACACCGGAGATGTACTCCGGGGTGAACTGGTCCTGCGTCCCGACCAGCCCCTTCTGCGCGAGGCGCCCCCAGTAGTCGAGCACGTCCTTGGATGCCTGGTCGTTCAGCTTGACGCCGATCGAGCTCTGCTGCGCCGGGTCGTAGGTGAACGGGGCCGCGCCCTTCTGGATCTGCAGTGCCATGGTGAGGGCCGACACGTTCGCGGCGAAGTCGCCGAACACCGGGCCGCCCGCGTCCTTCATCTTCTGGGCCGCCTGCTCGTACTCGGCCCACGTCTTCGGCGGCGTGATGTCGTACTTCTTGAAGATGTCCTTCCGGTAGATCATCGCCATCGGGCCGCCGTCGACCGGCACGCCGTAGACCGCGTCACCGACCGAGACGTCCTTCCACGCGCCCTCGCTGTAGTCGGCCTTGACCGCGTCGAAGCCGTACTTCTTGATGTCGACGAGCGCTTTCTGGATCTGGAAGGTCGGGATCCGGTCCATCTCGATCATGATCACGTCGGGTGCGCCGGTGCCCGCCGAGATGGCCGTCTGGAACTTGTCGTACTCGTCGCTGCCCTGGCCGACGTTGGTCCAGCAGACCTGCACCTCGCCGTTCTGCTTGTTGAAGTTGTCGACGACGGACTGCATGTTGGGGTACCAGCCCCACATCGTCACGACCGGCAGGTTCTTCTTGGGGATCGTGTTCGTGCAGTTGCTCGCGCCGCTGCCGCTCGCGGTGTTCGCGCCCCCTCCCCCGCCGGAGGAGCAGGCCGCGAGCACGCTTGCGAGCACGGTCGCGGCGGCGAGCTTGGCCGCCGCGGAGAGCCATTTCTTGTTCATTGGCATGTTTCCCTTGGGGATCGCGGCGCACGAGGGTTCATGCGTCGCCGTCGAGACGAGCGATCGGCCGGGACGGAGCACGGGTGACGCGACCCGTGCTCCGTCCTTGGCGCCGATCCTCATGTGAGCGCTAACAAACCCGGCGTCCGGCGGCGAAGGCCGGACGGGCCTGCCTAGCGCTTGAACAGGCGTGGTGCCAGGTCGATGAGGTTCTTCTGCCACACGTCCCAGCCGTGCGGCCCGGGGGTGACCCCGTCGAACTCGTAGCGGATACCGAGGTTGGTCATGGTGGTCAGGGACGTCATGAAGGACGGGTAGACGAAGTCCGTCTGGTCGCCGACGTACAGGCGCAACAGCTTCGTGCCGCTGTTGATCGCCCCCGCGTCGACGCCGGCGGCGCTGCCGAACCCGGCCGAGAACGCCGCGACGTAGGCGAACTGCCCCGGGAAGGCCTTGAGCACGCCGAACGTCTGTCCGCCTCCCATCGACAGGCCGGCGAGGGCCTGCTGCGACGGGTCGCTGGAGATGTTGTAGCGGGTTCGGGCCGCCGGAGCGAGGTTCTCCAGCAGTTCCTTGTTGAAGTCGGGCACGTTGCCGTTGCCCATCACGACCACCATCGGCACCAGGTCGCCGTCGAGGAACTGGTGGTCGAGGATCTGCTTGGCGCGTCCCATCTCGACCCAGTCCGTGTAGCTCTGGCCGCCGCCGTGCTGGAGGTAGAAGACGGGATACGGCTGCGCGCGGTCCGGGTCGTATCCGGGCGGGGTCCAGACCAGCGCGGTCCGGTCCTGGTTCGCGACGGCGCTCCGGTACGTCATGCTCTCGACCTTTCCGCCCTGGCCGGCGGGAACGTCAGTGAGCAGGCGCGCCTTCTCCCCACGGATGAGGAAGGTGCTCCAGGTCGGCTCGGTGGTCACCTTCGTCGGGTTCGACACGTCCTTGACCGGGACCCGGTCCACCATCACCCGGTAGTAGTAGAACCACGGGTCGAGCGGGCCCACGGTCGCCCGCCACCGGTCGCCCGCACGAGTCAGCGGGATGCGCAGCCAGCTCCCGTTGGGAGCCCAGTTCGCCCACACCTTGACGGCTTGGGCGTTCTGGAAGTCCGTCGTGGTCTCGAAGGTGACGAAGCCGTCCTCGGTCACGAACGGCGTCGGGGTGGTGCCGGGCGCGGGCGGGGTGAACTCGCCCGTCAACCGCCCGTGACCGGCGCTCGGACCGTGGTCCGGCACCCTGCGGAACAGCCTCGGCACGAAATCGATCAGGTTCTCCTGCCAGGCGTTCCAGTTCGCTCCGGCGTCGGGGTTGACCCCGTCGAACTCGTACGCGATCCGGGCGCGGTCCAGCGCCTTCGTCAGGTGGTAGGTCGCGTTGTACGCGGGATCCGTCACGTTCCCCGTGTACAGACGCAGCAGCTTGACGTGGCGGTTGATCGCGTTCGCGTCCGCCCGGCCGACGCCGTCGGCCTGGAGACCCGAGAACGAGCCGGCGTAGGCGAACTGACCCGGGCGGGTCAAAGCGGCCCGCAGCGCCCGCGTCCCACCCTCGGCCGCACCGGCGATGGCCTGGTGCGCCGGGTCGCGATGGACGCGGTAGCGGCCCGCGACCGCCTTCCGAAGGTCGTCGTTCGTCCCGTTGCCGTCGCTGATCACGACCACCATCGGCTCCATGGCCTTCCGGAGCGACAGATTGTCGAGGATCTGCTTGGCCCGGCCGAGGTCGAGCCAGTCGGTGGCACTCCCGCCGGCGCCGGGCTGCAGGAACAGCACCGGGTATGCCTGGGGGCCCTTGGCCGGGTACCCGGGCGGCGTCCAGACCTGAGCCGACCGCTCCCCGTTCCTGGTCCGGTAGGTCAGGGTCTCGACCTTGCCGCCCTGCCCCTCAGGCGCGTCCGCCAGCAGGCGCGCCGGGTCGCCCGGCACGAAGAAGGTGCTCCAGAGAGGCTTGGACGCCACGCCGGTGCTGTTCGTCGGGTCCTTGAGACCCTTGGTCTCATCGCCCGTGACCTGGTAGTAGTACAGCCCCGCCCTGAGCGGGCCGAGGACGCCCGAGTAGACGTCGCCCCGGCGGGTCAGCCCGAACTCCGCCCAGGTGGCAGAAGGGCCGAAGTTCCCCTCGATGACGACCTGCGACACCTGGCCCGCATTGGCCTCGATGTAGCTCGCCGGGACGCTGAACGACGCGTAACCGTCCTCGGAGACGGTCAGCCACGGCGTGTCCGCCGCCGCCGGCCGCGGCGCGAGCAACATTGCCGCGATCATCATGACTCCGGCGGCGAGCGCCGCCGAGAGTCGCCGCACGCCCTGGGGGCGTGAGCTGCCATGATAAAGTAATGAAGGCATGCAAAACTCCCTTAATGGCCTGACCACGGTCTGATGCCCGAGTGGCAGGCCTGATTCAGCGGTGGATCTGTTGTGGGTTTGGTATCCGCACCTCCTTCCGTCATGGGTTCGCGTGCCCACCTGATGTTCGTTGCCGCGAACGTCAGGTGCGTCGAGACGCCGTACCCGTGGGTGGTGTCCTGGTCTCAGGGAGTTCTCGGTGCCGCGGTGGAGCCGCGCACCACCAAGCGGGTCGGGAGCACGATCTGGCTCGGGCCCTCCCAATTGCCGCGCACCAGCGACTTCAGCATGCGCGCGGCCTCATATCCGAGCCAGTACATCGACTGGTCCACCGTGGTCAGCCCCGGCTCGGCCAGCGCTGATTCCGGAATGTTGTCGAAGCCGACCACCGACAGGTCGCCGGGGACGCTGAGCCCCAGGTCCTTCGCGACCTCCAGCGTCTTCAGGGCCATTCCGTCGCTCGCCGCGAAGATCGCCGTCGGTCGGTCCGCCCTGTCCAGCAGCGCACGCGCGAGCGGTGCCGCGGACTCGGGGTTGAAGTCCCCTCGTGCGATCAACTCCGGATCGACGGGAACACCGGCTTCGGCCAGGGCCTTCCAGTAACCCTCCTCGCGCGACCATGCGGCCGCCAGGCTGGACCGGCCCGCGATGAATCCGATGCGCCGATGTCCCAGGCCGAGCAGGTGCTCGACCACTGTGGTGGCACCCGTGAGGTTGTCCGCCGTCACCGACGGCACCGTCGAGCCCCTCGCCGGATCGATGACCACGACCGGAGTGCCGCTCCGCACCTCGCCCGAGGGGGTGACGACGATGCACCCGTCCGTGAGCGTGCCCGCCAGGCGGGCCAGATGCCGCTGCTCCCAGCCCTCGGAATAGGTCCCGTAGAGATCGCTGTTGGCGTAGATGATCAGGTCGAAGCCCGACTGGCTCAGCGCGTCCATCACCCCCTTGAGCACCTCAGCCGTATAGGACTGGAAACTGTGGGTGACCAGACCCAGCACGTTGGTGCGGCTGCGCCGCAGGCTCGTCGCCACCAGGCTCGACTCGTAGCCGAGCTGCTCGATGGCCGAACGGACCTGCTCGATGGTGCTCGCACTGACGCCGTAACGCCCGTTGACCACTCGCGACACGGTCGCGGTCGAGACGCCCGCTAATCGCGCGACATCACTCATCGTCACCGGCGCGCCGCCATTGGCCATGCCGTCCTCACAAGTTGCAATCGTTATCGGTTACGTTTGCAGCGCCAAGGTAAGCGATCACGATGGCAGAAACAAGACCTTTTCGGTCGGCCCGTACATCCGGTAGAACAGTGACCGGATTGCGCGGACCGGAGCCGACCCGCCGGCGGCCTGCGGTGCCCGTACGGCGCCGGAACGGCGTGCATCACTGCTGAGCTGCGGGTTCGCAGGGCGGTCGAGCTGCTGTGTGCTCAGGACGACGGCGCGGGACCCGTCGAGTCGCGGACGCTCAGGGTCGTCGCGAGCTGGAGGTGCCGGGAGGCGGGCTGCACGCCGTCCGCCATGCCGAGGACGGTCTCGACGGCCATCCTGCCCATGCCGACGAGAGGCTGCCGGACGGACGTGAGCCGGGGCGTCGTCCACTGGGCCTGCGGCGTGTCGTCGAACCCGGTGACCGACAGCTCGCCGGGGACGGAGATGCCGAGCTCCTTGGCCGCCGCGAGGACTCCGACGGCGATCTCGTCGTTGCCCGCGACGATCGCGGTCGGCCGCTCGTCGAGCGAGAGGAGGGCATGGCCGTGGCGCTGCCCCGCCTCGACGGAGAACGCCTCGTGGCGGACCAGCGCGCGGTCCGGCGCGATGCCGGCCGAGTCGAGCGCGGCCTGGTAGCCGTGGAAGCGTTCCAGCGAGGGGGCGGAGCCCAGCGGCCCGCCGATCCAGGCGATCCGGCGGTGGCCGAACCTGATGACGTGCTCGGTCGCCGAGCGGCCGCCCGCCCAGTTGGTGGAGCCGATGCTGACGAGGCGTGACTCGGTCGTGTCGATCGGGTCGATCGTCACGACGGGCATCTCGACGTCCTCCGCGGCGAGGAGCAGCGGGTCGGGCACGGCGACGGCGAGCGCGATGATGCCGACCACGCCGGACACCTTCTCCTCCTCCAGCCAGGCACGGGCCGCCGTGCGGCTCGTGCTGACCGGCTCGTCGGGCGGCAGGCGAAGGAGGAGCTCGGCCTGCGCCGAGGTCGCGGCCACGAGGATCCCCTGCAGCACCGTCCCGGCATAGCGGGACTCGACGATGTCGAGCACGGTGACCAGGGTGCGGTCTCGTGTCTGCTCGTATCGCGCCGCCGTCGGCTTGTAGCCGATCTCGGCCATGACTCCGAGGACCAGCTCGCGCGTCTTCGCCCCCACATCGCTGCGCCCGTTGAGGACCTTCGATGCGGTCGTCGGCGAGACACCGGCCAGCCGGGCGACATCCGCCAAGGTGGCTCGCTCGGAACGACCTTGCCGTCGCATCAGGGCTCCTCTCCGGGCGCTACGAAACTGTTTCGAACCTACCACGAACCCTGTTCCCCGGGTTGCCGACGGGTGTGCACCCGTTGACACGGCACGAACGCGGCACCTAATGTCCTCGCAACAACGAACAAGTTGCGAAATATTTTCGTAACCAGCTCAGGACGAGAGGAGAGGCCCATGCGGCTCTCCCAGAAGGTCAGGCTCCTTTCCGCGGTGCTCGTGCCGATGCTCGCGCTGACCGCATGCTCCGGCGGCGGCAGCGCATCCGGCACCGGCGGCGGTGCCGAGCAGGTGAAGCTCACGGTCTGGAGCTGGGACGGCACCGTCGAGCGGGCCGTCCCCGGATTCCAGGCCGCGAACCCGAACATCAAGGTCGAGGTGGTCAACGCGGGCTCGTCCCAGGACGAGTACAAGGCGCTCGACAACGCCATCCAGGCCGGGTCCGGTGTCCCTGACCTGGTGATGTTCGAGTACTTCGCCGTGCCCTACTTCGCCGTTCCTGGCAAGCTCGCCGATCTCGGGGAGCTCGGCGCCGAGAAGCTCAAGCAGGACTACGTCCCGGCCGCGTGGAGCGATGTGACGGTCAACGGCAAGGTCTACGCCCTGCCGTCCGACTACGGGCCGTCCGCGCTGTTCTACAACGCGGCCACGCTCAAGAAGGCGGGCATCGACGAGCCACCGGCCACGTGGGACGAATACTACGAGGCCGCCAAAAAGGTTCGCGCGCTCGGCGACGACTACTACATCGCCCAGGACACGGGAGACATCTTCTTCCTGCTCTCGCTCATCTGGCAGGCCGGCGGTCGCCCGTTCAAGGTGGACGGCAACAAGGTGCACATCGACTTCACCGACGCGGGCACGACCAAGGCCGTGGCCTTCTGGCAGAAGATGCTCGACGAGGGCCTGATCAACACCAAGATCACGGGGTGGTCCGACGACTGGAACCGCACCCTCAACGACGGGACCCTCGCCACCCAGACCATGGGAGGCTGGCTGACCTCGACTCTGCCCGAGCGCGCGCCGCAGGCCGGCGGTGACTTCAGGGTGGCCCTGATGCCGCAGTGGCAGCAGGGAGCCAAGGTCGGGGCGGCCAACGGCGGAAGCTCCTTCGGCATCCCGGCCGCGGCCGAGCACAAGGAAGCGGCCTTCAAGTTCCTCGAGTACTTCACGCACGGCGGCGGTCTCTCGTCCCGCGTCGAGGCGGGCGCCTTCGTGCCGAACATGTCGGTGCTGGAGAACGAGGCGTTCCAGAGCAAGGCCAACAAGTACTTCGGCGACCAGAAGGTCGGCGCCGTGCTGGCCGAGGCCTCGGAGATCGTCGGCAGCGGCTGGCAGTACCCGCCGTTCTTCGAATGGGCGCGCTCGATCTACGGCGACCTCGCCTCGCCGTTCTACACCACGGGCAAGGGCTCGCTCGCCGAGATCCTCGAACAGTGGCGGCAGCGCTGCATCCAGTACGGCAACGAGCAGGGCTTCGAGGTGAGCTAGCGGCTCCTCATCCGGGCGGGGGCCGTCCCTCCTGCGGCACCGGCCCCCGCCGCATCACCACCGGTGCGGAAGCGAGCCGGGCAACGCAATGGATCGGAAGGAACAGACATGGACCAGGCACGTCACCTTGACGTCACCGCTTCGGCCATGGCACCGCCGCAGGCGGCACGGCATCCGGCGCCGGCGCGCAAGCGGCGCAAGCCACAGATCGGACTGGCGTTCATCGCGCCGTTCGCGGCGCTGTTCGCGCTCGTGTTCATCGTGCCCATCGGGTACGCCGCCTACCTCAGCTTCTTCCAGGACAAGCTCGTCGGGGGCAACACGTTCGTCGGATTCGCCAACTACGGCAAGCTGTTCCGGGATCCGCAGTTCTGGGACGGGGTGGGACGCGTCTTCTGGTTCACGCTCGTCCAGGTGCCGATCATGCTGATCCTCGCCATGGCGCTGGCGCTCGCGCTGGACTCCATGCGCCTGCACGGCACCAAGTTCCTGCGGGTGACGATCTTCCTGCCCTACGCGGTGCCGGCGATCGTGTCGACGCTCATGTGGGGATTCCTGCTGGGCATCAAGTACGGCCTGTTCGGCAGCCTCAACGAGGCCCTGGGCACGGACTTCAACCCCTTCTCCCCCGACACCACGCTCATCTCCATCGGGGTGATGGTGACGTGGGCGTTCACCGGCTTCAACATGCTCATCTTCTACGCCTCGCTCAAGGCCGTCCCGCGCGAGCTGTACGAGGCGGCGGCGATCGACGGGGCGAACGAGTTCCAGGTCGTCCGCGCGATCAAGCTGCCGGCACTGCGCGGATCCCTCGTGGTCACGGTCATCTTCTCGATCATCGGCACGTTCCAGATGTTCAACGAGCCGCAGATCCTGCCCTCGATGGTGGCCAACAGCGGCGTCACCACCTTCTACACGCCCAACCTGTACGCCTACAACCTGGCGTTCACCGGGTCCCAGCAGGGCTACGCGGCAGCACTCGCACTCGTCATGGCAGCGATCACGATCGCCGTCGCCTACGCCGTCCAGATCAGGGGGTTGCGCAATGCGTCGGACCACTAGCCGGCCGGCCGAGGCCGGGAAGTCCGCCGGCCGCGGGGGCCGGCTCCACACGGTGGCCAATCCCAGGAAGAGCACGACTCTCACCGTGATGACGGGCCTGTTCACCCTGTACTGCCTGCTGCCGCTCGTGTGGCTGGTCATCAACGCGACCAAGTCGCAGGCCGATTTCGTGTCGTCGTTCGGGCTCGCACCCGGTAGCGAGTTCGCCCTGTGGGACAACATCGTGCAGGTGTTCAGCTATCAGGACGGGATCTTCTCCCGGTGGCTGCTCAACACCGTTCTCTACGTGGTCGTGGGCGCGACCGTGTCGACCTTCCTGGCCGCTCTCGGCGGGTACGCCCTGGCGAAACTCGACTTCACCGGCAAGCGGGTGTTCCTCCTCGTCGTCCTGGGGTCGATCTCCGTCCCCGGCATCGCCCTGGCGATCCCGCAGTTCCTGCTGTTCGCGCAGCTCGGCATGACCGACACCCCCTGGGCGATCCTCATCCCGTCCTTCATCAACCCGTTCGGGCTGTACCTGATGTGGGTGTTCACGGCCGAAGCCGTGCCCACAGGCCTGCTCGAGGCCGCCAAGATCGACGGCGCCGGGGAGTTCAGGACCTTTCTGCAGATCGCGCTCCCGCTGCTCACGCCGGCCAGCGTGACGGTCCTGCTCTTCTCGTTCGTATCGATCTGGAACAACTATTTCCTGCCGTTGATCATGCTCAAGAACCCGGACTGGTATCCGCTGACCGTCGGCATCAATCAGTGGAACAAGCTGGGCTCGACGGCCGGGAACGGCGCCCTCATCCAGAATCTCGTGATCACGTCCGCGCTGCTGACGATCGTCCCGTTGATCATCGCGTTCCTCAGCCTGCAGCGGTATTGGCAGTCAGGCTTGTCGCTGGGCGCAGTCAAGGGCTAGCGGCGACATGCCGGCGCGACTGCCGCCGGCCATTTCCCACCCGTAAACGATTCTGTGCGGAGAAGTGAGAGCATGACGAGCGACAGTGTGCCCGGAGCTCGGTTCCGGATCGACGGTAAGCGGTGCGACGAGAGTGCGCTCCCGCACGTCTGGAGCAGGTGTGTCGGCGCCGGACGGGCGAACGAGGCGCTGCGCGCGGACTGGCGACAGCAGTTCGCCGAGGTCGTCGCCGCATCGGGAATCCAGTACATCCGCTTTCACGGCGTCTTTCACGACGACATGTTCGTGTACAGGGAGAGTTACGGCGGCGGTTTCGGGCCGAACGCGCCCCTTGCCGCGCCCGTGTACACCTTCAGCTATGTGGACAAGGTGTTCGACTTCCTTGTGGACAGCGGTGTCCGTCCCTTCGTCGAGCTGGGCTTCATGCCGCGCGAGCTGGCGACGGAGACCGAGACGGTGTTCTGGTGGGGCGCTCACTGCAGCCCGCCCAAGGACATGGCGCGCTGGGTCGAGCTGGTCACGAGGTCGGTCGAGCACTGGATCGACCGGTACGGCCTCGCCGAGGTGCGGGAGTGGCGCTTCGAGGTGTGGAACGAGCCGAACCTGGTCCCCCACTTCTGGACCGGCACGAAAACCGAGTACTTCGAGCTCTACGAGCAGACCGTGCGAGCGATCAAGGAAATCGATCCCGCGTTGAAGGTGGGCGGGCCCGCGACGAGCGTCTTCGTGCCCGACGACCGCTACAAGGGCGAGGTCGAGGACCGCTCCGCGATGCGCGAGACGGCCGCCGCGGCCGACGTGGACGCGCTCGACTGGCGCCCGGTGTGGATCGAGGACTTCATCACCTGGTGCGCGGAGCGCGGGCTCCCGATCGACTTCATCTCGACCCACCTGTACCCCACCGACTTCGCGTTCGGCGCCGACGGCGAGGCGGTGCAGATCACCCGGTACGCCGACGCGACGTTCGACGACCTGACCCTGCTTCGCAAGCTCGTGCAGAACAGCGCGTATCCCGATGCGGAGATCCACATCACCGAGTGGTCGACGTCGCCGTCGGCCCGCGACTTCATCCACGACACGCTGTTCGCGGCGACGTACATCACCCGGTCGTACCTCAAGTGCGCCACCCTCGCCGACTCGATCGCCTACTGGGCCTTCACGGACGTGTTCGAGGAGGGCGGCGCCGGGATCGGACCGTTCCACGGCGGGTTCGGGCTGGTGAACGAGGCGGGCATCCGCAAGCCCACGTTCCACGCGTTCGCGATGCTGGAACGGCTCGGCGACCGGCTGCTCCTCGCGACGTCCGACGGGGTCGTGACGCGTGACAGCCGGACGTCGGCCGTGTCCGCGGTGTTCTTCAACTACCCCGACGACATGGCCATGAGGGGCCTCGGCTCGGAGAACGCGTACCCGGCGACACGCGCGCTGGCGGAGGTGGGGCCGAGCCGGAGGATCCACCACTCGATCGGCGGCCTGGAGCCCGGCACCACGTTCCTGGTCGAGGTCCTGGACTGGGAGCACGGGAACGTCGCCGAGGCCTGGTACCAGCTCGGGTCGCCTGTCAACCCGTCCCGGGCCGAGAGCGTGCACCTGAGCAAGGTCGCCGACTCGCTCCTCAGGTTCACGCTGACCGTGCCCGACGACGGCGTGCTGGAGCTCGATGTCGAGCTGGCGCCCTGGGCGGTGATGTCGTTGCGTCAGTCGGCATAGCCGCGCCACGGTATCGCGGGTCCTGGCGCCGAAGGCATGCGCCAGAGTCGACGACCAGCGTCGTTCCTCGGCGAATCAGGGGTGCAGGCTGCGCGCGCAGGCCGAAAGGCTCTCCGCCAGCGTCTTGCGCGCGGTGTCGTCGACCTCGGCGAACATGAGCGCCTCGATCTCGTCCACGGACCGGTCGCAGCGCCGCAAGGTGGACAGGCCCTCACGGGTGAGGCGGGCACGCAGCACGCGGCCCGCGCCGGGCTGCGGGTCTCGACGGATCAGACCGCGTCGTTCGAGGTCGCGGATGACAAGGCTCATCGCCTGCGGGGTGACGAAGGCGATGCGGGCCAGATCTGCCGAGGACGGCCCGTCGCGCAGTCGCAGCTCGCTCAGCGCCATGTACTCGGTGGTCGTGACGCCGTGCCGGGCGAGGGCCTCGTCCAGGCGGCCTCGGATGTAGCGCTCCAGCCGGAACACCAGATAGCTCACCCGCGGCGCCGTGGAGTCGGGCGAGGCGGCCGGGGAGATCTCGCGGTCGGTCACGGGGAGACGATATCGCTCGCCCAGTGCGATGAAAGTTTCTCGCCTCATATATCAAGCTGCTTGATAACAAGTTGCTTGATACACAGCGGAAATGCGCTTTCGCGCGATCTTCTCGCCATGACCCCGCGAAGGCCCAACGTTGACGGCCGATCGGGGCGCTCCTATGGTCCAGCAACCGACGTCGATGCGGCCGCGTGCCGACGCCGCCGCACCTCGGGCACCGAGCAGAGGAGGGCGAATGGAACGACTGACCGCGTGGGTGGCCGGTGTCTGCGCCGCGGTGTTGTGCGCCGCATTGACCGCGGCACTCCCCCACCAGGCCGCCGCGGCCACCTTGACCGAGGTGACCGGGTTCGGCGCCAACCCGGGCAATCTCCGCATGCACGTGTACGCGCCGGACAACCGCCCGGCACGCCCCGCGATCGTGCTGGCCATGCACGGTTGCGGCGGTTCCGGACCCGGTCTCTACTCCGGCTCGGAGTTCGCCTCCCTCGCCGACCGGTACGGCTTCGTCGTCGTCTACCCGTCGGCCTCCAAGAAGGGCAACTGCTTCGACTCCTGGTCGTCCGAGTCGCATGTGCGCGGGGGCGGCAGCGATCCGGTCTCGCTCATGTCCATGATCACGTACACGCTGGAGCGCTTCGGCGGCGACGCCGGCCGCGTGTTCGTCACCGGCACTTCGGCCGGCGGCATGGAGACCAACATCATGCTCGGCAACTACCCGGACGTCTTCAGGGCCGGCGCCGCGTTCATGGGCGTGCCGCACAGCTGCTTCGCGAACGAGGCCGACTACATCCCCTCACCGGGCGCCAGCGACTGCGCCTCCGGACGCATCAGCAAGACGCCGCAGCAGTGGGGGGACCTGGTCCGCGCCGCCTACCCCGGGTACACCGGTGCGCGGCCGCGCGTGCAGCTCTGGCACGGCACGAACGACACCCTCGTCTACTACGCCACGCTGCAGCAGCAGATCGACCAGTGGACCAACGTCTTCGGCCTCAGCCAGACGCCCACCAGCACCGACACGCCGCAGGCCAACTGGAACCGCCGCCGGTACGCCGACTCCACCGGGACGGTGAAGGTCGAGGCGTACGGCATCCAGGGTGCCGGGCACAGCCTCCCCGCGAGCGGCATGGCCGCGGCCGCCATCCAGTTCTTCGGCCTCACCGACAGCGGTCCCACCAGCACGCCCACTCCCCCGACCGGCGCCTGCCGGGTCACCTACACACCCAGCACCTGGAACAACGGGTTCACCGCCGCCGTCACCATCGCCAACACCGGCCCGGCCGACGTCAACGGCTGGACGCTGACCTGGGCCTGGCCGGGCAACCAGCAGATCACCAACGCCTGGAACGCCGCCGCCACCCAGCAAGGCGCCCAGGTGACCGCGCGCAACGCCCCCTACAACGCCACCGTCGCCGCCGGAGCCGCCGTCACTTTCGGCTTCCAGGCCACCTACAGCGGGACGAACACGGCACCCGCGCAGTTCGCCCTCAACGGCACGGCCTGTTCCCCCGCTGCCTAATTAGCGGCACATGCCGGCCCTTCGCGTCCGGGCCCGTTCCCTGCGGCGGAGATCGACCCCAGCGCAGGAAACGGGCCCGGCGGGCCTGGTCCTGGCACCGATCAGCAGATTCGAGCTCGGGCTACGGGAGGTCCGCCCCGCCCTGGCTGACGGCAGGGCCAGCGGTGGCCGCGGAACCGGCCGGCGCCTGGGCGGGGAGGCCGGCGGAGGTCCGGACCGTTGCCTTCACCGACGAGGTCCAGTCACGGCCGGCCGCCTTGCCGGTCAGGACCGCGGTGCCCAGGGGCTCGTCCGCGCCCGGGGTGACCTTGAACTCGGCGGTGCGCTCCGAGCCGGGCCTCAGGGGCCCCAGCACGACCTGGGCGGGCGTCACGCTCCACCCCTCCGGAGCC
The DNA here is from genome assembly GCF_040674815.1 of Nonomuraea sp. NPDC049709. NCBI lineage: Bacteria > Bacillati > Actinomycetota > Actinomycetes > Streptosporangiales > Streptosporangiaceae > Nonomuraea > Nonomuraea sp. NPDC049709. The sequence continues at coordinate 108,955 of NZ_JBFANM010000028.1, forward strand.
TCGACGGACACCGTGGCCGAAGGGGCCAGCGGCATCTCGATCGCCCGGACGGTGACGGTGACCTTGGCCTCCTGCCCCGGGATCACCTCGGCCGGTGCGCCGAGCCGGACCTTCTGCAAGCTGTACGCGCGATAGGTGTGGCCGGCCTTCCCGGTGAGCTCGATCAGGTCGGGGCCGACCTTCCTGGTGCGGGCCTGGCCGCCGCGCATGGCGTCGACCACCTTGTAGCGCCCGGTGAACATCTCGGCGCGGACTCTCACGGTGCCGTCGCGATCGGGCGTGATCAGGAACTCGTCGGCCTGCCCTTCGCTCCACGCCGCGCCGACGGTGTGACCGCCGCGGCCCCGGAGGCCCGTCACCCGTCCCTTCGGCCAGGCCGCCGGCAGGGCCGGCAGCAGGTGCAGCTCACTGTTGTGGCTGTGCAGCAGCATCTCCGCGATGCCGGACGTGGCGCCGAAGTTGCCGTCGATCTGGAACGGAGGGTGCAGGTCGAACATGTTCGGCGCGAGCCGGGCCGGTGAGACGAGGGCGCGGACCAGGTCGTGCGCCCGCGTACCCTGCTCCAGCCTGGCCCAGTAGTTGATCTTCCAGGCCAGCGACCAGCCCGTCCCGTCGTCGCCGCGCAACTCCAGCGTCCGGCGCGCGGCCTCGAACAGCTCGGGCGTGTCGCGCCTGGTGATCTGGTTGCTGGGATGCAGGCCGTACAGGTGTGAGACGTGCCGGTGGGTGCGCTCGGTCTCCACCCAGTCGTAGAGCCATTCCTGGATGTTGCCGCGGGAGCCGATCTTCATCGGCGCCAGCCGCGCGCGGGCGGCCTCGACCTCGGCCCGGAAGTCCGCGTCCACGCCGAGCACCTTGCTCGCCCCGGCGCAGCCGTCGAACAGGTCCCGCAGGATCTGCATGTCCATGGTGGGGCCGGCGGCCACGCTGGCATCCGGGTGGTGACTGAGCTCGGGTGAGTTGGACGGGTTCGTGACCAGCCAGCCGAGTTCCGGCTCCGGCACCAGGGTGTCGAGGAAGAACTGCGCGGCGCCCTTCATGGCCGGGTAGTTCGCGCGCAGGAAGCCGGCGTCGCCGGTGAACAGGTAGTGGTCCCAGATCAAGGCGGCCAGCCAGGCGCCGCCGGTCTGCCACATGCCCCAGAACGCGCCGTCGACGACCGAGGTGGCCCGCCACGCGTCGGTGTTGTGGTGGGTGACCCAGCCGCCCGCCCCGTACTGTGCCTCGGCGGTGCGGGCGCCGGTCACGGTGAGGTCCTTGATCATGTCGAACACCGGCGCGTAACACTCGGACAGGTTCGTCGAGTCGGCGGGCCAGTAGTTCATCGGCAGGTTGGCGTTGATGGTGTACTTCGAGTCCCACGGCGGGCGCATCTGGTCGTTCCAGATGCCCTGCAGGTTGGCCGGCTGGGTGCCGGGCCGTGAGGAGGAGATCAGCAGGTATCGGCCGAACTGGAACAGCAGCGCGGCGAACTGCGGGTCGTCGGTGCCCGCATGCTGCGCGATGCGAACGTCGGTCGGCTGGTCGGCCGCCGCGGTACGGCCGAGGTCGAGCGTCGTACGCCCGAACAGCCGCTGGTAGTCGGCCACGTGCCGGCCGCGCAGCTTGTCGTAGGGCCGCTTGAGGGCGGCGTCGAGGTGCTTCCGCGCGATGCCCTGGTAGTCGCCGCCGACATCCTGGTAGTTCACGTAGCTGGAGCCGATGGAGATCAGCAGTGTCACGCTGTCGGCGCCGGACACCTGCAGGGTGCCGCCGGAGCTGGTGACGCTGCCGCCGTCGGCGACGGCCCGGGCCAGCGCCAGGAAGCGCACCGAACCGGCCACTCCATCCATGTCGCCCGAGACGCCGTCGAGTGCCACGGTGGTCGCGTCCGGGCTGGAGCGGGTCGTCCGCTGCGGGCTGTCGAACGTCGCGGAGAACGTGATCGAGCCGGGCCGGTCGGCGGTCAGGCGAATGGCGATCACCTGGTCCGGCGCGCTCGCGAACACCTCGCGCCGGTACCGCACGCCGTTCAGGACGTAGGTCACGGAGGTCGTGGCGGTGGTGAGATCCAGTTGGCGGTTGTACTCCGACGCCCCGGCGGCGCCGCCGAAGTCGAGCCGTAGGTTGCCGACGGGCTGGTAGGCCAGCTGGCCTGCGGGCTTGCCGAGCATCGTCTGGTTGATCAGGTCCTGGGCCTGCGTCCACTGGTTCTCGAAGACCAGCCGCCGGATCTCCGGCAGCGCCTGCGCACCCTTCGGGTTGCTCTGGTCGTACGGTCCGCCCGCCCAGACGGTGTCCTCGTTGAGCTGCAACCGCTCGGTGTCGACGTTGCCGAACACCATGGCGCCCAGGCGGCCGTTGCCGATCGGGAGCGCTCGCAGCCAGTCGGTGCCGGCGGCCTCGTCGTACCAGAGCGCCAGGTCGTTGGCGGCGCGCACCTCGGGGGGCGGCGTCGAAGCGGCCCGGGCGACCGCCGTCCATTGCATCGGCAGCAGGAGCGCGCCGGCCCCGGCTGTACCGATCCTCATCAGCTGCCTTCGTGTCAGGTGGTGTTCGGACATGGCTGTTCCCAATCGGTAGGGGGTGCGGTGCTCGGGGACGGCGCGGCGGGCTATTCCTGGACCTTGCCTCCGGTGAGGCGGGACAGGACGAGGGCGACGATGATGATCGCGCCGTTGAGGGCCTGGATCCACTGGGCGGGCACGCCGGCCAGGGTGAGGACGTTCTGGATCATGTAGAGGAGGAGGATGCCGGTGAACGCGCCGAACACCGTGCCCTTGCCGCCGTTGAGGCCGACGCCGCCGATGACGGCCGCGGCGAACACGGTGAAGATGGCGCCGTCACCCTGCGCGGCCGCCACGGAGGCGAGGTGCCCCGACATCAGCAGGCCGCCGAGCGCGGCCAGCACGCCGGCGCCCACCAGGGCGGTCCACAACACCCGGTCGGTACGGATGCCGGCCGCCTTGGCCGCGTCCACGTTTCCGCCGATGGCGTACAGGGCCCGGCCGTACTTGGTGAAGCCCAGCAGCACGATTCCGGCGGCGAACAGCAGCAGGCAGAGCCAGATCGAGGCGGGCACGCCGAGCCACAGGGCCGAGCCGAGATAGAGCATCGACGCCGGCAGGTTGAAGAAGGTCTGGCCGCCGGAGATGCCGGTGAGCAGGCCGCGCAGCACGATGAGCATGCCGAGGGTGACGATGAAGCCGTTGAGCCCGAACCGTACGATCAGCAGCGCGTTGATCACGCCGATGAGCACGCCGACGGCCAGGGTGACGGGGATCGACCAGGCGCCCGGCAGCAGGCCCAGCCCGGCACCCGAACCGGCGGCCACGGTCAGCCACGCCGCCACGCCCGGCGCGAGGCCGAACGTCGACTCCAGTGACAGGTCCATCTTGCCGGCGACCAGCACGATGGTCTGGGCCAGGACCAGCAGGGAGATCTCCGACATGGTCTGCAGGATGTTGATCAGGTTGTCGCCCTGCAGGAAGATCGGGTTGACGATCTGGCCGACGACGGCGATCGCGATGATCGCGGGGATCAGGGCGAAGTCGCGCAGCCGGGCCAGCCGTATCCGCGGGCGTTCCCGCTCGGGGGCGGCGTTCTCGGTGGCGGGCGTGAGAGTTCTCTCAGGCATCGAGCCGGACTCCTTCCATGGCCGCCACCACGTCGTGGTCGTGCCATCCGGCGGCCATCTCGGCGACGACACGGCCCTGGAACATCACCAGCAGCCGGTCGCACAGCCGCAGGTCGTCGAGTTCGTCGGAGGCGATCAGCACGCCGGTTCCCCTGGCGGCCGTTTCCTCGACCTTGCCGAGCAGGAACTCCTTGGACTTGACGTCCACCCCGGCCGTGGGAGTGATCAGCACGAGCAGCCGGGGATCGGAGGCCAGCGCCCTGGCCATGACGACCTTCTGCTGGTTGCCGCCGGACAGGCCCATCACGGGCAGGCCGGGACCGGGGGTCTTGATCGCCAGGTTGGCGATCAGCGTCCTGGCCAGCCGGTCGCGCCGCCGGTTGCTGATCAGGCCGGCCTCGCCGAGCTGGTCGGGAATGGTCATGGTGGCGTTGTCGGCGATCGACATCATCGGGACGAACCCCTGGTGGTGCCGGTCGCGGGGGACGAAGCCGACACCTGCGGCGAGCGCGTCGGGCACGCTCCCGGGACGGGGCGCGCGCCCGGCGACCTCGATCGCGCCCGAGTCGGCCGCGCGCAACCCGACGACGGTCTCGGCCAGCTCGGTCCTGCCGCTGCCGGCCGCGCCGGCCAGGCCGACGATCTCGCCGGACCGGATCTCGAAGTCGATCTCCCGGTAGGCGTCGCCGTACGTCAGGCCGCGCACGCCGAGCACCACACCGGCGCCGCCCGGCACGGCCGGCCGGGAGGACGCCTCCGCCAGGCCGGCGGCCTCTCCCGCCATCGCCGCCACCAGCTCCGCGTGCGGCAGATCGGCCACCGTGGTGGTCAGGATGTGCCGGGCGTCGCGGAAGACCGTGACCGTGTCGCAGATCTCGTAGATCTCCTGCAGGTGGTGGCTGATGAACAGGAAGGTCACCCCCTGCTCCTGCAGGGTGCGGATACGGGTGAACAGCCGGGCGATGGCGGCCGCGTCGAGCTGGGCGGTCGGCTCGTCGAGGATGATGAACCGGGCGCCGAACGACAGCGCACGGGCGATCTCCACGAACTGCCGCTGCTCGACGTCCAGTTCGCCGGCCGGCAGGCGCACGTCGACGTCCACCGACCAGGTGGCGAGCAACTCGGCCGCCTTGCGCCGCAGGGCCGCCCAGCGGACCAGCCCGAGCCGGTTCAGGTCGTGGCGGTGCAGGTAGAGGTTCTCCGCCACGGTCAGCTCGGGGATGATCGTGGACTTCTGGTAGACGCAGGCCACCCGCTGCCGCCAGGCATCGCGGTCGGCCAGGCGCGGGGCGGGCTCGCCGCCGAAGCGCACCTCGCCCTCGTCGGGCGCCTGGAGCCCGGTGAGGATCGACACAAGGGTGGACTTCCCGGCTCCGTTGCGGCCGACGAGCGCGTGGGTCTGGCCGGGCATGACGCGGATCCCGGCACGGTCCAGCGCGACGGTCTCCCCGTATCTCTTGGTGACACCCACCGCCTCGACGAGGGGTGTCACCGCCTGGTCATCCGCCAAGGTTGTTGCCCCACAGCGAGGAGTCGCCCGGCTTGACGCTCGCCACGCCCGCGTAGGTGGCGCCGTCGGCGGTGACCAGGGGCGCGGAGAGCTGGTCCTCCATCAGGCCGGGGCGCACCTGGATGATGGTGCTGTCGTGGTCGGTCGGTCCCGGCTTGAACGTCTTGCCGTCGATGGCGGCCTTGGTGTACTGCAGCGCGTACTTGGCGTACTGGTCGGCCGGCTGGGAGACGGTGGCGTCGATGTTGCCGGCGGCGATCTCCTTGAGCTCCTGGGGGATGCCGTCGTTGGAGATGACGAAGACGTGCTTGGGATCGTCCGGCGGAACCAGGAGGCCGCGCTGCTGCAGCACCTGGAGGGTGCCCGACAGGGCGAAGCTCGACTGCATGTAGACACCCTTGATGTCCGGATTGGCGGTGAGCTGGGTCTGCAGCTTCTGCGAGGCGACCGCGCCGTCCCAGTTGGTGGCCTCGCCGAACACCGTGATACCGGGGTAACTGGCCTTCATGCAGGTGTTGAACGCCTCGGTGCGGTCGCGGCCGTTGATGGAGGCCAGGTCGCCCTGGAGCATCACGACCTTGCCCTTGCCGGACAGCTTCTCGCCGAGGAACTTGCACGCCTTCTCGCCGTAGGCCCGGTTGTCGGCGCGTACCACCATGTAGGCGTCGCCCTGCTCGGGGCGGGTGTCGACCATGACGACGGGGATCTTCTTGGTGTTGAGCTGCTGGAGGGTGGGGGCCACGGCGGCGGTGTCCTGCGGCGCCAGCACGACGCCCTTGACGCCCTGGCTGATGAAGCTCTGCACGTTGGCGGTGAGCTTGGAGATGTCGTTCTGCGAGTTGGAGGTCTTCAGCTCCAGGCCGTTCTCGGCGCCGAACTGGGGGACGTACTTGATGAAGGAGTTCCAGAAGTCGGTGTCGGAGCGGGGATAGTCCACCCCGACGACCGGCTTGCCGCCTCCTGAGGCAGCCGTGCCGCCGCCTCCGCCGCCCCCGCAGGCGGTGGCCAGGCCGGCCGACAGGGCGACGGCCGTCCCTAAGGCGAGTCCTCTTCTCATGAGTGTTCCTTCCCTGTGCTGGGTGGCGGCTGGGGAGCGCGTCACATCGCACCCGCCGCGTCGGCGGCCCATTGGGGGCCGTGCGGGTAGGCGTACTCGGCGCGGGATGCCGGATGCATCTCGGCGCCCCCGCCCGGACGTGCGGGGGCGAGGTACCGGCCGCCCCGGATCACGACCGGGTCGGTGAAGTGGTCGTGCAGATGGTCGATGTACTCGATGACGCGGTCCTCGGTGGTGCCGCTGACGGCCACGTAGTCGAACATCGACAGATGCTGGACCATCTCGCACAGGCCGACGCCGCCCGCGTGCGGGCACACCGGCACCCCGAACTTGGCGGCCAGCAGGAGGATGGCGATGTTCTCGTTGACGCCGGCGACTCTGGCGGCGTCGAGCTGCAGGATGTCGATCGCGCCCGCCTGCAGGAGCTGCTTGAACATCACCCGGTTGTGGGTGTGCTCGCCGGTGGCGACCTTGATGGGCGCCACCTGCTTGCGGATGGCGGCGTGGCCGAGCACGTCGTCGGGCGAGGTGGGCTCCTCGATCCAGTACAGGTCGAACTCGGCGAGTGGGGCCAGCCACTCGATCGCTTGCCCGACGTTCCACGCCTGGTTGGCGTCCACGGCGATGCGCACATCGGGGCCGACCGTCTCGCGGGCCAGCCGCAGGCGCCGGACGTCCTCGGCCAGGTCGGCGCCGACTTTCAGCTTGATCTGGCGGAACCCGTCGGCGACCGCCTCCTCCGCCAGCCGGGCCAGCTTGTCGTCGGTGTAGCCGAGCCAGCCGGGAGTGGTGGTGTAGGCGGGGTAGCCCTCGGCCAGCAGGCGTGCGCGGCGCTCGGCCCGGCCCGGCTCGGCGCCGCGCAGGATGGCCAGCGCCTCCTCCCGGGTGAGCGCGTCCTCCAGGTAGCGGAAGTCGACGACGTCGACGATCTCCTCCGGTGGCAGCTCCGACAGCAGCCGCCACAGCGGCTTGCCCGCCCTGCGCGCGCGAAGGTCCCACAGGGCGTTGAGCACGGCTCCGGCCGCCATGTGGATGACGCCCTTCTCCGGACCGAGCCAGCGCAGCTGGCTGTCGCCGGTGAGCCGGCGGGACACCCCGCCCAGATCGCCGAGCACCTCGGCCACCGGCCGCCCGGTGACCAGCGGCGCCAGCGACTCCACGGCGGCGACGGCGATCTCGTTGCCGCGCCCGACGGTGAAGGCGAGCCCGTGCCCTTCCTGCCCGTCGCCGGTCCGCACGATCACGTACGCGGCTGAGTAGTCGGGCTCGGGGTTCATGGCGTCGGAGCCGTCGAGGTCCCGTGAGGTGGGGAAACGGATGTCGTGGGCCTCGATGGCGGTGATCAGCTCGGCCACGACGGCCGCCCTTGGTGATGTTGACGCACGAAGGTGTCCCTCCATGGGATGTTTCGGGGAAGTGAAGCTGTCTTCACCACACCGACATGGGATGTCTTTGTAATCCTCGCGAGGGCGGCGTGTCTAGACCTCCCAGGGAATACCGGCAAAATCGCGCATCGAGCGCCCCCGGCGCACCTCATGCGATGAGCAGACAACCCATGTCTGGGCATCCATATGCCCCAATCTCTCTTGAACATAGGATGTCTGTTATGTTTCCCAGGGTGACGCGCGTGCCGATCGAGCGACTCCGTGCCTGGAGGTCGCCCGCATGTCCCTGACCGACGAGGCGATCTCCCGCATCCGGGCCCTCATCCAGTCGGGCGAGCTGCCACCGGGGGCGCGGCTGCCGCCGGAGCACCAGCTCGCCGCCCAGCTCGGCGTCTCCCGAAACCCGTTGCGCGAGGCGGTCAAGGCGCTGGTCGTGGCCCGGGTGCTCGACGTACGGCGGGGCGACGGCACCTTCGTGACCAGCCTGGAGCCGCGGCTGTTGCTGGAAGGGCTCGGACTGGCCGTCGAGCTGCTGCGCGACGACACCCTGCTGGAGATCGTCCAGGTACGGCGGATGCTCGAGCCCGCGGCGACCGCCCTCGCCGCGTCCCGGATCTCCGCCGAGCAACTCGACGAGATCGGCGAGCACCTGAACGCGATGCGCGCCGCCTGCGACGACGTGGAGAAGCTGAACCACCACGACGCCGCCTTCCACCGCGCCGTCGTGCGGGCGACCGGCAACGAGACGCTGTCCACCCTGCTCGACGGAATCTCCGGCCGCACGCTGCGGATGCGGGTGTGGCGCGGCACGGTGGAGGCCGGCAGCTCGCACAAGACCGTCGCCGAGCACGAGGCGATCTACGACGCCCTGGCCGCCGGCGACGCGACGCTCGCCCAGGCCGCGGCGCTCATGCACATCGGCACGACCGAGACCTGGCTGCGCTCGGTGCTGGGGGACGTCGAGGACTCCCGGGACCAGGGTGTGAACTTCGAGGGCTCCCAGCCCGGCGAGGAGGAGACACGATGAAGGTCCGCCTGGCCTACGGGGAGAGCGGCCTGACGGTCGAGCTGCCCGACGAGGCCACCACGGTGGTCACCCCCGTCCACCACGCTGCCGCTCACGACCAGGCCGGCGTGCTGCGGACCGCCTTGCGCGAACCGGTGTCGGGGCCGCCGCTGCGCGAGCGGGTACGGCCCGGCCAGACCGTCGCCATCTCGGCCTGCGACGGCACCCGCCCCCAGCCGCGGCACCTGATGATCCCGGCGATCCTCGCCGAGCTCGACGGCATCGTCGACCTCGACGACGTGACCATCCTCGTCGCGACCGGCACCCATCGCGGCAACACGGAGCCCGAGCTGCGCGCGATGTTCGGCGACGCCGTCGTGGACTCCGTCCGGATCGTCAACCACGACGCCCGCGACCCCGGCTCGCTCACCTATCTCGGCCGCTTCGGGAAAGACGTGCCGGTCTGGCTGAACACCGCCTGGGTCCAGGCGGACGTGCGGATCACCACCGGCTTCGTGGAGCCGCACTTCTTCGCCGGCTTCTCCGGCGGCCCCAAGCTGGTCGCCCCCGGCCTGGCCGCGCTGGAGACCGTGCTCACCCTGCACGACGCCACCCGGATCGGCGATCCCCGGGCCACCTGGGGGGTGATCGAGGGCAATCCCGTGCACGACGACGTGCGGGCCATCGCCGAGGGCACCGGGGTCACCTTCGCCCTCGACGTGATCCTGAACCGGGACAAGGACATCGTGGCGGCCTTCGGCGGCGACATCCTGCCCATGCACGCCGAGGCCACCGCCACCGCCCGCCGGGTCGCCATGCGCCGGGTGGAGGCACCCTTCGACGTGGTGGTCACCACCAACTCCGGCTACCCCCTCGACCAGAACCTCTACCAGTCGGTCAAGGGCATGGCGGCGGCGTTCCAGGTGGTGCGGCCGGGCGGCGTGATCGTCTGCGCGGCCGAGTGCCGCGACGGCTTCCCCGACCACGGCTCCTACCGCGAGGTGCTGGCCTCGGAGCCCTCCCCGCAGGCGCTGCTCGACGCGATCGCCGCCCGGCCGGTGACCGTCCCCGACCAGTGGCAGGTGCAGATCCAGGCGCGTATCCAGGCGGGCGCGCGGGTGGTCGTGCACACCTCCTACCTCAGCGACGCCGACCTGGCGGCCGCCCACCTCGAACGGACCGGCGACATCACCGCCACGGTGGCCGAGGCGCTGGCCGCCGCCGGCCCGGGCGCCCGCGTGTGCGTGCTGCCGGAGGGTCCGCAGACCATCCCCTACCTGGCCGGCGGCCCGGCATGAGCGAACGGGTGGCGGACCTGGGGTTCGCCCGGGTCGACCTGGACCGGCAGGCCCGCCAGGGGGCACCCGAAGTCGTCTACGGGCCGGGCAAGACCGCCGAAGAGATCGTCGCGATCGTGTCCGCCCTGCTCGCCGGCAACACCGGCCCGGTGCTGGCCACGCGGGTCGAGAGCGCCGCCGCCGAGGCGGTCCTGGCGGCCGTGCCGGGAGGAGCCTACGAACCCGCGGCGCGACTGCTGGTGTGGCGGCCGGCGCGGACCGGGTCCTTCGAGGTCGTGGTGGTCACGGCGGGCACGTCCGACGGGCCGGTGGCGGCCGAGGCGGCGGCCGTGGCCCGGGCGCTGGGGCTGGCCGTCACCGTCGTGCGCGACGTGGGCGTGGCGGGCATCCACCGGCTGCTCGCCGAGACCGGCCGGCTGCGCGCGGCCGACGCGGTGATCGTGGTGGCGGGCATGGAGGGCGCGCTGGCCAGCGCCGTCGGCGGCCTCGTGGCGGCGCCGGTGATCGCCGTACCCACCTCCGTCGGGTACGGCGCGGCTCTGGAGGGCGTCACCGCCCTGCTGGCGATGTTGTCCTCGTGCGCGGCCGGCCTCACCGTGGTCAACATCGACTCCGGCTTCGGTGCCGCCATGGCCGCGCATCGCCTCGCCCATGCCACCACCCGCCGCACCACCCCGGCGGGTACGCAGGTCGCGCGGCCGGGAGGACGGCGGTGATCTGCCGGCTCAACCCGTTCACGGGGCTGGCCGGGGACATGCTGCTGGCGGCACTGATCGACGTGGGCGCGCCGCTGGACGGGATCCGGGCGGCCGTGGCGTCGACCGGTCTCACCGGGTGGGAGCTGACGGCCGCGCGGGTGCTCACCCACGGGCTGGCGGCGACCCGGGTACGCGTCGTGGTCACCGACACGGCGACCGAGCGACGGGCCGCCGAGCTGATCTCCATGGCCGGGGCCGCCCGGCCGGAACCGGTCGCCTCCCTCGCCACCGCCGCGCTGCGGGCGATCGGCGAGGCGGAGGGCCGGATCCACGGGAGCGACCCCGCCCAGGTGCACCTGCACGAGCTGGGCGGCCACGACGCGCTCGTGGACATCGTCGGCGTGGCCGCCGCGCTGCACCTGCTCGGCGTGACGGCGGTGCACTGTGCCCCGGTCCCCCTCGGCACCGGCACGGTGAGCACCCGGCACGGCGTGCTGCCCGTCCCGGCCCCCGCGACCATCGCCCTGCTCGAAGGAGCCCTGGTCACCGGAAGCGACCTGGGCGGCGAGACCGTGACGCCCACGGGGGCGGCGCTGCTGCGGGCCATGCGGGTGCGGTACGACCCGCCGCCGGCGATGACCCCCGTGGCGACCGGCTACGGCGCGGGCAGCAGGAAGCTGTCCGACCGCCCGAACGTCGTCGCGGTCACCCTGGCCGAGCCCGCCCGCGACGCCGGTCTCGAGCCGCTGGTCGTGCTGGAGACCAACCTGGACGACATCACGGGCGAGGTGCTCGGCCACACGATCGCCCGGGCCCTGGACGCGGGTGCTCTGGACGCCTGGGCGACCGCGGCGACCATGAAGAAGGGCCGGCCGGCGTACGTGTTGCACGTGCTGTGCCGCCGCCCCGCCGTACCGGTCCTGCGCGAGCTGGTCTTCGCCGAGACCGGCGCACTCGGCGTGCGCGAGGTCGCGGTCGAGCGTACGGCTCTGCGCCGGCACACCACTGAGGTGGAGCTGGAAGGTCATCGCGTACGCGTCAAGCACGGACCCCACTCCGCGAAGCCGGAGCACGACGATGTGGCCGCCGCCTCGGCCGCCCTCGGCCTGTCCCTGCGCGAGACGGCGGCCAGGGCCCTGCGCCTGGCACAGCAGCGACCCCCGGCAGTGGAGAGTCCAGATTGACCACCGAATTGACCACTGACGACAAGGTCATGGTGCTGCTCGACCGGCTGGCGGGCCTGTCCTCGCTCGCCGTCGCCTTCTCCGGCGGGGCCGACTCCGCGCTGGTGCTGGCGGCGGCGGTCCGGGCGCTCGGGACCGGCCGGGTGCTGGCCGTGACGGCGGTGTCCGACAGCCTGGCGGCCGAGGAGCTCGATGTGGCCCGGCGGTTCGCCGCCTCTCTCGGCGTACGGCACCTACTGCCCCATACCGCCGAGGCGGCCAATCCCGGCTACCGGGCCAACGGGCGTGACCGCTGCTACTTCTGCAAGTCGGAGGTGCTGGACGTGATCACCCGGGTGGCGGCGGAGCACGGCTTCGCAAACACCGCCACCGGCACCAACGCCGACGACGCGGTGGACCCGTTCCGGCCGGGGATCAGGGCCGCCGACGAGCGCGGGGTGCTCGCACCGCTGCGGGACGCCGGTCTCACCAAGGCCGAGGTACGGCGGACCAGCAAGGCGTGGGGCCTGGTCACCTGGGACAAGCCGGCCGCGCCGTGCCTGGCCAGCCGGGTGGCCTACGGCGTGGAGGTGACGCCGGCCCGGCTGCACCGGATCGAGGCGGCCGAGCGGGTGGTGCGCGACCTGCTGGTCCGGGCCGGCCTGCCGGTCACCGACCTGCGGGTCCGCGATCTCGGCGACCGGGTCCGGGTGGAGCTGGACGCCGGCCTGGTGCCCCGGGCCGCCGATCTGCCGGGTCTGGCGCCGGCCGTACGTGACGCGGGCTTCCACGGCGCCCAGGTGGACGTGGCGGCCTTCCGCTCCGGCGCCCTGAACATCGAGCCGCTCCGATCGTGACCGTCCCATCGGTGGGCGCCAGATCGTTCGCACCGCGTACCGCGCCATGTGCCGGGCCTGGTCATCACGCCCGCCTCTCGTCGTGGCCGACGGCACCAACCCCGCAGCCGAACGGCCGCACGTCGTCGTCCACCGGCCGGCGGGGCTACCTCTGCTTCTCCGAGCAGCTGCCCGACCTGGAGGCGGTGAGCAGGGCGTGGAGGTCCGGCACACGACGGCCGCTCGGGCACGGGCCGACTTCGGCGGCACCCGCGCGCCGAAGATCCGCATCCGCTGGCCGGCGCTGCGCAGGCGGGCGATCGCGCCGGGGAAGCGGTGCTCCCCGGCGGTGGAGGCGGCGATGAGCGGGACGCAAGGCCGGGACGGCCGGGGCTCGCGCCGGGCGAGAGCGCGACGGCGCGCTAACGCTGCAGGCGCACGGGGGCGCTGGATGCGCTGCGCCGGACGAGCCAGGCCTCGGTGATGTGGGTGAACATCGCTTCGGCGGCACCATCGGAGTCGTGGGCGGCGATGCGTTCGTAGATGCGGCGATGGCCCTGGTTGGACGCCACGCACAGGGCACGTTCGGGCTTGCCCAGGTATCGGGCGGTGTTGATCACCTGGCTCTCCAGCGCGCGCACCACGCCGCGGGCGATGCGGTTTCCGGACGCCTGCATGATCGTGTCGTGGAAGGCGCGGTCGTGGTCGGCGTAGGTGACGTGGTCGTCCACGAGCTCGTCCATCCGGTCCACCAGCGTGCGCAGCCGCTCGATGGTGTCCTCGTCCGCCACCCGGGCGGCGAGGTAGGCCATGTCGGACTCGAGCAGGCGGCGGGTGACGACGAGGTCGTCGAGGATCCCCAGACTCTCGTCCATGTCGATGGTCGCCGCCAGGACGAGCTCGTCGAGCATGTCCCACATCGTGGGCGGGGTCACCATGGTGCCCGCACCCTGTCGGACCTGCACGAGCCCCTTCTCCTGGAGGATCTTCACGGCCTCACGGACGACGGTCCGGCTCACCGAGAAGGTCTCGCACAGCACAGGCTCGGGGGGAAGGGGTGTGCCGGGCGGGTGCACGCCGCGGACGATGCGCTCCACGAGCTCCGCTGTCACCGCCTTGCCCAGGCTGGCCGGTCGTCGGACCCATGCGGGCGGCACGGGGACGCTGCCGGGCGATTCCTGCGATGCCGTCATATCTTCCTCCGGTGACCTGCTAGGTCAGCGCCCATCGCGTCAGTATATGTCATCCGTATTGACAGCATACGTCATACGAATTATGTTTCCGGGACGACGGCCGGGAACGCCGGCCGCGCTCTGGAGAGTGAAGAGCTATGAAGCAGCGAACACTCTGGTCAGTCGTCCTTGCCACGGGGCTGGCCGTTACCGGCTGCGGAAGCGCCGCACCGACGCAGTCCTCCCCCGCGGAGTCCAAGAGCAAGATCGTGGTGTGGGACTGGAAATCCGGTGAACCGGGCGTGACCGCCTACATCGAGAAGGCGAAGGCCGACTTCGCCGCGAAGCATCCCGATGTCACCGTCGAGTTCGTGGCCCAGCCGTTCGATCAGTACTACACCCTGCTGGGCGCGGCCGCCCAGTCGGGCAAGGGCCCCGACGTCATGCTGTTCAACGGCGGCGGGCAGATCCGCGACCGGGTCGACGGGCTCCTGCCGCTGGACCAGTACGTGGCCGAGGACAAGCAGCGACTGGCGGGCTGGGACGCCTTCAGCAAGGACGGCACGATCTATGCCGCCCCGGTGACCTTGCAGGGCCATCCGATCTACTACAACAAGTCGATCTATCAGAAGGCGGGGCTGGATCCGGCGAATCCGCCAAAGACGTGGGACGAGTTCGTCAGCGGCTGCGCCGCCATCAAGAAGGCGGCCGGCGCCAAGTGCTTCGCCCTCGGCAACAAGGAAGGCTTCGGGATCCAGTTCTTCATGTCGGGCCTCGGGCCGGGCATCCTGACGCCCAAGGAGTACGACGACTGGATCGCCGGAAAACGCGACTGGACCTCTCCCCATGTGAAGGAGATCTTCAGCCTGTGGAAGAAGGTCAACGACGACGGCCTGAACAACGACGGCGCCAACTCCACCGCGCTCTTCAACGACGCGTTCGCGGTCTTCAACACCGGTAAGGCCGCCAACATCATCGGGCTGATGTCGGATATCGGGCACTGGAAGGACTTCGGCGAATTCCTGGGCGCCGACCAGGTCGGCGTCATGACCGCGCCGGCGGTCACCAGCGGGGCCACGCCCGTCCTCCCCTACGACGGAGGCATCGGTTACGGGGTCGCCAAGACGACCAAGGACCCCCAACTGGCCGCCGACCTGGTGCGGTCGCTGACCTCGACCGGCGCACTGACCGCCTTCTACACCGGCGCGGGCGCGATCACCTCCGACACCACGATCGACGTGTCGCAGGGCGCTCCCGCCGTGGCCGCGATCGTGCCCCAGATCAAGGACGGCAAGCCCGCACTGCATGTCGCGTTGTCCTCCAAGACCCTGGACCTGATGGGCAGGCTGTCCCAGCAGCTCCTGAGCGGGTCGGTGAACGTCGACGAAGCGGTGAAGCAACTGGCCGCTTCGGACAAGGCGAGCTGATCGCGTGCCGATGGGAGGTTCGTCACCGGGGGTCCGCTCGGCCGCGGCGGAGCGGACCCCCGGAGCGAGGTTCGAGCGACCGGGACGCCACAGCAGCACCGGAAAGACGCCCCGCGGGGCGCGGGCCGAGCGTCTCGCGCCCTTCGTCCTGGTGGCTCCGGCCGTACTGATCATCGTGGCGCTGCGGTTGTGGCCGCTGCTGCTGGGCGTCAACTTCTCCTTCACCGGCGACGGCGAGCGTAACGGGACCTCTGTCGGCTTCGACAACTACGTGCAACTGCTCGACGATCCGTTGTTCCGCATCGCACTGCGCAACGTCGGGCTGCTGGTGGTCCTGCTTCCCGTTGCGGTGGCGATCCCCGGCCTGCTGGCGACGTTCATCTACCTGCGGGTGCCCGGGCACCGGGTCTTCCGCGGCGTCTACTTCTTCCCGGCCGTGCTCTCACCGGTGATCGTCGGTGCGATCTTCAACCTGATGCTCGGCTTCGACGGCCCGTTGAACGCCGCCCTGGGAGCGATCGGCCTCGGCCCCATCGACTGGCTCGGCGACCCGGGCGTCGCCATGTTCACGGTCATCGGCGTGCACGTCTGGGCGACGTTCGGGATGGCCCTGGTGGTGTTCCTCGCCGGATTCTCCACCCTGGACGCCGCGCTCCTGGACGCCGCCCGGATCGACGGCGCGTCGCTGCCCCGGATCATCTGGCATGTCATCATCCCGGGTCTGTCCCGCACCATCCAGTTCGTCTTCGTCACGACCATGATCGGAATGCTGACGTCCATGTTCGGCCTGCTGTACGTCATGACCAGCGGCGGCCCGGAAGGTTCGACGTACCTGCCGGAGTTCTACGTCTGGATCCAGCAGGGACGGATGAACCGCCCGGCACTCGCCTCGGCCGCGTCGACGGTGCTGTTCCTCATCATGCTCGTGGTCGGGATCCTCCAGGTGAGCGTGCTCCGCCGCGCGGGGAGGGAAGACTGATGCCTACCAAGCGCCTGGGCCGGTGGATGGTCGCCGTCCCGATGGCACTCCTCGCGCTGGCGACCGTCTATCCCCTCGTGTTCACCAGCAACGTCGCCATGAAGACCCGGCGGGAGTACATCCTCGACCGCTTCTCCCCCACGACCTCCCTGCACCTGGAGAACATCGCCGCGGCGTGGAACAGCGTCGGCATGGCGCGCTACTTCGCCAACTCGCTCATCGTGGTGACGGTCTCGGTGGTCCTGCTGCTGCTCTTCGGGTCGATGGCCGGCTTCGCGCTGAGTCAGCTGCGGTTCCGCGGCTCCACCGCGCTGTTCCTGGGCTGTCTGGCGGCGCTGTTCATCCCGTTCCAGGTGATCATGGTGCCGTTGGCCCGGATCATGGCGGACAGCGGCCTCATCGACACCTACCCGGGACTGATCCTGGCCTACGTCGCGCAGTTCCTCCCGTTCACCATCTTCCTGATGACGAGCCACTACCGGACCATCCCCGTGGAGATCGTCCACGCGGCCCGCATCGACGGGAACACCACCTACGGCGTCTACCGGCGGATCATGATCCCGCTCGGCGCTCCGGCCCTGCTGTCGGTCGGCATCCTCGATGCCCTGTTCTGCTGGAACGACGTGCTCATCGCCCTGCTGATGATGCCGTCGCCGGAGCATCGCACCCTCATGGTCGGGGTCACCTCGCTGCGCGGACAATACTCGGACAACATCCCCCAGTTCGCCTCAGGAGTTCTGATCGCCGCGATACCCGTCCTGTTGCTCTATCTCTTCCTTCAGCGTCAGATCGCCGACGGTGTCACCGCCGGCTCCACGAAGGGCTGACATGCGGATCTCGGGGTATCGCACGTTGACGACGGTGCATGAATGGGGCCGGCCCGTCGGTGATGCCAACGGCGTCTACGCCGACGGCAACGTGCCGGTCCCGATCATCATGGTTCACACCGACGAGGGGATCACCGGCGTCGGCCTCGGGCCGCACACGCACCTCGACACCATTTTCGCCGCCATCGAAGGCGAGGATCCGCGCGGCGTCACGGCGCTCTACGACCGCATGTTGCGGCAGACCTTCAAGGCCGGCCACGCGGGCGCCGTGTTCGGGACCATCGGCGCACTCGACACCGCCCTGTGGGACATCAAGGCGCAGGCAGCCGGCGAACCGCTGTGGCGCCTGCTGGGCGGTCGCGACAGGCGGGTCCCCGCCTACGCCTCCGGACTGGACATCGGCCTGACCGACGAGGAACTCGTCTCCCTCTACCAGGTCTACGCCGGGCACGGGCTACGGGCGGCCAAGCTCAAGGGCGGCCTCGACATCGAACGCGACCGGCACCGCCTGACGCTGATACGAGAGGTCCTGACCGAGGCCGCGCACGGATCGCGGCCGGGCCTGATACTCGACGTGAACGAGGCCTGGACCCGCAAGCAGGCGGTCCGGCACGTCTGCGAGCTCGAACGCACCCTGGACCTGATCTGGATCGAGGAGCCGGTCCGGCGATGGGACGCCGAAGGCTTGGCCGTCGTCAGCCGCGGGGTCCGCGCCTCGGTCGCCACGGGTGAGAACCTCACCGGGCTCGAACAGTATCGGCCGCTGCTGGCCGCCGGGGCCGTCGACATCGTCCAGATGGCGGCCGTCTGGGGGATCACCCATTTCCTGCGGGTGTCCGCTCTGGCGCACGCCCACGACCTGCCGGTCAGCCCGATCGGCACCACCCCGATCGGGCTCCTGCACGCCGCGACCTCCGTACCGAACCACATGATCAGCGAACTGCAGGACCTGCGGCCACCACTCGGCGTGTCCGTCGACCTGACCGTCGAGGATGGCGCGTTCATCCTCGGGAACTCCGCGGGCCTGGGCATCACGATCGACGAGGACGCGCTCACCTCGTCCACCCGCCGGCCGGACGGCGCCATGACGGCCGGCACCCCCAACGTCCGGCCCGAGCACGCCGGGCGGCGACTGCTGGCGGTGGCCGATCACAGCGCCGCACCACAGCACCGGTCCACCCCCTGACCCCGGAACCCGCGACCGGCCCGACCGCGGCCCCCGGCCTGCGGCCCCCCGGTCGGGTGGGCGGGGCACCTTCGCCGGGGCGGAGGACCGCCGCCGGCGAAGGTGGGTCTCGTGACGACCCTCAGGTGCGGGTCCAACGCTGGTTGGCGCCGCCGTTGCAGGACCAGACGATCAGCTTGGTGCCGTTGGCGGTGGCGTTGTTCGGCACGTCCAGGCACTTGCCGGCGCCGACGGCGGTGATGGTGCCGTCGGTGTTGAGGCGCCACTGCTGGTTGGACTGCCCGTTACAGTCCCAGATGATCACCTGGCTGCCGTCGGCGGTGCCGCCGTCGTAGACGTCCAGGCACTTGTTCCCGTAGACCCGCAGCTCACCGCTCGCGGTGGACGTCCACTGCTGGTTGGCCTGGCCGTTGCAGTCCCAGATCTGCGCCTGCGCACCGTTGGCCTGCGAGGCGCCGGTGACGTCCAGGCACCGGCCCGAGCCGACCCCCTTGACCGCTCCCGTGGGAGTCGGCGTGATACCTCCGCCGGTGACGATGTACATGGCCGCACCGTGCCCGGGCACCGACGCGCTGATCGTCCCGGACGAGGAGGACGTCGTGTGCGCCCACAGGTCGCGCACCGAGTAGGAGGACACCGCGCCCAGGCCCAGGGCCGAGGCGGTGGTGGAGACCGTCGAGGCCGAGGTGCCGCGGTTGAGCAGGACGACCGCGACCGAGCCGTTGGACATCGGCTTGCGCCACACCTCCAGGTTTCCGTTGTCACTGATCTTGTGGCCCTGCCTGCCGCCCCAGTCCTGGTTGACCGCGATGACCTCGGTGTTCGTCAGGATGGACCGGGTCTCGGCGCTCATCGACCGGATGTCGTTGCCCGCGATGAGCGGAGCGTTCAGCAGCGACCACAGGCTGAAGTGCGCCCGTCCCTCGGTCGCGGTCAGCGCGCCGACGCCCACCTCCAGCATGTCGGGGTCGTTCCAGCCTCCCGGCCCCGAGTACGCTTCGAGCCCGACCTGCTGGTCCAGGATGCCCATGATGGAGTTCCAGTTCGCCGCGATGTCGCCCGTCGTGCGCCAGGAGTTGCCCACCGGCATCCCCCAGGTCCACACGCTCTCCTGGCCCCAGTTGCACAGGCTGTACACGATCGGGCGCCCGGTGGCGGCCAGCGCGTCACGCATGGCGGTGTAACGCTGCTGCCCGCTCCTGCCCTGATGATCGCCGCAGTTGTCGTACTTCAGATAGTCGATCCCCCAGGACGCCCACAGGGCCGCGTCGCGCTGCTCGTAGCCCAGGCTGGCCGGATACCCGGCGCACGTGGTGGTCCCCGCCGAGGAGTAGATGCCGAGCTTCAGCCCTCTGGCATGGACGTAGTCCGCCAGGGCCTTGATGCCGCTGGGGAACTTCTGCGGGTCCGCCACCAGGTCCCCGCTGGCGTTGCGGCTCATGGTGGACCAGCAGTCGTCGATGTTGACGTACGTGTAGCCCGCCGCCGCCATGCCGCTGGAGACCATGGCGTCCGCCGTCTGCCGGATGAGGCTCTCGTTCACGTTACAGAAGAAGGTGTTCCAGTCGTTCCACCCCATCTGCGGCGTGCGGGCGAGCCCGTTCTCCAGCGCGACGGCCGGCGACGACGCACCGCCGGTCGCGACCAGGGAACCGGCGGCCAGTAACACCGCCAGCATCCATCGAATGACCTTACGCATCTGACTCCTCCTCATACGACCGCGACCGGGTCAGGCTCGAGGTTGCGGGTTGGTTCCCGTTGGCGGTGCCGGGTGTCGATCCCGGCCCGCGGGCTCCACGACGATGTCCCCAGCCCCCGCGGCACACGTAACTCGTATGACGTCTCGCGGCGGCAGTGCTCACGCGCGCACGATCTCGCTTCACCGGATCAGGAGACGGCGCAGGAAAGGGCAGGCGTGGCCGCGGCGCCGTTGGCAGTGAAGCCGAACGTGGTGCTGCCGCCGGCCGCGATGGAGCCGTTGTAGGCCTCGTTGCGGACGGTCACGCCGGCTCCGGAGCCGGACCGTACGCCGTTCCACAGACTGCTGATCGTCTGCCCGCCCGGCCACGTCCAGCCGACCGTCCAGCCGTTGACGGCGCTGTCGCCGGCGCGGACCGTGACAGTGGACTGGAAGCCGCCGGACCAGGAGTTCACGGTCTCCATCGTGGCCGTGCACGCACCGGTTCCCGG
Source organism: Nonomuraea sp. NPDC049709 (assembly GCF_040674815.1). Taxonomy (NCBI): domain Bacteria; kingdom Bacillati; phylum Actinomycetota; class Actinomycetes; order Streptosporangiales; family Streptosporangiaceae; genus Nonomuraea; species Nonomuraea sp. NPDC049709. The sequence continues at coordinate 129,305 of NZ_JBFANM010000028.1, forward strand.
GGTGGGAGTGGGCGTCGGACTCGGCGACGGGGAGCTTGCGAACTGGGAGAAGAACTTCCACACCTCTGCCTTGGTCCAGGTCGTGACGCCGCTCTCGGCGTACGTCCCGTCCACCGGACCGGGCATGTGACCGTTGTCGAACGCGGCCCAGACGACCGGATAGCCGGCCCGGCACCCCGAGTAGGTGGTGACGATGTGGCTCCGGCTCCCCGAACTCGGCTCGGGAGGGTTCTGCGCGGTGCAGCCGTTGTTGCGGACGAACCTGTCACGCAGCGACCGTCCCTGCGAGATGTTGAGCACCGTGTCCCCGATGCCGTGCAGGCCCATGTACGCGACGGGCTGAGTCCCGCCGCTGCACCCGCTGAGCTGCGCGCCGGAGAAGACCGCGACCGCGCGGAAGACCGTCGCCCGCGAGCACGCGAGCGAGAAGCTCATCCCGCCGCCGTAGCTGAAGCCGGTGGCGAAGCGCTGCGAGGTGTCGACGCAGAGATCCGCCTCGATGAGCCGGATCATGTCGTCGACGAAGGTGACGTCCTCGCCGTTGGCGTTCGCCCAGCCGTTGTTGAAGCCCTGGGGAGCGACGAAGATCGCGCCGTTGTTCGACAGCTGCCTGAGCCCGTAGAAGGACCAGGGGTACCCGCTGGTTCCGCCGGAGTCGACGTCGTTCGCGGTGCCGCCCCGCCAGTGGAAGCCGAAGATCAACCGGTAGGGGGTGTTGTTCTGGTAGTTGTCGGGCAGCCGGAGGATGAAGGAGCGGTTCTTGCCGCTGGTCTGGATCGACTGCGTGCCGCTCCTCAGCGTCGGGGTCTTGCCGCATCCGGCGGTCGTCGCGAGGGCGCCGGCGGGCGCCGCCGCGCCGCCGACGTCGCTGCTCATCGCCACACGACTCGTGGCCAGTACGAGAAGTGCCGCGACCGCGATCGCTCCGAAAATGGAGCGGTGCCTGGACATCACGTAACTCCGATCATGGTGCGGATTCCGATGCGTCTGGATTGACAGATCATGCGCTGCTCCCTTTTCCGGCGGGAGCGGCGCGGGTGGTCGTGCCGGAGTGGCGCGTGCGAGACAGCCGGCTCGGGCTACTGGAACGAAGCGTCGTCGATGGAGAAGCCGTCGGTGCCCGCCGCCGTCTCGACGTAGAAGGTGGCGCCGGTAAGCGTCCCGCTCCACGACACCGTCGCCGTGCCGGTGAGCCGGGTCCAGCCGCCGGAGCTCACCGGCGTCGCCGGCGTGAGCTGGAGGTAGCTCGTCGTACCGCCGGCGGTGACCGCCAGGGTCGCCTTCGCGCTGGGCGTGCCGCTCTGCGACCGCACCCAGACGCTCGTGGTGTAGCTCTTGCCGTTGGTGAGCTTGGCGGTCACGTCCTGGGTGATGCCGTTCCATGACGCCGTGCGCCCGGCGATGGACAGCGCCCGCGCGCCTCCGTGCACCGGGTCGGAGACGGACGCCAGCGTACCGCCGGACGTGCCCCAGGCCGTGGTGCCGCTCTCCATGTCGCCGTTGGTCAGCAGATTCCCGCCGGTGCCGGTGCCGCCGGTGAACTGCCACCAGTTCACGTTGAACAGGTTGCCGCTGCCGCCGGTGTACCTGAAGTACAGGTCATGGGTGCCCGTCGCGCCGTTCACCGGGCAGGTGACCGTCGTCCACGTCTGCCAGCCGCCGGTGCCCGGCACGGTGCACGTCCCCGCCAGCGTGCCGTTGACGCCGTCCAGGCGGAGCTCGATCCGGCCACCGCTGGTCGCCGAGGCCACCCGCGCGCTGAAGGACGTCGCGCCGGAGCCGAAGGCGACGCCCTTGACCTTGATGTGGTCGCCGTTCTCGATCCACCCGACGTTCATGCCGCCCTCGCCGGCGGGTTCGGTCTCCACGCCGGACTCCCAGGCGATCGTCTCGGCCTCCTGGCGGACGTAGGGGTTCAACGTGCCCACCTGGGGCGCTCCGGTCGTGGTCATGTTGATCGTGGGGATGGTGCCGTCGGCGTTGTAGGTGAACTTCTCCACGGCCACCGAGCGGGTGAAGCCGCCCCCGCCCGGCAGGGCGCCGTTGTGGTAGAAGAAGTACGATCCGCCGTTGAAGTCGATGACGCCGGGGTGGTTGGTGAAGCTGCTGCCCTGCGTGGGCATGACCGTCCCGCGGTAGGTCCACGGGCCGGTGGGGCCGGGGGCCGTCGAATAGCCGATGAACTCCGAGCAGCATTTCGCGGCGAAGACGTTGTAGTAGAGGCCGTTGCGCTTGTAGACCCAGGGACCCTCCTCGTACAGCGTCGGCCGGCTGGTGTCGCCGGTGCGGGTGCCGAAGCCCGCGGTGGTGAGCGGGATCTGGCTGGGGCTGCCGGAGTACGAGATCATGTCGGCGTTGAGCCTGACGTACCAGAGGTTGGGGTTGCCCCAGTACAGGTAGGCCTGCCCGTTGTCGTCGATGAAGACCGTGGGGTCGATCTCGCCGTTCCTGACGAGCGGGCGGCCGATGGCGTCCGTGAAGGGCCCGGTGGGGCTGTTGGAGACCCCGACGCCGATGGCCATCTGGCCGCTCGCCCGGTCCTTCACCGGGACGTACCAGTAGAACTTGCCGTTCCGGTAGACGGCCTGGCCCGCCCACGCGTCCGCGCTCGCCCAGCTGAAGGTGGCCACGCTCATCGGCGAGCCGTGGTCGGTCCAGTTCACCATGTCGGCGGACGACCAGACCCGCCACTCCTTCATGGTGAAGTACGTCGAGCCGTCCTCGTCGTGTCCCGTGTAGAGGTAGACCCGGCCGTCGTGCACCAGTGGAGCGGGGTCGGCGGTGTAGATGGTCTGGACGATCGGGTTGTCCGCCCTGGCCGTGCCCGGAATCATCGTCACGGCGCAGAGCAGCGCCACGATCGCCAGGACACCGCGCCGTGCCATGACGCCCAGCCTCGCCATGACGCCGAACGGGAGGGGGGATGCGACTTTCATGGTCACCTTCCGGAGTCGGGCGGGCATGGGGTGCGGGCGCGGTGTGTCAGGTGCGGGTCCAGCGCTGGTTGGCGCCGCCGTGGCAGGAGTAGAGCTGGAGCCGGGTGCCGTTGGCGGTGCCCTGGCCCACGGCGTCCAGGCACAGGCCGGACTGCCCGCCGGTGATGGTGCCGTCGGCGTTCAGGCGCCATTTCTGGTTGGCGCCGCCGTGGCAGGAGTAGATCTGGATGCCGGCGCCGTTGCCGGTGCCGGCCGCGTCGAGGCACTTGTTGCCGTAGACCCTGAGCTCATCGGCCGAGGTGGCGGCCCACTGCTGGTTGCCGCGCCCGTTGCAGTCCCACAACTGCACCGCGGTGCCGTCGGCGGTGGCGGCGCCGGGCACGTCCAGGCAGCGCCCGGAGCCGACTCCCTTGATCTGCCCGCCGGGTGGTGGCGTCGGCGTCGTGGTGGGCGAGCCGCCGTCCAGGCCGAAGAAGCGGATGGCGTGCGCGGCCATCCCCGGTCGCGGCAGGTCGTGGCCGGCTCCGGTGATGGTGTACGCCTCGACCTGCCCGGAGCCGAAGACCCGCCGGGTCCACCCGGACTGCGGGCTGTCGGTGGAGGTCGGGGTCTGGCCCAGCCCGTGCACGTTGGTCCACTGGTCGACCTCCTCCTGCAGCATCGTGTAGGGCAGCACGGAGTCGGCGGTGCCGTGCCAGGCCATCACGCGCGGGCGGGGCCCGGTGTAGCCGGGGTAGGCGTTCCTGACCAGGTCACCCCACTGCTGCGGCGTCTTGTCGCCGCACCCGGCGGGGCCGAGGCAACCGTAGGGAACTCCCGCGAACGGCGCGCCGGCCTTGAACACGTCCGGGTACGTGGCGAGCAGGTTGTTGGTCTCCATGGCGCCGGAGGAGAAGCCGGTGGCGAACACCCGCTCCGGGTCGCCGTTGTAGCGTTGCAGCACGTAGGCCGTCATGGAGACGATCGACACCGGGTCACTGCCGCCACCGTGGCGCAGGGCCTCGTTCGACCACACGTCGAAGCAGTTCGACAGGCCGTTGGCGCTCTTGTTCGCCTGCGGGTAGATGACGATGAAGCCGTGCCGGTCGGCCAGCGAGGCGAACTCGGTGCCCTGGTGGAAGCCCGGGGCCCAGCCGTTGCAGCCGTGCATCGCCACCAGGACTCCCGGGCGGGGTGCCACCGCGTCCGGGACGTAGAGGTACATCCGCAGCCCGCCGGGGTTGGCGCCGAAGCTCGTCACTTCGGTCAGGACCGCCGCCGACGCTCCGGGCGCGGCCGTGAGGAACATGGTCAGGGCAGTGGCCACCGCCGTGATCAGAGCCGTCAGTGCGGCTCCGATGCTCGCGTACCTTCGCGTAGGGGGTTCGCTTCGCATCATTGGTTCGCCTCTCCGCTGTTAGCGCTAACAAACCGCTGGCCTGGTCGAGCTCCCTCGGGCCGGTGGAGGTGGTGGCGGGACGGAGCAAACACGAGGCAGAAAGGTACTGTCAAGAGCGCCGTAGATTGCGGCGACCGGAGGAGACATCGGCCGGGTGTGCTCACCTCGGACTATCGAGTCCGACCGCAGTCGATCAGCGAGAGCGTCGCCGTGAAACTTTCATCTGCACGCCAACCGGCGGCCCCGGCCGAAACTTTCAACGGCACAGGTCGCATATCCAGCCAGGACAACCGGCGCAGATAGCAACATGCGGCGCCGAAAGTTTTCACTGAATCCTTGACAACTTTCGGCGAGATTCCCACACTGAGTGCCCGAGGTGATCTCCCTTACCGGCTCGGTGGTGCTCAGCAGGGGACTGCCGTCCCGACGCCTGTGGTGTGCGTCCCACCGGGACGCGGCATCGGTCCCGCGGGTGTGTCCCGCACGATCCTTTCCCCATGATTCGCATACGGAGGCTCAAGCATGCGTCTCAACGCCATGTCCCCACCTACCGCCGGGCGGCCGCTCGGCGCGCGCCGCCGGGCGATGGTCGCCGGTGCGCTCGGCGCGCTCGGCCTGATCACGGCACTGGCGACGGCGATCCCGGCCGATGCCGCGGAGAGCACACTCGGCGCGGCCGCCGCGCAGAGCGGCCGCTACTTCGGCACCGCCATCGCCTCGGGCAGGCTCGGCGACTCCGCCTACACGACGATCGCCAATCGCGAGTTCAACATGGTGACGGCCGAGAACGAGATGAAGATCGACGCCACCGAGCCCAACCCGGGGCAGTTCAACTTCTCCGCCGGGGACCGGGTCTACAACTGGGCCGTGCAGAACGGCAAGCGGGTGCGCGGGCACACCCTGGCCTGGCACAACCAGCAGCCGAACTGGATGCGGTCGATGGAGGGCAGCTCGCTGCGCCAGGCGATGATCAACCACATCAACGGCGTCATGGGCCACTACAAGGGCAAGATCTACGCCTGGGACGTGGTCAACGAGGCCTTCGCCGACGGCAACTCCGGCGGCCGCCGTGACTCCAACCTCCAGCGCACCGGCAACGACTGGATCGAGGTGGCCTTCCGCACCGCGGACGCCGCCGACCCGGCCGCCAAGCTGTGCTACAACGACTACAACATCGACAACTGGAGCTGGGCCAAGACGCAGGGCGTCTACAACATGGTCAGGGACTTCAAGGCCCGCGGCGTGCCGATCGACTGCGTCGGCCTGCAGTCGCACTTCAACAGCAACAGCCCCTACAACAGCAACTACCGCACGACCATCCAGAGCTTCGCCGCGCTGGGGGTCGACGTGCAGATCACCGAGCTGGACATCCAGGGCGGCTCGGCCACCACGTACGCCAACGTCGTCAACGACTGCCTGGCGGTGCCGCGTTGTACCGGCATCACGGTCTGGGGGGTTCGCGACAGCGACTCCTGGCTCGGCGCCGGCGCCGCCCCGCTGCTCTTCGACGGCAACGGCAACAAGAAGCCCGCCTACACCTCAGTGCTCAACGCGCTCAACGGCGGCAGCACGACGCCGACGCCCGGCCCGGGCGGCGCCGGAGAGATCAAGAGCACGGCCTCCGGCCGCTGCGTGGACGTGCCCAACGCCAGCACCACCGACGGCACCGCGGTGCACCTGTGGGACTGCAACGGTCAGAGCAACCAGCGGTGGACGCAGACCTCGGCCGGTGAGTTGAAGTACGGCGACAAGTGCCTGGACGCCGGGGGCACAGGCAACGGCGCCAAGATCCAGATCTACTCCTGCTGGGGTGGCGACAACCAGAAGTGGCGCGTCAACTCCGACGGCACGATCGTGGGCGTACAGTCCGGGCTGTGCCTCGACGCCGTCGGCGGCGGCACCGGCAACGGTACGGGGCTGCAGCTGTACAGCTGCTGGGGCGGCGCCAACCAGAAGTGGACCTACACCCCGAACACCGCGTGAGCCTCACCGACGGGTCGCCCCGGCTCCTGGGCCGGCTGCCCCGGACCGGCTCGACCTGCTGATCGAACCCCCTGTGCGACCCTCCCTCGGCTCCGGTGGGGAGACCGAGGGAGGGTGAGCCACGCCCGGCCGCAACGGCCGGGCGTGGCTCGACAAGGTTGTCAGGCGGCCGTCACACGCCCGTGATCGTCCACTGGTTGTTGGTGCTGTTGTTCGGCGCCCACATGGCCACGGTGGACCCGGCGGTGCTGTTGCCCATGCCGTCCAGTGCGGTGCCGGTGCCCCGGTTGATGAGCTGGTTGCGGCCGTTGCCCGTGCTGTTGAGGCGCCACTGCTGGTTGGCGCCGCCGCTCCAAGCCGCCTGCCGGGCACTGGCGCCGTTGGCGGAGTTGCCCCAGCTGTCGATCACCATGCCGTTGGCGCGGTTGACGATGCGGTACCAGCCACCGCCCAGGTCCACCAGCTGCCACTGCAGGTTGGCACTGCCGTCGTAGCTCCACTGCTTGACCACCGAGCCGGAGGCGACGGTGCCCCCGCTGTCCAGCACCAGACCGGTGGTGACGTTCGTGATCCGTACGTGGCTCGCCGGCGTGCCGGACGCGGTCATGCGGTACGTGCGCCCGGCTTGGCCGGTCAGCGCGATGACGTCGGCCTCGGGTCTGGTGACACTGACGGTGCCGCCGGTCGCGGCGTCGGCCACCTGGAAGGTTCCGGTGAACATGCGGCCGCGCACCTTGACCGTCCCGTCGCGGTCGAACCTGACGAGGACCTCGGTGGCCCCGCCGGAGCTCCACGTGATGTCCACGGTGTGGCCACCGCGCCCCCGAAGCCCCAGCACCTTGCCGTTCGGCCAGGCCGGCGGCAGCGCCGGCAGCAGGTGCAGCTCGCCGTTGTGGCTGTGCAGCAACATCTCGGCGATGCCGGCCGTGGCGCCGAAGTTGCCGTCGATCTGGAACGGGGGATGCAGGTCGAACATGTTCGGCGCCAGCCGGTCCGTCCTCACCAGGAGGCGGAGCAGCGCGTGCGCCCGGGCGCCCTCCTCCATCCGCGCCCAGTAGTTGATCTTCCAGGCCAGTGACCAGCCGGTTCCGTCGTCCCCGCGCAGTTCGAGGGTGCGCCGCGCGGCGGTGTACAGCCCTGGTGTGCCGCGTCTGGTGATCTGGTTGCTGGGATGCAGGCCGTACAGGTGGGAGATGTGCCGGTGGGCGGGCTCGGTCTCGACCCAGTCGTACAGCCACTCCTGGATGTTGCCGCGCGAGCCGGTCGTCATCGGCGGGAGCCGGTCGCGGGCGGCCAGGACCAGCGCGCGGAAGTCGGCGTCCACGCCGAGCGCCTGGGCGGCCTGAGCGCAGCCGTTGAACAGGTCACGCAGGATCTGGTTGTCCATCGTGGGGCCCGCGCAGACGCTGACGCCCGAGTGATGGGCCAGTTCCGGGGAGTTCGACGGGTTCGTGACCAGATACCGGAGGTTCGGCTCCTCCACGAGGGTCTCGAGGAAGAACTGCGCGGCGCCTTTCATGGCCGGGTAGTGCTGCCGGAGGAACTCCAGGTCGCCGGTGAAGGTGTAGTGGTCCCAGATGAGGGTGGCCAGCCAGGCGCCGCCGGTCTGCCACATGCCCCAGAACGCGCCGTCGACGACCGAGGTGGCCCGCCACGCGTCGGTGTTGTGGTGGGTCACCCAGCCGCCGGCGCCGTACTGCACGCGGGCCGTCCGGGCGCCGCTGACCGCCAGCTCGCCGATCATCTTGAACACCGGCTCGTAGCACTCCGGCAGGTTCGTCGTGTCGGCCGGCCAGTAGTTCATCGGCAGGTTGGCGTTGACGGTGTATTTCGAGTCCCAGGCCGGCGCCAGCGAATCGTTCCAGATGCCCTGCAGGTTGGCCGGCTGGGTGCCGGGCCGTGAGGAACTGATCAGCAGGTAGCGGCCGAACTGGAACAGCAGCGCCGAGAACTGCGGGTCGTCGGTGTTCGCGTGCTGGGCGATGCGGACGTCGGTCGGCTGGTCGGCCGCCGCGGTACGGCCGAGGTCGAGCGTCACGCGCCCGAACAGGCGCTGGTAGTCGGTGACGTGCCGGCCGCGCAGGTCGTCGTAGGCCCTGCCGGTGGCCGCGTCGAGATGGCGCCGCGCGATGCCCTGGTAGTCGCCGCCGACATCCTGGTAGTTCACGTAGCTGGAACCGATGGAGACCAGCAGCGTCACGCTGTTCGCGGCCCTGACCTGCAGGGTGCCGCCGGAGCTGGTGACGCTGCCGCCGTCGGCGACGGCCCGGGCCAGCGCCAGGAACCGCACCGAGCCGGTCACTCCTTCCATGTCGCCCGAGACGCCGTCGAGTGCCACGGTGGTCGCGTCCGGGCTGGAGCGGGTCGTCCGCTGCGGGCTGTCGAACGTCGCGGAGAACGTGATCGAGCCGGGCCGGTCGGCGGTCAGGCGGATGGCGATCACCTGGTCCGGCGCGCTCGCGAACACCTCGCGCCGGTACCGTACGCCGTTCTGCAGGTAGGACACGACCGTGGTGGCGGTGGTCAGATCGAGGTAGCGGTTGTACTCCGAGACCCCCGCGGCGCTCCCGAGGCCGAGCCGTAGATTGCCGACGGTCTGGTAGGCCAGCTGGCCCACCGGGTTTCCCCGCAGGTTCTGGTCGATCAGTGTCTGGGCCTGGCTCCACTGGTTCTGGAAGACCAGTTGCCGGATCTGTCCCAGCGCCGCCGCGCCCCGGGGGTTGCTCTGGTCGTACGGGCCCCCGGCCCAGACGGTGTCCTCGTTGAGCTGCAACCGCTCGGTGTCGACGTTGCCGAACACCATGGCGCCCAGGCGGCCGTTGCCGATCGGGAGCGCTCGCAGCCAGTCCGTGCCCGCGCTCTCGTCGTACCACAGGGCCAGATCGTTGGCGGCGCTCACCTGCGGAGGGGGCACCGAGCCGGCCCGGGCGGCGGCCGTCCACTGCAACGGCAACATCGCGGCGCCGGCTCCGGCCGCGCCGAATCTCAACACTTGCCTGCGCGATAAATCAGCCATCTCGACTCTCGTTCCCTACGGGGTTGTGGTCGGGTCCGCTGGACGACGCCCGCGTGGCGGGCATCGTCCGTCAGCCGACCCGTACGAGTTGCCATTGCTGGTTGGTGCCGTTGCCGTCGGCCCATTGCACGATCGCGGCGCCGTCGGCGGTGGAGAAGTTGTCGACGTCGAGGACCTTGCCGGAGTCGTGGGTCATGCCGCTGATGCCTCGGATGTGCTGCCGCCGTACCGACGGATCGAGGACCGCCGTGGCTGCAGCCGTTCGCGACGCCCCCACGGCCGGCGGCGTGGCTGCGAGGACCGGCAGGGCTCCCATCGTCGCCAGCACGGTTCTCCGGCTCGGCGATCGTCGGTCGACCGGGTCCTGCGTCACGTCTCCTCCTTGGGCTGTCGGCCGCCGGCACGCGCCGATCCCGGCCCCTGGCTCGGGCTGCCTGCTCTGGGAGCGCTCCCATCGCTCCCTGATCGTTGCGGGATAACGGAAGATGCCGTTGAGCGTCGCCTCGGCCTACCGGGAGCGAGCGGACAGTCGTGTGGTGGGAGTTCTTCGCCGTCCTGGCACCCGGGCATCACGGACGAGTGGGGACCACCTGGGGGCGCCGTTCGTTCGCGTTAACGTCTCTGCAGGAAGGTAAAGCGCTCCCTGCGGCTCGTCAACAGCGCTCGGGGAAGAAACTTAATTAAGATCAAGTACGCTGCCGATCACCCCACGGAGCACCGGCAATCCCGACCAGAGCGGCTGTTCGGTGCTCAGGGGGCAGCCGAAGGTGATCACCCCAGGTCGCGTCCTCACGGCTCGGAGCCAGCAAGTTAACCCGCACCTCGTCGCAAATTACCCTGTTGCCAACCGGCAACTTCTGTGAAACTTTCACAGGCACGAGCGGTGCGGCGCGATCTCCCTGGGCGCAAAACTCCAGGCGGGAAGGCGTTCCGGCGGCAACGCCCAGGTCGGCGAGGGGCGACCCTCGTTGACGCCGGGCCGGACCGTCGGATGTACTCCGCCACAACGCGCTCAACAAAGCAGGCCACACAGCTCCAGGCAGGAGGATGTTAGCGCTAACAACCCTCGTGGCCCATCTGCGATCTAGTCAAGGAGCCCTGGATGTCCCCCCTCATCCCCGGCAACGGCACAGGACGCACCGTCCGCCGGCATGCCATGGTCCCGGGTGATCTCATCTACGAATTGTTAGCGCTAACAAGCCCGCCGAGCGCGGCATCTCCGCGCCGACCACCATGGGCGACCTCTCCGAGGGCCTGACCCGGTGAACACGTGACCGGCGGCGGCCGGTCACCACCCCCCATCTCCAAGGAGCACCGCATGTCCTTGAGCCGTCGTCAGCTCTTTCAGGCCGCGGGCGCGACCGCCGCGCTCTCGGTCGCCGGCCAGGTAGCCGGCACATCCCCCGCGCTGGCCGCACTCCCCTGGGCCAGATCCGACATCGGCGTCTCGGCCTACGAGTTCGACCTCGGCCAGGTCCGGCTGACCTCCGGTCGCCTGCTGGACAACCAGAACCGCACCCTCAGCTACCTGCGCTTCGTCGATGTCGACCGGCTCCTGTACGTCTTCCGGGCCAACCACCGGCTGTCCACCAACGGCGCGGCGGCCAACGGCGGCTGGGACGCGCCCAGCTTCCCGTTCCGGTCCCACATGCAGGGCCATTTCCTGACGGCGTGGGCGCATGCCTACGCCGTGCTCGGCGACACCACCTGCCGGGACAAGGCCGATCACATGGTGGCCGAGCTGGCCCGATGCCAGGCGAACAACGGCGCCGCCGGGTTCACCAGCGGCTACCTGTCCGGCTTCCCCGAGTCGGACATCACGGCCGTGGAGAACCGCACCCTGACCAACGGCAACGTGCCGTACTACTGCATTCACAAGACCCTGGCCGGGCTGCTGGACGCCTGGCGGCTGATCGGCAACACGCAGGCCAGGACCGTGCTGCTGGCCCTGGCAGGGTGGGTGGACGCGCGCACGTCGCGACTCAGCTCAAGCCAGATGCAGGCCATGCTCGGCACCGAGTTCGGCGGCATGAACGCCGTGCTGACGGACCTGTACCAGATGACCGGCGACTCCCGCTGGCTGACCACGGCCCGGCGGTTCGACCACGCGGCCGTGTTCGATCCGCTGGCCACGGGCCAGGACCGGCTCAACGGGCTGCACGCCAACACGCAGGTGCCCAAGTGGATCGGGGCGGCGCGCGAGTACAAGGCGACGGGCACAACCCGCTACCGCGACATCGCCGTCAACGCCTGGTCCATCACCGTCGGCGCGCACACGTACGTGAACGGCTCCAACAGCCAGGCCGAGCACTTCCGCGCCCCCAACGCGATCGCCGCCCACCTGACCAGGGACACCGGCGAGGCGTGCAACACCTACAACATGCTCAAGCTGACCCGGGAGCTGTGGCTGCTGTCGCCGGCCCGGGCCGACTATTTCGACTACTACGAGAACGCCCTGCTCAACCACCTACTTGGGCAGCAGAACCCGGCGGACGCGCACGGGCACGTCACCTACTTCACCCCGCTCAACCCCGGCGGACGGCGGGGTGTCGGCCCGGCCTGGGGCGGAGGCACCTGGAGCACGGACTACAACTCCTTCTGGTGCTGCCAGGGCACCGGGATCGAGACCAACACCAAGCTGATGGACTCGATCTACTTCCACAACGGCACCACCCTGTTCGTGAACCTGTTCGTGCCCTCCACCCTCGACTGGAGCCAGTGCGGCATCACGGTCACCCAGACGACCTCCTACCCGGCCGGCGACACCACGTCGTTGCAGGTCACCGGGAACGCGAGCGGATCGTGGACGATGCGCATCCGCATCCCGGCCTGGACCCAGGGCGCGACGGTCAGCGTCAACGGAGTCCAGCAGAACATCGCCACCACGCCGGGCACCTACGCCGATCTCACCCGGCCGTGGGCGCCGGGCGACACCGTGACCGTACGGCTGCCCATGCGAGTGGTCATGAAGGCCGCCAACGACAACCCCGACGTGCAGGCCGTCACCTACGGCCCGGTCGTGCTGTCGGGCGATTACGGCAATACCAGCCTGTCGTCGGCCCCCGCCCTGACCCCTTCCTCGATCACCCGGACCAGCACGTCCTCGCTGACCTTCACGGCCACGGCCAACGGGGCGTCGGTGCGGCTGGCGCCGTTCCACGACGCTCACGACCACAACTACGTCGTCTACTGGAACACCGGTGGCCAGGGCGGCACCGGCGCGGCGAGCTTCCGGCTGATCAACGCGGGCAGCGGGCTGGCCCTCGGCATCCAGAACATGTCCACCACCGACGGCGGCCTGGCGCTCCAGTGGACCGACAACGGCACCGCCGACCACGACTGGGTTCCGGTCATCGACGGCAGTGCCCTGCGGTTCCGCAACGTGAACAGCGGCAAGGTGCTCGGTGTCGAGAACATGTCGACCGCCGACAACGCCCGGGTGCTCCAGTGGGGTGACACCGGCACCGCCGACCACCGCTGGACGATCACCGACGTCGGCGACGGCTCCGTCAAGATCCGCAACGTCCACAGCTCCAAGCTGCTCGGCATCCAGAACGGCTCGACGGCCAACGGCGCCCAGGCGGTCCAGGACTCCGACAACGGCAGCCCCGACAACCAGTGGCGGTTCGTGCCGAACGGCGCGCGGCGTATCCAGAACGTGGGCACCGGGATGGTGCTCGGCGTCACCGGCATGTCCACGGCCGACGGCGCGCTCGTCGTCCAGTGGGGCGACACCGGCACCGCCGACCACCTGTGGACGGCGATCGTCGACACCGGCGGCTACCTGCGGCTGCGCAACTCCCACAGCCAGAAGGTGCTGGGCGTGGAGAACATGGGCGCCGCCTCCGGGTCGCGCGTCGTGCAGTGGGCCGACAACGGCACCGCCGACCACCGCTGGCGGCTGCGTTACGGGTCGGGCGCCGCCTTCCGCATCCAGTGCGCCAACGGCGGCCGGGTGCTCGGCCTCGGCGGCACCGCGCAGGGCGCGCAGGTCGTGCTCGCCGACGACAACGGCGCGAACAACAATCTCTGGAGGTTCCTGTGAGACGCGTGCTCGCGGTTCTGTCGTCCCTGCTTCTTGTGGGCGTGCTCCTCACGCCCCAGGCGTCGGCCGCGACGGTCGACACCAACGCGTGGTACGTCCTGGTCAACCGCAACAGCGGCAAGGCCCTGGACGTCTACAACCTCGCCACCAACGACGGCGCCCGCATCACCCAGTGGACCCGCAACAACGGCAACCAGCAACAATGGCAGTTCGTCGACTCCGGCGGCGGCTACTACCGCATCAAGTCCCGCCACTCCGGCAAGGTCCTCGACGTCTACAACTTCTCCACCGCCAACGGCGCCTCCATCGTGCAATGGGCCGACGGCAACGGCACCAACCAGCAATGGCGGCTGGCCGACTCCGCCGGCGGCTACGTGCGGTTGATCAGCCGCCACAGCAACAAGGCCCTGGAGGTCCAGGGCGCCTCCACCGCCGACGGCGCCAACATCGTCCAGTACGACGACTGGGGCGGCGCCAACCAGCAATGGCAGCTCGTCCCGATCGGCACCGACCCGAACCCGGGGGGCACCTACACCAACCCGGTCGTCTGGCAGGACTTCGCCGACGGCGACATCATCCGGGTCGGTGACGCTTACTACTACTCGGCCTCGACGATGCACTACTCGCCGGGCGCGCCGATCCTGCGCTCCTACAACCTGGTCGACTGGGAGTACGCCGGCCATTCGGTCCCGAGGCTCGACTTCAACTCCGGCGCCTATGACCTCAACGGCGGCCGGGCGTACGTGAAGGGCATCTGGGCCTCCACCCTGAACTACCGGCCCAGCAACAGCACCTATTACTGGATCGGCTGCGTCGAGTTCAACCGCACCTACGTCTACACCGCCTCCGCCGTCGACGGCACCTGGACCAAACGCTCGCAGATCAACAACTGCTACTACGACGCCGGCCTGCTGATCGACAGCAACGACACCATGTACGTCGCCTACGGCAACGGCACCATCAGCGTCGCCCAGCTCTCGCCCGACGGGCTCAGCCAGGTGCGCGCCCAGCAGGTGTTCCAGACCCCGAGCAGCGTCGGCACCCTGGAAGGCGCCCGCTTCTACAAGCGCAACGGCTACTACTACATCTGGCTGACCCGCCCCGCCAACGGCCAGTACGTGCTCCGCTCCACCTCCCCCTGGGGCCCGTATGAGATGCGCCAGGTCCTGCTCGACATGCCCGGCCCCATCGCCGGCGGCGGCGTCCCGCACCAGGGCGGGCTCGTCCAGACCCAGAACGGCGACTGGTACTACATGTCGTTCGTCGACGCCTACCCCGGCGGCCGCGTCCCGGCCCTCGCACCGATCACCTGGACCGGCGACTGGCCGACCGTGCAGACCGTCAACGGCGCCTGGGGAACCACCTACCCCAAGCCGAACATCCAGACCAGCCGCACCGTCGCCTCGATGATCGGCCCCGACACCTTCACCTCCGCCGGCCTCGGCCACCGCTGGGAGTGGAACCACAACCCCGACACCACCCGCTTCTCCACCGGAAACGGCCTGCGCCTGCAGACCGCGACCGTCACCGGCGACCTCTACAACGCCCGCAACACCCTGACCCACCGCATCCAGGGCCCGTCCTCGACGGCGACGATCGAGCTCGACTACGCGCAGATGGCGAACGGCGACCGTGCCGGGCTGGCCATGCTGCGCGACCAGTCGGCCTGGATCGGCGTCAAACGCGACAACGGCGTCAACCGGGTCGTGATGACCAACGGCCTGACCATGAACAGCTCCTGGCAGACCACCGGCACCGGTACCGAGGCGGCGAGCGCGAACATCTCCGGCGGCCGCATCTGGTTGCGGGTCAACGCCGACATCCGGCCCGGTTCCGGCAGGCAGGCCCGCTTCTCCTACAGCACCGACGGCACCACCTTCAGCAACCTCGGCCCGGCCTTCACGTTGAACAACGCCTGGCAGTTCTTCATGGGCTACCGCTTCGGGATCTTCAACTACGCCACCCAGTCCCTCGGTGGCGCGGTCACCGTCAACCGCTTCGACCTCACCACCCCCTGACCCGACCCGTCGACAGATGAATCGGAGAACCTCGTGAAGTCCAGATCCCTGGCCGTCCTCGCGACGGTCGCCACCTTACTGGCGAGCCTGTTCATCGCCCTTCAGACGCAGTCCGCCCACGCGGCCACCGTCGACACCAACGCGTGGTACGTCCTGGTCAACCGCAACAGCGGCAAGGCCCTGGACGTCTACAACCTCGCCACCAACGACGGCGCCCGCATCACCCAGTGGAGCAGGAACAATCAGAACCAGCAGCAGTGGCAGTTCGTCGACTCCGGCGGCGGCTACTACCGCATCAAGTCCCGCCACTCCGGCAAGGTCCTCGACGTCCACAACTTCTC
>NZ_JBFANM010000029.1:0-144277 GCF_040674815.1 Nonomuraea sp. NPDC049709
TTCGACCATGATCTGCCGGGCCGCCGCCGTGGCGCTGCTCGCCGCGCTCGGCCTCGCGGGCGCGCAGGCCGGACCCGCCACGGCGGCGGACACCTCCTGGACGGTCCGTACGGCGGCCAACGACTTCGGCTCCGACCGACAGAACTACGGCTACACCATCGACCCGGGCGGGCAGGTCACGGACGGTCTCGTGGTCGTCAACCCCGGCACCGCGCCGCTCCGCCTCGCGGTGTACGCCGCCGACGCCTTCACCGCCGGGGACGGCCGGCTCGACCTGGTCGCCAGGGACACGAAGCCGGCGGCCGTGGGCGCGTGGGTCCACCCGGACCGGCCCGAGGTGACGGTCCCGCCGGGCGGGTCGGCCGAGGTGCCGTTCACGGTGACGCTGCCGGAGGACGCCGCGCCCGGCGAGTACATGGGCGGCATCGTCACCTCGCTCGCCCGGGCCGGCGAGGCGGACGGGACCGGCGCGGGCGAGCGGCTCGGCATCCGGATCCGGCTGCGGGTGGGCGGCGCGCTGAAGCCCGGCCTGTCGGTGGAGGACCCGCGGGTGCGCTACTCGGGCAGTCCGCTCGGTAAGGGTGACGCCACTGTCACGTACACGATCCGCAACACGGGCAACGCCATCCTCGCCGCCCGGCAGACGGTGTCCGTGTCGGGCCCGTTCGGGGGCTCGGGCGTACCCGCCGGGCGGATCGGCGACTCGCCCCAGCTCCTCCCCGGCGACACCTGGAACGTCTCCGTGCCGGTGCACGGCGTGGCTCCCCTGCTGCGCCTGACGGGGACGATCAACCTCGTCCCGCTGCTCACAGACGCGTCGAACTCGGTCGCCCCGCTCGCCGCCGTCGAGGCCACGGCGGACACCTGGACCGCCCCCTGGGCACTGCCGCTCCTCCTCGCCGCCGTGTGCGTGGTCGCGGCCCTGGTCCTCCGCCGCCGGCGGCGTCACTCGTAGCGGGCCCGGCGGGCGATCATCTCGAATCCGAGACCGCGGAAGAGGGCGGCCGAGGCCGGGTTGTCGACGTCGACGTCCAGGAAGACCTCCGGGGTGGAGCTACGTCGGTCGGGCCTCCCGCCCGTGGACGATGAGCGCGTACAGCACGAGCACGTCGATCGCGATGACGGCGAGCGACCACCAGGGATTCACCGCGATCCAGGTCAGCTGGGTCAGGGCGTTCAGCATCACCAGCACGACGCCGACGATCCTGGCCCAGTCCAGCCCCATGGTGACGCCGATGCCCGTGGCCAGGACGAGGACGCCCAGGATGAAGTGGACCCAGCCCCACGTGGTGATGTCGAAGAGCAGGAGGCGGGCGGGGGTCTGTACGTAGACGCGGTTGGCGAAGACGGCGGCCAGGCCGGTGATGATGTTGAACAGCCCGGCCATGACCATCATTGCGCCGCCGAACCAGACCCAGCCGACCCACCCGGTTACCCGAGGTGTGTGATGGTAGATCATCGGAGATTTCCCTCCCCTATGTCGTCCTGCGCTCCATGGCCTGCCCCGGCAGACATCACAAAAAGCGACATTCCTCCATAAATGGGGATAAGGTGGCGGCGGATTTTCCCCGTCTTGGCGAAAGGCGGCTCGCACGAGCCGTACAGGCCCGGCCGGCGACCCGCTGACCGAAGCTGCCGGCCGGTGGGGCCCCGGTCAGAGCCGGGCCCCGCCGTCGACCCTGAGGACCGCGCCGGTGACGAAGGATGCCCGGTCGCTGAGCAGCCACGCGGCCGCCTGGGCGATCTCGCCGGGGTCGGCCGAGCGGCCCAGCGGGGTGTGCGCCTTGAGCCGCTCGACGAGGCCGGGCGAATCCTGCTCCCACGTACGGATCATCTCGGTCAGGGTGCCGCCGGGGGCGACGGCGTTGACGCGGATGCCCTCGGGGCCGTACGTGACGGCGGCCGACTCGGTGAGGCTGTTGACCGCCCGCTTCATCGCCCCGTAGGCGGGCAGCTCGGGATTGGCCCCCAGGCTGCCGACGCTGGAGTTGTTGACGATGGCCCCCGTGCCGGCGGTGGCCCGGATGGCGGCGACCTCGGCGACCATGACCAGCCACGGGCCCCTGAGGTTCACGGCGTAGACGTGGTCGAAGTCGTCCTGCGCCACCTGGTCCATGGGGCCGGGCGGCACGAACGCCGCGCCGTTGTTGAAGGCCACGTCGAGCCGCCCGTACAGGTCCACGGCGCGCTCCACGGCCGCCCGCACGCCGGCCGGGTCGGCCAGGTCGCACACCACGTGGTCGGCGGTGCCGCCCGCCGCCCTGACCTCTTCGGTCACGGCCTTCAGCTGGGCCTCGGTCCGGGCCGCGAGCAGCAGCCGGGCGCCCTCCTGGGCGAACAGCCGCGCCGCGGCGGCGCCGATGCCGCGCCCGGCGCCGGTGATGAAGGCGACCTTGCCGGCCAGCAGGCCCAGACCGGCGGAAGTGTTCGGTGTTGTGTTCATGGTTACGAGCTTGCGCGGGTCCGCCGAGCCCATCCAGGTACCGCCGATACCTGCATGAACTGCTCGGACCGGCACACACTGGAGGTATGGACAGACGAGAACTGGCGGCCTTCCTGCGCAGCAGGCGTGAGCGGATCACGCCCTCCGACGTGGGTCTGCCGGCCGGGCCGCGGCGCCGTACGCCGGGGTTGCGCCGTGAGGAGGCGGCGCAGCTGGCGTACATCTCGACCGAGTACTACACGCGGCTGGAGCAGGCCCGTGGCCCGCACCCGTCGCGGGAGGTGCTGGCCGGGCTGGCCCGGGCGCTGCGCCTGTCGGACGCCGAGCGCGTCCACCTCCACCACCTCGCCGGCGCCCCGCCCGGCCCCCCGCCCGGACCCTCGCGCGAGGTGCGGCAGAGCATCCTCGACCTGCTGCGGCGGCTGCCGCTGGCCGCCGCGACCGTGACGTCCGCGACGCACGAGGTGATCGCCTGGAACGAGCTGGCGGCCGCCCTCATGGAGGACTTCTCCGCCGTGCCGCGACGCGACCGCAACCTCCTGCGCCGCGCCTTCCTCGGACCGCACCCGGACGGGCGGCGGTTGTACGGGGTGTCGGACGCCGACGAGTTCGGCCGCCGCGCGACCCAGAACCTGCGCGCCGCCGCCGCCCGCTACCCGGACGATCCGGAAGTGGCCGAGCTGGTGCGCGATCTCCTGGCCGGGAGCGAGGAGTTCGCGCGCCTGTGGGCCTCCCACGACGTGAGCTCCGAGCCCACCTTGCGCAAGACCTTCCAGCACCCGCTGGTCGGCCCCGTCACCGTCAACTGCGACGTCCTCGACATCGCCGACCGGGACCAGCGGGTCGTGATCTACACCGCCACGCCCGGCTCGCCGTCCGAGGAGGCGCTGCGGCTGCTGTCCGTCATCGGCACGCAGCGCATGGACGTGCCCCGGTGAGCTACACCCTCAGGCCCAGCTCCGGCTGCCCCAGCCAGTCCAGCCGGACCGCCGCGGCCCGTGCCCGCTCCTCCAGCTTCAGCCGCACCTTGTACACGCTCAGCAGGAGGGCCTGCAGGGAGTCGACGCCGAAGGCCGCCCCGATTCCCGCCTCGCCCAGGCCCACGACCTGGTGAGGGCAGCACCAGTCGCCGTTCGTGCTCAGCTCGTCGGGGCGCGGCTTGCCGAACCTCACGGTGACCAGGGTGCGGGTCCCGTCGGCGGCCACCCCCTCCACCTGGCGTTCGGCCACGATCTCGCCCAGCTCGTACGTCGTCTCCATGCCTTCAGTCTGCTGCCCGGGGCCCGCCTCCGTGGGCCCCGGGCGGCATGCCGGGATCATGAGTACAGGCGGACCTGCTCCGAGTCCTGGCTGAGGTTGACGCACAGTTCGTGCGGGTCGGGGGCGTCGTCCGGCTGGCGCTGCTGGCATGACCACTGTGCCCCGTCGACCTGGACCGTCGTGGTGGCCGCATCGCCTCCCGGGCCCGGCGGGGCGCCCTCGAACCAGGCTTCGGCCACCTTGACGGCGGTGGCACAGGCGGTGGCCTTGTCCTTCGAACTCTGCGCGACGACGTGCAGGGAGGGAGACCCGCAGTCGTAGTCCTGTGACGCGGACGCGTCTGACGGCGATGACAGGACGGTGGCGGTGAGGGCTCCGGCCGCGAGCACGGCGGCCGAGGCATGGATCGTGACCTTGTTCATGATTCCCCCCGATTGATCGCCTGATGGCGGGAAGTCGGCCGGCCCCGAATGTCCAGATCCTTCCGGTACGCCTCCAGGATGTCCGCCCTATCTGGCCCGCGCGGCAACGGCGCGGCCAAGACCAGCCCATGGGTTCATACGGCAGGCCGGACCGTGGCGATCCAAACCCCGGCGCTTATTTAACTACTGAAAGTTTCAGCAGCCGCGGCCTGCCGTCCACGGACTCCGATGGCCCGGTCGCCGCAGGTGGAAGCACCGATCCGGGCCGCCGGCCACCCGTACGCAACCGGACGTGATCTTCATCGTCCTTCACTCCGCTTCGGCGGATATGTAGCGTTTGGCCGCCCCGGCCCCGACGCGACACGAGGTAGGTCATGAAGAGGAAGCTTCTCGCCCTGGGCGCGGCCCTGCTCGCGGCCGTCGCGTCGATCCTGGTGGTGCACCTCCCGCCCGCCTCCGCCGCCGGAGGCCTGCATGTCAGCGGGACGAAGATCGTGGAGGCGAACGGCCAGGAGTTCGTCATGCGGGGCGTCAACCACCCGCATGTCTGGTTCACCGGCCGGACCAGCTCGTTCGCCGACATCAAGGCGCTCGGCGCCAACACCGTCCGGGTCGTGCTGGGCAGCGGCAAGCGGTGGGGCCCGTCCGACGACGTGGCCGAGGTGATCTCCCTGTGCAAGCAGAACCGGCTGATCTGCGTACTGGAGGTGCACGACACCACCGGCTACGGCGAGGAGGGCGCCGCCGCCTCGCTCGACGAGGCGGTCACCTACTGGATCGGCCACAAGAGCGCCCTGGTCGGCCAGGAGAACTACGTCGTGATCAACATCGGCAACGAGCCGATCGGCAACGTCGACGCCGGCCAGTGGATCGACGCCACCGCGAACGCGGTCAAGAGGATGCGCGGCAACGGATTCGAGCACCTGCTCATGGTCGACGCGCCCAACTGGGGCCAGGACTGGCAGTTCACCATGCGGGACAACGCGCAGACGATCCTGGACGCCGACAGCCTGCGCAACACGGTGTTGTCGATCCACATGTACAGCGTCTTCAACACCCCCGCCGCCATCACCGACTACCTCGACCGCTTCCAGGCCAACGGGTGGCCGCTGGTCATCGGTGAGTTCGGCTGGCGGTTCAACACGGGCGAAGCGGACGACGAGACGATCGTGGCCGAGGCGCGGTCGCGGGGACTCGGGTACCTCGCCTGGTCCTGGAGCGGCAACACCGACCCGATCCTGGACATGACGGTCAACTTCGATCCCAACCAGCTCACCACCTGGGGCAAGCGGATCTTCGACGGCCCCAACGGCATCAAGGCGACCGCCAAGGAGGCCACGATCTACGGCGGCGGGACCGGCAGCCCGTCCCCGACCGTCTCGCCGACCCCGCCGACCGGCGGCTGCTCGGCCACCTACCGGGTGACCGGCCAGTGGGGCGGCGGCTTCCAGGGCGACGTACGGGTCACCGCGGGCAGCTCGGCGATCAGGGGCTGGACGGTGACGTGGACCTTCGCCAACGGCCAGACCGTCACCAACGCCTGGAACGCGACGGTCAGCAGCAGCGGGTCCGACGTGACCGCCCGCAACATGGGCTACAACGGCAGCCTCGGCGCCGGCGCGAGCACGACCTTCGGATTCCTCGGCTCGTGGAACGGCAGCAACGGCGTTCCCACGCCGTCCTGCACCGCGAGCTGACGCGACGAAGGAAGGAGGAGGCAGGATGGCGACCCGCTCCGGGAGGCGGCCGAGGACGCGCGGCATGGTCCTCGACCGCATCCGGGCGGCCCGCACCATCAGCCGCATCGAGCTGGCCGCCAGCTCCGGAGTGACGCCGGCGACCATCACCCAGGTGGTCCGCGAGCTCATGGCCCACGAGCTGGTCGTCGAGGTCGGGCGCGGCGCCTCGACCGGCGGCAAGCCGCGGACGATGCTGCAGCTCAACCCACGGGCGCGGTACGCCGTGGGAGTCCTGTTCGAGCGCAACACGTGCGTCGTCGTCATCGTCGACCTGACCGGGCGGCAGGTCGCGCGGACCTCGTTCCCCGGCACGACGCTGCTGCCTCCCGAGGAGGCGCTTGCGCAGGTGGCCGCGCGGGTGGAGGCGCTGCTCGGCACCGCCGGCGTCGAGCGCGACCGGGTGCTCGGGGTGGGCCTGGTGACCTACGGGCCCCAGGATCGGCGGGCCGGCGTACTGCTGACCCACCAGCCGACCGGCGCCTGGTTCGGGTACCCGGTCGCGCCCCGCCTGTCGGAGCTCCTGGACCTGCCGGTGCTGCTCGACAACGACGCGGCGGCCGCGGCGATCGGCGAGCACTGGCTGGGGGCGGCGCGGTCGGACACCTTCGGCTGCATCTACATGGCCAGCGGGATCGGCGGAGGGGTCGTCCTCGACGGCCAGGTGTACCGGGGCAGCTCCTCCAACGGCGTCGAGATCGGCCACATCACCGTCGACCTGGACGGAGGCCCGTGCGACTGCGGCAACCACGGCTGCCTGGCGAACTACGCGGACCCCACCGCGGTGATCAGGCAGGCGGTGGCGACGCCGAGCCTCGGCCGGCGGCTGGAGCTCGACCCGGACGACCCGGACGTCATGACCGGGTTCGGCCGGATCGCGGCCGCGGCCGGCGCCGGGGACCCGGCCGCCCGGGCTCTCATCGAGCGCTCCGCCCGCCTTCTGGGCACCGCCGCCGTCACCCTGGCGAGCCTGTTCGACCTCGACCTGATCGTGCTGGCCGGGCCCAGCCTCACCGTGGCGGGCCCGATCTACCGGCCGGTGGTCGAGGAGGAGGTGCGGCGCCGCACGTTCGCCCGCCGGGCGCATCCGGTACGGGTGATCACCTCGGTCAGCGGCTCGGACGCGGCGGCGATCGGCGGCGCCGTGCTCGTCCTGCAGAGCGAGCTGGCCGTCCTGGAGCTGGACGCGCCGGCCCGGGCGTGACCCCGGGAGGTCACCGGAACCCCAGCCCTCTGGACAACCACCGCGACGCAGCCGATCCTCAATCCAGTGATTCGCCCTCTTGGAGGAGGACCGTTGGTCAGGATCGGTTTCCTGCTGCTGCTCGTCGGGTTCGGCTGGCTGACCGCGGACATGACCGGCCTGTCCCGGCTGGAGCACTCCGGCGGCTACCTGCTGCTCAGCAGCCTGCTGCTCGCGGTGGGCCTGTACGGCAGCACGCACGGCATCGACCGGACCGAGGCGCGCCAGCACACGAAGCTGATCCTGCTCGCGGTGACCGTCGGGGTGCTGTTGAAGGCGGCCTTCATCGCCGGCGTGGTCTATCTGGTGTCCGGGGACCCGCGGGCGATGATCCTGGCGGTGACCGTCGCCCAGATCGACCCGCTGTCGGTGGCCTCGGCCATGGGCGGTAACCGCCTGTCGGACCGGGCCAGGACCATCCTCGGCGCGTGGTCGTCCTTCGACGATCCGGTGACCGTGATCCTGGCGTTCTACGCGGTGTCGTTCACCAAGCCGGGCCAGGACGGCCTGTCGGCGTCGTACCTGGCGGATCTGGGGCTGAACGCGCTGTTCGTGGCGGTCGCGTACGGGGTGTGGCGGCTGATCAGGAACGCGCCGCCGGTGCTGAGCTACCTCGCGGCGATCAGCGCGGTCCTGTCCGCGGCGTGGAGCTCGCTCATGCTCGGCGTGGCGGCCGCCGGGCTCTACCTGCGACTGCCGGACCCGCGATGGCTGGCGCGGGCGGTGAGCGTGGCGTTCGCCCTGTCGGCGTTCCTGATGGGTCTGTTGCTGGTCGGCGGGGCGAACCTGATGATGGGCGTCCTGCTGGGGCTGGCGGCGTTCGCCGCGCAGATGCTCGCGGCACTCGTCCTCACCCGTGGGCTGCCCGTCGCCGACCGGGTGCACCTGGGGCTGGCGCAGCAGAACGGCATCACCGCGGTGATCCTGGCCCTGGCCTTCGAGCGCGACTTCCCGGGCTTCGTGGCGGTGATCGCCCCCGCGATCCTGACCGTCAACCTGGTCTACGTCGCCGCCAACCGCATCGCCGACGCCTGCCGCGTCCGCCGCGACCTGTCCGCCCCGCAGGAGTAGCGGAGGGTCAGTGGCGCAGCAGGGTCAGCTCCGCGTCCGTGCCGGTGACGGTGAGCCGGGCCTGGCCGCCGATCGGGAAGGTGGCCAGCGGATAGGTGTGGCCGACGTCGATGTTGGCCAGGACAGGGAGTCCGGCCAGCGCCGGCTGGGTGTCGACGATCTGCTCCAGCAGCGGGCGGGACATGCGGCTGGCCTGCTGGAACCGGCCGATCGCCAGCCCACGGACCCGCGGGCCGTCGGGAAGCTGCAGCAGGGAGGTCAGGTCGCGGGCGAAGGTCGCCGGGTGCGACTCCAGGTCGTCCTCGATGATCAGGATCGCGCCGTCGAGTGAGGGCATGTACGGGGTGCCCTGCAGCAGGTTCAGCGTGGCCAGGTTGCCGCCGACGAGGTGCCCCTCCGCGGCGCCCGGCCGGATCCGCCACCACCCGTCGTTGGGGATGAGCTCGCGCTTGTCCTGGTCGAGGAACCAGAGGTCGTCGCTCCAGTGCGCCGCCGGGGACAGGGCGACCGGGGCGGTGCCGAACATGACCGAGGTGAACCAGTCAAGCGTCTGCTCGAAGTGATCCCGCATCCCGAACGTCGACCAGTGCGGACCCGAGTAGGTGACCAGCCCGGTGCGGGCGAGGATGGCGTTCTGCAGGGCGGAGATGTCGGAGTAGCCGCACAGGATCTTCGGGTTGGCCCGGATCAGCTCCCAGTCCAGGAACGGCAGGAGCTCGTTGCAGTTGTAGCCGCCGATGACCGTCAGGATCGCCGCCACCGACGGGTCCGCGAAGGCTTCGTGCAGGTCGGCGACCCGTGAGGCGACGCCGGCGGAGTCGAACGCGTCCCGCTCGTCGACGTGCTCGCCGTACGAGAGCGTCAGGCCGAGCTCGGCGAACCGGGAGTCGATGAGGCCGGTGTGGTCATGCTCCATCACCATCGCGCGGGACCTGGCCGGCGCCACCACGCGCACCCCGTCGCCTGCCTTCAACTTGGGCGGGAACATCACATCCGTCACCCCCGAACCCTATCGGCGACGCCGTTCCCACCCTTGCACTCGATGACGGAAGCCTGCTCGGCGAAGTGGTCCGGCCAACGGATGCTGAACACGGCCGGAATGTATCGGCCCGGGGAAGCCGGGGTCGGTCAGCGGAGCGTGCCGAGGTCGATCGCGCGGGCCATGGCGTCGAGGCCGGCATCGTTGGGGTGCAGCCAGTCGCCCTCCTGGCCGTCGCGGGTGTTGTACTCGGGACGCAGCCGGTCAGGGTCATGGGGGTCGGCGAGGACTCGTTCGAAGTCGACCACGGCGTCGTACTCACCACCGGTACGGATCCAGTGGTTGACCGCGTCACGCGTCTTCTCCATGGCGAGCGTCTGCGCGTTGTCCTGCGGGTAGAGCCAGGGGTTGCCCTTGAACGGCATGATCGTGCCGCCGATGACCTTGATCCCGTGGGCGCGGGCCGCCCGGATGAGCGCGCGGTGGCCCTCGATGAGCTGCTCGGCCGTCACCGCCGTGTTCGGCTTGCTGCACGGGGTGTCCATCAGCGGGTACGTGATGTCGTTGATCCCCTCCATCACGATCACCGACTGCACGCCCGGCCGGTCGAGCACGTCTCGCCGGAAGCGGGCGGAGGCGTTCTCCCCGAAGCAGGCGGAGTCGTTCAGCAGCCGGTTGCCCGAGATGCCGGCGTTGAGCACGCCGAGCCGCCGGCCGGAGGCGGCGAGCCGCTCGGCGAGCTGGTCGGGGTAGCGGTTGTCCGCCCCCTCGGTCGAACCGGTGCCGTCGGTGACCGAATCGCCGAACGTGACCACCGAGCCGGTGCCGCCGAGCACGTCCACGCCGGTCAGGTAGTACCAGGAGGACGAGGTCTCGGTGAACGCCGTGGCACGCGGGTCGAGGCGGTGGTCCCCGCGGGCGCGGTAGGTGGTGGCCGAAGCGATGTCGTGGAAGGTGGCCGGGCCGGTGGGGGCCTTGACGTAGAGGGTGACGCTCACCTTGTCGAGCGCGGCGACGGGCAGCCGGACGGCGTCGCTGACGGCCTCCTGACCGGCGGGGATGACCGTGCCGGGCCAGTGGCGGAACGTGACGGGTCTCAGCGTGGCCGGGTGGACCGACGCACCGGCACCGGCCCTGCCGACGGTGACGCCGGTTACCTGCAGCGGGGTGGCGCCGTACCGGTTGGACAGCCTGATCCTGAGCTTCGCGCCGCCGGTGCTGACGCGCACCACCTGGCGGAGCGTGTGGTCGGTGAAGCCGGCCTCGGACCAGTTGGTGCTGCCGGGCATGCCGCCCGGGGAGGGCTGCTGCATCGCGGCAGCCCACGCCCCGGTCCAGGCTCCGGGCCCGGCGGTGGCGGCGGCCTGGACAGGAAGGCCCGGCGGCGCGATCAGCGCCGCCACGGTGGCGGCGGCGATCGCGGCGGCGCGGTTCAGGGGAATTCTCATGAGAGTGCGGGATCCGTTGCTCGGAGGCGGGTGACAGGTCAGCTGAAGTCGGCGACGTGGTCGGCGACCCACTGCGCGTAGCCGCGGGCGGGCCGGCCGGTGAGGTCGGCGACCAGGGAGTTCACCGGGGCGGGCTTGCCCACGGTCGCCGCCATCAGGTCGAACAGCGCGTTGATGAAGGCCGGATCCATGAACTGGCCCATCTGCGCCCGGACCGGCTCCGGGTCGAGCTCCTCGAAGCTCAGCGGGCGGCCGAGCACCCGGCCGAGCGTGCTCACCTGCTCGGCCTGGGTCATGGACTCGGGCCCGGTGAGCTCGTAGACCTTCCCGGCGTGCCCGTCCTCGGTCAGCACGCGCGCCGCCACCTCGCCGACGTCGCCCTCGTGGACGGGGGCGCTCTGGGCGCCGGCGTACGGGCCGCGCACGACGTCACCATCGGCGAGCTGCATCGCGAACGACAACGAGTTGATCGCCGGGAAGAAGATCCGCAGGAACGTCCACTCCGCGCCGTTCGCCCTGATGGCCCGCTCGACACCGTGGTGGTAGGCGGCGATCACATCGGGCTGCTCGTCAGCGCCCTCGACCACGGCGCCGGAGGACAGGAACACGATCCGCCCCACCCCCGCCTCGCGCGCCGCGTCCAGGAACGCCGTCGGGTCCATCTGGTACGGCAGCACCAGAAACACCGCCGTCACCCCGGTCAACGCCGGGGCCAGCGTCGCTGCCTGCGTGAGGTCTCCCCGCACGACCTCGACGCCATCGGGGAGCCCGGCGGCCTCCGGCGTCCGGCTCAGCGCCCGGACCTGATGGCCCGCGGCGACGAGCGACTCGACGGCCTGCCGGCCGAAGTGGGCGGTGGCTCCGGCAACAAGGATCATCTTCGTTTCCTTCGATCATGGCGGCTGAACGCCGCGGCTACCTACGGGACGAGTCTACCAGAACGGAATACTATGTTCCGACAGTGGGCTTCCAGCTTCCGCCCGCACATGCGTGGCGACGGCCGGCCCCGTCGCCAGCCACGGTCTACGCTCCACCCGGCCTCCTCACCCGCAAAAATGCACACGAAGCATATGTAACAGCCACAAATCATCACTTCCCTCACGCCTCGGCCGCGATGCCGCGCCGCAGGTTCCCCGGCCGACCGACGGCGGTCAGGGTCAGGGTCCGGCACGAAGGCAGCCGCTCGCGATGTCCCGCCTCCAGCCGCGGCAGGCGCCTCGCGCAAGATGCGCATGTCCTCGGCCGGCAGCACCCGAATCACCTCGGTGACCTGCCTTCAGGGCGAAGGATGTCCGCAGCTCAGCGAAGTGGAGCCTGCGCGCCGGAAATGGCGGTTGAAACGAAATTGCAACGGCTCCTGTGACCCTGGGCAAAGGGACGACGGATTCGCTCGTGAATTCGTGCCCCCGGGTGCGTGAAAGGAGGTGGACAACGATGAAGGTTCAGATCCGGCGCCTCGAGAAGATCGAGACGACTGCTGCCTGTAACGCTTGCTGCTGCTGCGGCGACTGCTGATGCCCTATTACCCGGCCCCGGCATCGGCAGCGGTGCGGGGCCGGGCCCCGGGCCGCCCTGTCCGATGAGGAACACGCCGAGGAACACGGAGAAAAGAAGATATGCAACGCCCACGGATGAAATTAGTCTTCCCGCCGATTCCCATCGGCGCCGGACGCATCCGGATCGCCAGCATGGACCTGGGCATCGCCTCCGAACTGGAGGACGACGACCAGGGCAACACCTGGCGGCTGATGGAGCTCATGGACGGCACGCGTACCGTGCCGGAGCTGCACGCCGACATGCGGGGCGAGAACCGTGACGTCACCCTGACCGACATCGAGGACGCGGTCGCCGCGCTCGGGAACGCCGGCTTCGCGGAGGACGCCGCGATCCCGCCACCGGACAGCCTCTCCCCCGCCGAGCTGGAGCGTTACCGGCGCAACCTCGAGTTCTTCTCCTACTTCCACCGCCCGCCGGCCACGTCGTACGACTTCCAGCGCCGGCTGCAGGGAGCGAGGGTCACGCTGCTCGGGCTCGGCGGGCTCGGCTCGTTCGTCGCGATGAGCCTGGCCGCGATCGGCGTGGGCGACATCCTGCTGGTGGACTACGACCGTGTCGAGCTGATGAATCTCAACCGCCAGATTCTCTACACCGACCGCGACATAGGCCGGTTGAAGACCGACGCCTCGGCCGACCGGCTGCGCCTGATCAACCCGCACGTCACCGTCACCACCCTGAACACCATGGTGGACGGCGTGGACGCGGCGCGGGCCATCATGGCGGGCCGCGATCTCATCATATGCGCGGCGGATCGGCCGCGAATTCAGCTTTACCAGTGGCTCAACGAGGCGGCGCTGGCCGAGGGAATCGCGTGGGTCCGGGGCTCCCAGAGCGGGCTCACGGTGAATCTCATGATGCATATTCCGCAGGAAAGCGCCTGTTTCCAGTGCGCGGAGCAGGACGCGCTCGCCAAATTCCCCTGGTACGGCCCGTCACAACGCTATTTCATGGACGTCATCGGGGACCGCACGGTCAATCCCTGCATGGCACCGCTCGCCGGGATGATCGGCAATCTGGCCGCTCTGGAGGCGGTGAAATATCTCACCGGAATGGCGGACCCGGTCATTCGCGGCCGCATGTTCTTCATCGACCTGCTGCGCATGAGCACCGAGTTCGCCGAGCCCGGCCGGCTCGCTGATTGCACGGCCTGTGGATCAGCGGTCGCCCCTGCGGTGAGCGCATGAACGACGACAGCGTCGTCACCCTGCACGAGCTGCACTTCGGCGTCGAGGAGGACGGCGAGTGGGAGGTCGGCAGGCCGGAGACCGGGCAGTTCGTGCGGTTGCCGGTGGAGGGCGTCGCGTTGCTGGAGTTGCTCTCGCTCGGGCTGCGGCTCGCGGAGGTGCGCGAGCGCTTCGCCGACCGGTTCGGCGCCGAGCCCGAGCTCGACGAGTTCCTCGAGGGGATCGGTGAGTGCGGCTTCGTCGCGTCCGTGGACGGCCAGGTGCTCGCCGACCCGCTCGGCCCCGCCGCGCCGCGCAGGGGGCTGACCCTGCTGGCGAACGTCCGGCAGGAGCGGGTCGCCTGGCTGGTCACCCGGCCGATGCTCGCCCTCTACCTGGCCGTCTGGGTCGCCGTGCCGGTGCTGCTGCTGGCCGACCCGCGGCTGCTGCCCCGGCCGTCGGACGCGCTGCCGTTCGACGGGGCCCTCGTCAACGCCGTCACGCTGGGCTTCGTCGGCTGGGGACTCGTCCTGCTGCACGAGTGCGCGCACGCCATCATCGCGCGGGCCCTCGGCTGCACCGGCTCGCTCTCGCTGAGCCGCCGGCTGTACTTCCTGGTCGCGCAGACCGACGTGAGCGGGGTGCGGTCCGCCCCCCGCCGCCGCCGGTACGCCGTCTTCCTCGCCGGGATGACCTGGGACCTGGCCGTCATGCTCGGTTGCCTCGCCGGTCAGCTCCTCGGCCTGAGCGGTCCCGCCGAGCAGCTGGCCCGCGCGGTCGCGTACGCGCTCGCCCTTTCGGTGATCTTCCAGTTCCAGGTGTTCATGCGTACGGACATGTACTACGTGCTCGTCAACTGGCTGCGGCTCGGCAACTTGATGGAGGACACCCGGCACTGGCTCGCCGATGCCGTGCGGTCCCTGGTCAACCGGCCGCCGCGGCACGACATGAGCCTGGTGCCCGCGCGTGAGCTGCGCATCGTCCGCTGGTACGCGCCCTTCTACCTGCTCGGCTCGGCCGCGGCGTTCGCCGTGCTGGGCCTGCTGACGGTCCCCGCGCTGAGTCAGATGGTCGACCTCGCGCTGCGGGGTATCGGCGGCGGCCCGTCCTCTTCCCACTTCTGGGACGGCCTCGGCTTCCTGCTGCTGGTCGCGTTCCAGCTCGCCGCGCTCGCCTGGGTGTTCGTCGTCGAACGACGTGACCGCCGGGGCGGCGAGTTATCCGTCGGCTCTCCTTAGGTTGCACATGAAGAAATCGACACGCGGCGCCCTGGCCCTGGCATTGACCGGCACGGCGCTGAGCACAGTGATGCTGCCCGCGGATCCCGCCGCGGCGCGAGCAGGCAGCACGATCGAGGTGGTGGCCGAAGGGCTGGACACCCCGCGCGGGCTCGTCTACGACGCGGGCAACCGCCGGGTGCTGCTCGCCGAGGCCGGCGAGGGCGGGCCGTCGGGGCCCGACGGCGGCACCTGCGGGCAAACCGGTCTCGGCGCGGTCTGGTGCTACGGGGCGACCGGGGCGATCTTCCAGTACTCCGAGCGCCGCCGGTCCGGCCGCCGGATCGTCACCGGGCTTCCCTCCACCGGGATCTACGACGACAGCGGGACCCAGCGGTTCAGCGTGCTCGGCGTGCACGACCTGAGCCTGAGCTCGGCCGGCCACCTGCGCGCCGTCTTCGGGCTCGCCGGGGAACGGCCGTTCCGCGACCAGCTCGGCCCGGGGGCGGTGCCGCTCGGGCAGCTCGCCCGGGTCGCCGGTCACTCGGGCGAGCTCGTTCCCGAGGCCGATCTCGCCACGTACGAGCAGCGGCACGACCCGCATCCGGGCGACACCGAGTCCAACCTCTACGGCCTGGACTCCGGCCCGTACGGGACCGTCGTCGTGGACGCGTCCGGCAACGACGTGCTGCTGGTCCGGCCGGACGGCGGCATCAAGGTGCTCGCCGTGCTCCCGGCCAGAGCCCCGGCCGCCGATCCGGGCGGGCTCGTCGAATCCGTGCCGACGGCGGTGGTCCGGGGCCCCGGCGGCGCGTTCTACGTCGGCGAGCTCAGCGGTTTCCCGTACCACAAGGGCGAGGCCAAGGTCTGGCGGCTGGTCCCCGGCCGGTCCCCCACGGTGTACGCCGACGGCTTCACCAACATCGCCGACCTCACCTTCGACGAGCGCGGCCGGCTGATCGTGCTGGAGATGGCGAAGGACGGCCTCTTCGACGGCAACCCCGGGCACAGCGGGGACACCGTGACCGGCCGGCTGGTGCGGGTGAACGCCGACGGGTCACGGACCGACCTGGCCACCACCGGCCTGGAGAACCCGGGCGGGGTGGCGTACGCCGGGGACGGCGTGTTCTACGTGACCAACCGCAGCACGGGCGCCGGCGACACGGGGCAGCTCCTCCGCGTCAAGGTGCCCCGCGGCTGATGCCCCGCGGCTCAGTAGCCGGGGAAGACCCGGCGCAGCAGGTCGAGCTCGGCGGCGCCGGTGGTGACGACGTCGCCGGGGGTGTGGCGCGGCGCCAGCCGGCCGGCCACCAGCCGCAACCAGGCTTCTGCGGGCAGTTCGAGCGTGCCGTCGGGCTTGTCGGGGAGGTCGAAGTCCACGCTGATCCGTTCGCCCAGGCGCAGGGCGAACTCCGACGCGGGCTCGGTCGTGGTGACCCGGAGGACCGCCTGCCGGCCCTCGAGCTGCTCGGGCTTGCCGGTCCAGCCGATGAGGTCGGGCGAGCCGTGCAGGAGCTGGTGGGTGGCGGCCGGGGTGAGCACGGCGTGCTCGTCGAAGGCCACGCGTACGTCCCACGAGTGCAGGGCCAGCTCGCTGAGCCGCATCCGCGCCGCCGTGGCCAGGTCCACGGGGGCGGGCAGGAAGCCCAGATCGATGCGCAGGTTGGTCCGGGTGGGCGCGTCGAGGGATTCGTACAGCGCGGTCAGGCTCTCGTTCGCCTGGAGGAAGCCGTCGGCGCGTTGGCGGCGCGTCATGGCGTTCCACCGGTCCCAGACGCTGTGCATGAAGTCCTGGCCCGGAGCCGGCTCGCCGTCCAGAGCTGCCCGGAGGGTGGCCCGCGTGATCTCGGCGCCGCTGCCGAGATGGCTCAGCACCTCCGAGACATCCCATTCGGCCGCGCCCGAGGGCCGGGCCAGGTCGTCCTCGCCGAATGAGGACACTGCTTCGGTGAGCACGCCGTATTCGGTACGGAGTGCGGCGATCACCGCGTCGGAGCCTGTCATACGTTCTCCAGAGGTGTGTCGGCGGCTGTGAGGGCGGGCGTCGTCGCCCGCCCTCACAGCGAACGTATCGTGGCCGTCAGACACCGAAGGCAGGCAGGGTTCCGGACGTCTGAGGCAGGCGGGCGGTGGCGGAGTTGTTCCGGATGAAGCCGATCCGGATCCGCTGCCCCGGCGAGAGGCCGAGGCCGGACAGGGGGACGGCCGCCTCGACGACAGTGTCGTTGCGGGCGAAGGTGGCCTGGCCGCGCGGAGTCCACGACCAGCCGCTGCCGCCGTGGCGGTAGAGGTTCGCGTTCTCCAGCATGAACTCGGCGCCCGACGGGTTCGTCCAGCCGGCCGCCGCGTAACCGGTCGCGGGATTGTTGTCGGTGTCGAGGAAGAACTGCTCCAGGACGTTGAGGCCGGTGCCGCGGGCGAGCAGGTACAGGTGGACGCCGTCGCTGGCCGCCGAGATCGACTGCACGTCGCCGGTGCCGGTCATCAGCGGCGCCGTCCCGGCCCAGTCGGACGCCGACCCGTCGATGGTGAAGCCCTGCCCCGGGGTGGGAGTGGGGGTGGGGGTAGGAGTGGGAGTCGGCGTGGGGGTCGGGGTCGGCGTGGGGGTCGGAGTCGGGGTGGAGGTGCCCCCCGGTACGGTGAACGCGACCGAGGCCCCGCCGAAGTTGGCGCTCCTGAACCAGGTCCAGATCTCCCTGCCCGCCATGGTCTCGGGAAAGACGTGCTCCCTGGCGAACTCCAGCTCCGCCCGGTTGCCCGACTGCACCACCCGTACGGGCCATCCCCGGTTCGCCGGCGAGCCCGTGCTGGAGAATCGGAAGACGTCGCCCTGACCGGCCCCCGCGTGCGGCAGCAGGTACGCCTGGTTCAGGGACTCCAGGTAGACCCGCGCGTCCGGCGAGGTCGGCCACCACGGCTGCCACCCGGACGGGCCGTCCCGGTCGTGGTCGAAGTAGATCATCTCCTGGGCCAGGTTGAGCGCCTGCCTGGCCTCGACCATCATGAAGAACCGGTCGCCGACGAACCTGGTGAAGACCTTGGTGATCCCCTTGCCGTTGGCGCCGGCCGGGTCGTTGAAGACCGGGGTCTGCGCGGACCACTCGCCGAACGAGCCGTCCGCCACGAAGCCCCCGCACAGGTCGGTGGGATGCGCCCCCGCCTGGCCCTGCGCGGCAAGCCCCTGGGCGTCCAGCCAGTTCTTGGCGTCGTCGTAGATCGCCGAGTTGAAGTGGTTGGCGCCGCTGACGTCGTAGCCGAGGTAGCCGCTGCGGGTGACCACCTCGTTCATCCACTTGTGGGTGCCGGACGCGGGCACCCGGAAGTCGATGATCACCACGTTGAAGCCGTCGGCGGCGCCGGCCTGGGCGTTGACGTAGTCCTTCCAGAAGCCGCCGAAGTTGTCGCGGCTCCGGTACGTCGGCGAGCCCGGGTCGGTGTTCCAGTTGTCGGCGTATCCGGGGCTGGTGTCGTAGAAGCCCGGTATGTAGGTGTTGTAGTACCAGGACTCGGTCACGAAGACGTTGATGGCGTGGCGGTAGCGGGCGGCGAACTGGGAGGTGCCCTCGTCGGGGTTGAAGTACCAGTAGCCGCGGTTGGCCGCCACCACCTTCGACGGGTCCACCGCCTTGATCTTCTCCACGAGCTCGACCATGCCCTTGGCGGTGAACCCGAAGTTGCCCCTCGGCCCCCAGGACACCGACGGCCCGGCCCCGCCGACCGGGTCGGGGGTGTCGACGGTGTCCAGGAAAACGCCGTCGTACTCGCCGTCGTGCACGATCTTGTCCACCTGGTAGGTGACGAACCGCTGCCACGCGGGGTCGCCGCCGTTGATGTACCCGCCTCCGTACGTGCGGTTGACGTCCACGACGCCGTCGCCGTCCTTCCAGTAGCCGCCGTACGGGTAGCGCGCGTCGGTCACCCAGGTGCCCTGCTGGTCGAGGTACCAGGGCATGACTCCCTTGCCGGCCCAGCGCAGCCGGTTGCCCCAGGAGGAGTGGTCAGGGGCGATGGAGACGCCCTGGTAGCCGGCGTAGTCGTCGCCGTAGGTGCCGTCGGGCGTCGCGCCGTGCTCGACGTCCACGTACCCGCCGGAGGCGGTGTAGTTCCACGGATTGGGGCCGTGCAGCGGCCCCGACGGGCCCTGGTAGCCGGCGGGCAGCAGGCCCAGCTCGATGCCCTTGGCGACGGTCATGTGCCCGGACGACCCGGGGATGATCGTGGGGAGCATCTCGCCCACCGAGAGGTAGCCGAGCACGATCACGTCGTCCGCCGTGCCGAGCGCGCCGTCCAGGCCGCGCTTGATCTCCTGGACCTGGGCGCTGGTGACCGACTCGAAGTAGAAGTGGTCGGCGGTCACGTTGAGCACGCGCAGCGTGGGTTCGAGCACGACGAGGTCGTAGCCCTTGAGCTGGTTGGTCTTGGTCTGGTCGAGCTGGCCGTACCAGAAGGCGACGCGGCTGTTGCGGTCGAGCGTGGGGACCTTGCCGTAGAACGGCGTGCGGCCGAGCTCGAACTGCGCCGCCGAGGCGGTCTCCAGCGGGAACAGGATCGTGGCGACGAGGAGAAGTAACAGGGGCAGGAGTCTCATGGGGGCTCCTCAGGGGCTGGATCTTGAGCTTAATAATGGAGTCCATGGAAATTAAGTCAAGACCTCAGCGCGCCGATCAGGCTGATCAGTGCTGATATCAGGGAGACCTGAATAAAGACTCATTGCGGGTTATAGTCAGGGCAAATTGCCAATCTTCGGGCAAAGGTGATGGGCATGTCCCTGGGCGATCTCTACGACCCGCTCCGTACGCACCTGAACGATCCCTATCCCTTCTACGAGCGGGCACGGCGCGAGGAGCCGATGTTCTTCTCCCCGGCGATCGGCGCCTGGGTCGTGACGAAGATGGCCGACGTGCGCAAAGTGCTGCGCGACGGGCAGACCTACTCCTCGGCCAACACCCTGCGGCCGTACGCGCCGTTTCCCCCGGCGGTCCTCCAGGAGCTGGCCAAGGGCATACCGCCGCGGGAGAACTTCATCACGATGGACGGCGAACCGCACCGGCGGCTGCGGGCGCCCGGGGCGGCGGCCCTGTCCCCCGAACGCGTCACCGCGGCCGAGCCGTACATCACCGAACGCGCCGGGCAGCTCATCGACGGCTTCGCCAAGGACGGCCGCGTCGAGTTCATGGCCGGGTACGCCAACCGGCTCCCCGTCGACGTGATCGCCCGGCTGACCGGCTTCGCGGAGGAGGACAGCACCGCGTTCGGGGACGACAGCCGGGCCGGGGCGGCCATGAGCATGGGGCACCAGTTCAGGTCGGACGAGGAGCAGCTCGAGTGCGCGCGGGCGTGGGTGCGCTTCCAGCGGCTCATCGAGCGGTACGTGACCGATCGCCGCGCGGCGCCCCGTGACGACCTGATCAGCGACTACATCGCCGCGTACGCCCCGGGCGACGGACCGCTCACCGACGAGCAGATGGCGGGACTCGTCGGCCTGGTCCTGGGCGTCGCCCTGCCGGGCCACATCACCACCTCGGCGCTGCTCGGCAACGGGCTGCTCCGGCTGCTGTCGCACCCCGAGCAGTGGCGGCTGCTCCGCGAACGGCCCGACCTCGTGCCGAACGCGGCGGAGGAGATCGCCCGCTACGACACGCCCACCCACATGTTCCTCCGGGTGGCGACCGCCGACACCAGCCTCGGCGGACGAGACCTCCCGGCCGGCACCGAGGTCGCCCTCTGCCTGGCCTCCGCCAACCGCGACGAGGAGGCCTTCGAGCGGGCCGAGGAGTTCGACATCACCCGGCCGCTGCGGGCCAACGTGGTCTTCGGCCAGGGCGCCCACTACTGCCCCGGCGCCGGGCTGGCCCGCCGCCAGGTCGAGATCTCGCTGCGCCTGCTCACCGAACGCCTGCCCGATCTCCGCCTCGTACCGGACCAGCGCGTCGAGTACCGCGGCACGCTGGATCACCGGGGCCCCTTCGAGCTCCACTTCCAGTGGTGAGCCCGCGCCCGGTCAGCCGGGCGCGGCGGCCGGACGCGGGCGTGACCGTTCGAAGGCGTCGAGCTTGACCGGGTTGACGATCCACATGACGTGATGGATGCCCTGCGGCGAGGCCTCGACGGTGAGCATCGTGACCCCGCTGCGGCCGCGCGGGACGATCGCGGCGGCGAGCCCGTTCACCTCGACCCACTCCATCTCGGCGCCCGGCCAGAACCTCGGGGCGAACGCGGCCAGGAACCGCGCCACCCGGAGGCTGCCCAGCAGCGGGAAGCGGGCCGCCCCTCTGAGCCCGCCGCCGTCGGAGGAGCTGACGACGTCCGCGGCGAACAGGTCTTCCAGCGCGGCGATGTCCCCCGTCTGGGCGGCGTCGATGAAGGCCCGCAGGAGACGCCGGTGCTCGCTCTTGTCGATGGGCTCGCGCCGCGCGGCGGTCAGCCGCTTGCGGGCGCGGCTGACGAGCTGGCGGACGTTGACCGGGGTGAGCTGGAGGATCTCCGCGATCTGGCGGTAGGGGTAGACGAAGGCTTCGCGCAGGACGTACGCGGCTCGCTCGGTGGGGTTGAGCCTTTCCAGCAGGAGCAGGAAGGCGAGCTCGAGCGCCTCCCCGCGTTCGGCACCGAGCGCGGGGTCGAGGCTGGTGTCCACGGGCTCGGGGAGCCAGGGCCCGATGTAGGTCTCGCGGCGCGCGCGGGCGGAGGTGGCGACGTTGATGGACAGGCGGGTGGTGATCAACGCCAGGTAGGCCGAGGGATTGTCGACGGCCGCCCGGTCGGTGCCCTGCCACCGCATCCAGACCTCCTGCAGGATGTCCTCGGCCTCCGACGCGCTGCCCAGCATCCGATAGGCGATGCCGAACAACCGCGGGCGCAGCTCGACGAAGGCGGAAGCGGCCTCGTCGAGCGCGCTCGCGTGGTCCAGGAACTCTGTCTGCATGTCCACCCGTGCCTTCGCTGCGTTCGCCCGGCAGATCACCCGCGGTGACGCGCACCCGAGATCAGGACGCGCCTGGATACCGGGCGTCTCTCGCCGACCCCGTCGTCAGCTAAGACAAGGCAGCCTCCCCGCTTTGTGACGGTTTCGGGGAAATTTCTTCGCCGCCGATCTCAGAGGGCGCTCCGGACCGCGTCGAAGAGCTTGGCCGCCCTCGGGTCCGGCACGCCTTCCTGGATGTGGTTCATGACGTAGCCGAAGGCGAGGCCGGTCGCCGGGTCGGCGAAGCCGAGCGATCCGCCGTAGCCGCCGAACCCGAAGGCGGTCGGGCTGTACCAGAACATCTCGGGCGTGGGCAGGCCGAAGCCCGTGCCGATCCGGACCGGCATGCGCAGGACCCGGTCGACGCCGCTGACCTGTTCGGCGGTCGCGGCCGCCAGCGTGCCGGGCGACAGGATGCGGTGCCCGTCGACCTCGCCGATGAGCGCGGCGTAGAAGCGGGCCAGGGCGCGGGCGGTGCAGATGCCGTTGGTCGACGGCATCTCGGCGTACTGCTCGGCGGGGTCGTCGTGGTTCAGCGGCGGCGTGACGACGCTCATCGCGCGTACGGTCAGCGACGTCGGATCGGCGAAGGCGGCCATCACGTCGCGCGTGGCCTCGGGGAGGGTGTCCAGGTCGGTCCCGGTCAGCGCGTCCAGGTCGACCTTCGGGACGACGAGCCGGCTGACCCGGTGCCGCTCCGCTTCCGGCAACCCGATCCACAGGTCCAGGCCGAGCGGTGCGGCGATCTCCTCGGCGAGGAACGTGCCGATGCTGCGGCCGGTCACCCGGCGGACGACCTCGCCGACGAGCCAGCCGTACGTGAGCGCGTGGTAGCCGTGCTCGGTGCCCGGCTCCCAGCACGGCCGCTGGGCGGCCAGCGCGGTCACCATCGGCTCCCACGCGAGCGCCTCGGCCGGGGTGATCGGCCGGTCGAGCACCGGCAGCCCGGCCTGGTGGGTGAGCAGCCAGCGGACCGGGACGCGCTCCTTCCCGTTCGCCGCGAACTCGGGCCAGTAGGCGGCGACGGGCGCGTCGAGGTCCAGCTCGCCCCGCTGGGCCAGCAGGTGCGCGCACGCGGCGGTGACGCCCTTGGTGGTGGAGAACACGACCTGGAGGGTGTCGCGCTCCCAGCGGCGGCCGGTGCCCGGGTCGGCGACGCCGCCCCACAGGTCGACGACCTTGCGGCCGTGCACGTAGACGCCGACCGCGGCGCCCACCTCCTGGCCGCCGGCCAGATTGGCCGCGAACGCCTCCCGCACCCCTTCGAATCCCGGTGCGGTCTCCCCGCCGATTTCGAGCATGCGTCATCGCCTTCCGTTGCAGGTGTGGTGTGCCGCCGGAGGTGCTAGCCGCGCCAGTGCCCGATGAGCCAGGCGCAGACCTCCGGCTCGGTCATCTCGGGAAATTCCTCGGTGAACGTGGCGAGCGCGCGCAGGGCCTCGTCCCGGTCGAGGCCGCGGATGGCGGCCGCCTTGAGGTATTCCTGGCGCGCGGCGGTAGGGCGGCCGCCACCGGCGCCGCGGCCCGGCAGGCTGTCGCGCCACCGGACGATTTCCGGCAGCCGCTCGGGCCGCCAGCCGGGAGCCCCGTCGATCTCGACGTCGGGCTCGGGAAACGGGTGCGTCGAATCACCCGGGTGGCGGGAGCGCCACTTGTGCACCGCGTGCCGGCTCACCCCCAGCGCTTCGGCAATGCCGAGCACACCGAGGTAGGACACGGTCATGGCGCACCAACTTGTCTGTCTGGCCTCCTCAGGAATCTCATTACTACCACGCCGCCGGCAGGACGATACGTGTCAACGTCGTCTCGCTCGGAGACGACGTTAGTGGTCCCATCAAAGGTCGTCAACAACGTGGACGAAGATTCAGCCGGTGCTCGTCAGAGCAGGCGCCGCTGCACGACGTCGGCCATGACGGTGGCGACGACCCGGTCGACGGCCCCGGTCTCCGGCGGGGCGCCCTCGCGGCCGGCGAAGAGCAGGTGGGCGGCGCCGATCAGCGTGAGGGCGAGCGTGTCGACGTCGGCGTCGGCGGCGATGCGGCCCAGCGCGCGCTCCTCGGTGAGGTAGGAGGCGATCATGGCCGCCCCCTCCGTCAGGATGGGGATGCCGGCCGGCGTGGTCTGGCGGAGCCGGGCGCGCAGCTCGTCCCGGAAGATCAGCAGGCCGACGATCGCCACGCCGACCGACTCGAACAGGTCGATCAGCGCGCCGGTGAGGTTGGCCGTGACGGTGCCGGTGCCGGCCGCCCCGCGCAGGGCGATCGTCCGGGCGTCGATCCGGCCGATGCGATCGCGTACGAGCTCGGCCAGGAAGGCGTCGAAGTCGGCGAAGTGCCGGTGCAGGACCCCTTTGGCGCAGCCCGCCTCCGTGGTGACGGCCCGGCTGGTCAGCGCGTTCGGCCCGTCGCGGAGCAGGACCCGCTCGGCGGCCTCGAACAGCTGCCGGCGCGCGTCGCGCATGGCCACCCCTGTCGGCATACCGCGCCTTCCCTCTCCTGCCGTGCCCCGTTGACGAGTGGGCGCACGCCCACTAAGGTGGGCACACGCCCACCCTAACCGAGAACGGTCCTGGGTACGTCCGGCGTGCGCGCCCAGGTGGCCGGCAGCCGGACCGCGGCCTCGGTGGTGCCGCCCTCGACCGGCACGAGCACGACCAGCCGCTGCCGGGAGTCGCCGGTCGGGATGAAGTGCTCATAGGCGAACGTGACGGTGCCCAGGGCGGGATGCCGGAAGCTCTTCACCCCATGCGTACGCACGCTGACGTCGCGGGCGCTCCACAAGCCGCGGAACGCCTCGCTGCCGTCGTGCAGCTCGCCGATCAGCTCGGCCAGCTCGGTGTCCCTCGGGTACAGCCCCCGCGTGACCCGCAGCTGCCCCGCGGTCAGGGCGGCCATCTCCTCCCACTCGACGTAGAAGTCCTGGCCGGCAGGATCGAGGAACAGCCGCCTGGCCAGGTTCGGCCGCTGCCGTGAGCCCTCCAGGGAGAACAGGCGGGCGGCCACGGCGTTGGCCGCGAGGACGCCGAACCGGTCGTCGATCACCATGGCGGGCGTGTGGATCAGGTGCAGCATCCGTACCAGGTCCGGGCGGACGTCCTCGGCCCGCGAGCCGGGCGCCGGGAGGGGGCGTTCCCGTACCGCGAGGGCCAGTGAGCGCAGGTGCTCGCGCTCCACGTCGTCGAGGCGGAGCGCGGCGGCGATGGCGTCGAGCACCTCGGGCGACGGATGCGCGGCCCGCCCCTGCTCCAGCCGCTGGTAGTACTCCACGCTGATCCCGGCGAGCTGGGCGACCTCCTCCCGGCGCAACCCCGCCACCCGGCGTCGCGCCCCGCCACTGGGGCCGGCGTTCTCGGGGGCGACCCGCCCCCTACGGGAGCGGAGGAATCCGGCCAGCTCGTGTCGATCTGCCACGAGGCCCAGTATGTCGGGTTTCATCGACTATGGGCAGCGCTGACCACCACCTTCCACCGGGCCGGCAAGACCTGGGCGGCGCACGTGTACGAGGGCACGCCGCACTCGATCTTCGACGCCTGGCACCGCGTCCCCGCCTGCACCGCACGGCACCGGCAGCCGACGGCGTGAAACGGAGAGGTGACGTCGGCGACCAGCCGCGTGCGGGGTGCTCGGCGACGTCGGCGGCCGGCCGCGTGCGGGGTGCTCAGCCCTTGATCTGCCTGACGATGCTCTCGTCGGTGATCTCGGTGTCCCTGGCGAGGAGCAGGGCCTTGCTGAGGATGAGCGCCAGCCGGTCGTCCTCCTCGAAGGGCAGGAACAGCCGCTCGTCGCGGTCGCGTGCGGACACGATGCACAAATAGACGTCACCCGGCTCCATGAGGATGTTGCCGCTGCCCAGATGGATCTTGTAAGTGCGCAGGTCACCACGCACCACCAGGAACCGATCGCCGAGGACGCAGCGGTCGGCGACGGACGTGCGCGGCAGGATGCGGGCCAGCGCGTCGCGGCGCACCTCGCCCGAGGGTTGCAGCGGGCCGAAGGAGGTCTCGCGCCAATAGTCGAGATGGCGGTCGTGCCCGCGATCGGCCCACTCCGGATCGGCCGCGATCGAGGTCACCGCCACGAACAGGTCCACGTCGCGCATCGCCTCGCTGAACACCAGCGGGGGCACCTCCGCCAGCGGCGCCTCCTGCCAGCCCTCGGCGCCGCGCCGGTGGAAGCGCACCTGGTCGGTGGTGGCGTATTCGCCCGGCTCGTCGTACAGGTAGTCGTGGTAGAACGACACCTGCCACCGGCCCTCGGCCAGCACTCGCCTGGCCTCCCCCGCGTCGCCGCCGTCCCACGGGCCGAGCATCCGCGTCTCCCAGGCGCGTGCCTTGAACATCGCGTACAGGCGGCGGTAGTCGACGACGTGGGCGGCGAACCGGTTGGAATAGGCGGCCGTCTCCTCCTCCGCCGGCGTCAGCGGGTAGACCTCGCGGAAGGCCTGCTTGAACGGCTGCCTGAGCCGCCTCTCGGTCACCGCCTCCCGCCAGCGGCCCACCTCCGCCACCGTCGCGCGCGCCGGATGCCACAGCCGCACCCGGTCGCCGGTCACCTCCAGCGCTTCCGGGCCGCCCAGCACGGCCCGCCACTCGCCGGGCGC
This sequence comes from Nonomuraea sp. NPDC049709, assembly GCF_040674815.1. Classification (NCBI taxonomy): domain Bacteria; kingdom Bacillati; phylum Actinomycetota; class Actinomycetes; order Streptosporangiales; family Streptosporangiaceae; genus Nonomuraea; species Nonomuraea sp. NPDC049709. The sequence continues at coordinate 26,100 of NZ_JBFANM010000029.1, forward strand.
CACCTCGATCTCCCAGATCAGCCGCGCCGCCATCGAGCCGGCGATCGGGTGCTCGGCCACCTGCCCGCGCCACATCGCGTACGGCAGCGCGCTCTCCCCCGCGAACCCCGCCTCCAGCGCCCTGGCCAGCGTCGTCAGCTGCCGCCGCACCTGCTTGACCAGCTCGCGCAGCCGCTTGACCTCCTCGGGATGCTCCTTGCGCACCGCCGCGGGCACGCTCTTGAGCTGCCGGTCGCCCTGCCACCAGCTCAGCGCGAACTCGCCGCCCTCGCCGGGCGCGACCACCGCCCGGTGCTCTCCCAGCGGCACCTCCAGCCGCCCGCCCGGCCCGAACCCCAGGTCCGGCATGCGGAAGGCCGCCTCGACGCGGTCGGCCAGCCCCGGCTCGGCCCGCTTGATCATGCGGTCGAGCTGCTTGACCACCCCGGCGTGCCGGGTGGCCGCGCGGGCCGCGCGCAGCGCCGTGAGCGCCTCCGGGGTCGGGAACCGCTCCACCGCGCGGCCGATCTCGAACAGCAGCGCCTGCGACGGCAGCGTCTTGGCCGCCGTCGGCGCGACCGCGACCCGGCTCAGCAGGCTGCCGATCAGCTCGGGCAGCCACGGCTCGTCGCGGAACAGCGCCAGCCGCGCGGCCCGGCCGAGCGCCGGCACCTCCGCCGCGGTGAACGCCTTGTCGGCGCGGTAGGGCAGCTCGCCGGCGTGGATCGCGGCCAGCCTGGCCTCGGCGGCCTCCAGCGCGGCGCGGGCGAAGCTCACGTAGGCGGGCAACTCCGCCAGCCGCTCCCAGGCATCGGGGAGCTCGGGCGGCGACCCGTAGGAGCGGGGCCCGACCTCCGCGACCAGCGCCCGGCCGGCCGGATCGAGGCCCAGCACCAGGTCGCGCTCGGCCGCCGCCAGCGAGGCGGGCTGCTCGTCCGTCATCACCGTCACCTCGTCCATCCCGGCCACCCCGGCCACGGCCAGCAGCGCGTACGGCGTCTCGAGCCGCTCGTTCGCGACCATGAACCCGGTCAGGACGCGCGCGAGACCGGCCAGCTCTCCGGTCTCCGCCCCGCCCGGCGTCCGCAGCAGCGCCCCCGCCGCCAGGCACATGTCGGCCCACTTGCGTTTCTCCAGGCGGTCGACCAGGGCTTCGTAGAGCGCGCGGCGCGACTCCCGGGTGAACTCCGGCTGCCGCTGCCTGACCTCGTCCTCCACGGCGCGCCGCATCGAGAAGGCCGGGCTCCCGGTGCCCGGTGTGCGGTAGGCGAGGGGCAGCAGGTGGCCCAGGTCGGTGGCGGTCAGCCGGGAGGGCTCCGGCCACGGGTCGGGATAGCCGATATCGGGCTCCGTCAGATAGCGGTGCACCCGCCGGGCCTCGGGGGAGAGCGCGTGTGTCACGTCCACGGGTCAGCAGCCTGCCGCATGCCACCGACAAATCCCAGGGGCGCGCGACCCTTGCGCCTCCCCGGATCGTTCTTCTAAGTTAGGCCCCGTAACTAAGGGAAGGCTAACCAATGAAAACCGGCGGGCGCACGGCCAGTTTCACGCTCCAGGACGTGATCGACGCGGGCGTGCGGATCGGCCTGACCGACCTGTCCATGCAGGGCGTGGCCGACGCGCTCGGGGTCACGGCGGCCGCCGTCTACCGCCACGTACGGAGCCGTGCGGCGCTGGAGAGCCTGATCGGCGAGGCGATCCTCGAGGGCCTGCACCTGGTCGACGACCCGGCGGAACCGGCCGCTCGCCACCTGGTCGGCTTCGCCGTGCAGCTGCGCGGCTTCACGCTCGCGCACCCGGGCACGGCCCGCTATCTCCAGCGGCTGTTCCCGCGCGGGCCGTCCGGCATCCGGCTCCTCGAGCACGAGATCACCGCCCTGGGCAGGCGCGGCTACGACCCGGCCGCGGCCACCGCGCTCACCTCCGCCGTCGCCACCCTCACGATCGGCGCCACCGTGGCCGAGCAGGAGCGCGCGGCGGCCCACCTCGAGACCGAGGCCACCGACGCGGCACTGGCCGCGATGGCGGGCTCGGCGCTCATCCGGCAGGCGCAGGCGGGTATCCCGGCACACACTCCGGAGGACTACTTCGTGTTCATGCTCACCGCGACCGCCGAGGGGCTGGTCGCCCAGCTCCCGCCCGGCAAGCCGATCACGATCCCGAGGATGTCGTCCTGAACGCCAGAGGGTACGGCGGCGCGATCGCCAAGGCGTTCGGGGCCCAGGATCACACGATCACCGTGGCGGCCGTCCGGGACGTCACCCCGCACTTCCGCCGCATCACGTTCGACGCGCCGACATTGTTCGACGAGCATCCGATCGAACCGGCCGCCTGGGTACGCCTCTGGGCGCCCGACCCGGACCGCCCGGGCCGCGAGCACCAGCGGGGCTACACGCTCGTCGACCCCGACCCGGACCGGCGGCAGGTCACCCTGGAGTTCCTGCTGCACGAACCGGCGGGCCCGGCCTCGGCGTGGGCGCGCCGGGCCGGCGTCGGTGACACCGTCTCCGTGACGAGATGGGCCTCCACCCACTTCGCCGCGCCCGACCCGGCCCCGGAGGGCTACCTGCTGATCGGCGACGCGGCCTCGCTGCCGGGGATCAACGCGATCCTCGCCGCCGTACCGGACACGACACCGGTCGAGCTGCTGCTGGAGCAGTTCCACGAGGGGGACCGGGAGATCCCGATCACCCCGCACCCGGCGTGCGCCGTCACGTGGTTACCGTCCGGCGGCGACCCGGCCACGCTCGCCCGCGCGATCGGCGAGCGGGACTGGTCGAACTGGTACGCCTGGGTCACCGGCGAGACGGCGACCACCAAGCAGGTCCGGGCCCGGCTGAAGGAGCTCGGCTTCCCCAAGCCGGACGTGCACGGCCGGGCGTACTGGACCAGGGGCAAGGCCATGGGCGTCGACCGCGAGCGCCCCGCCGAACCGGAACGCCCCGTAGACGGCGAGCGCCCCGCCGAACCGGAACGCCCCGCAGACGGCGAGCGACCCGACGAACCGGAACGCCGCGTGCACGACGAGCGGCCGGACGAGCAGGGGCGCCTTGAGGAGCTGGAGCGACCTGAGGAGCGGGGGCCGTCGCGGAAGCCGGGCTCGGGCCGGTGGCGGTCGCGGGCGGGGGCGCGGCTGCTGGCCCCGCTGCGGACCCGCCTCCTGGCGGCCGGGCTCCTCCAGGCCGTGATCTCCCTGCTCCAGCTCGCCCCCTACGTCCTGCTGGCCGAGCTGTGCCGCAGGCTGCTGGCCGGCGAGGGCGGCCTGGCGGAGCTGGGCGTCCTCGCCCTGATCCTGATGGGCGCGGGGACGGCCCTGGCGGGCCTGCTGGTCGTGGCGATGCACGTGCTGGACGCCCGGTTCGGCCACCAGGTACGCACGCAGGTGGTGAACAAGCTGTCCCGCCTCCCCCTGGGCTGGTTCAGCGCCCGCAGCTCCGGCCGGATCAAACAGGCCGTCCAGGACGACGCGGCCGACCTGCACTACCTGGTGACCCACGCGGTGCTCGACGTCGTGGCGGCCCTGGTGACGCCGCTGGCCGTGCTGGCGTACCTGTTCTCCGTCTCGGGCTGGCTGGCGGCGACCCTGCTGGTCCCGCTGCTGGTCTTCTTCGTCCTGACCGCCCGCATGGTCCAGAGCTCGACCGCGCAGCTGGCCCGGTTCACGGAGTGGGAGGCGCGGGTCGGCTCGGAGGCGATCGCCTATCTCGACGGCCTGGCCGTGGTGCGGGCCTACGACTCCGGCCCGGCGGGCGGGTTCCGCGCCACCCTCGCCGAGCGGGCCCGCTTCCTGGACGCCTGGCAGCGGCCGCTGTCGAGCCGCAAGACGCTGGTCGAGCTGGTGGCCCGCCCGCTGACCTCGCTGGTGCTGATCATCGTGGCGGGCGGGCTGATGCTGGCATGCGGCCTGCTGACGGCGGTGGACCTGCTGCCGTTCCTGTTGCTCGGGGTGACCTTCGGCAGCCAGCTGCTGGCGGCGGCGTACGGGATGGGCTCGGTCCGGGAGGCGCAGGCGGCCGCTCAGCGGATCGGCCTGCTGCTTGATGAGCCCGAGCTGGCCGAGCCGGACCGGCCCCGCTCCCTGGCGGGCGATCGCCACACGGTCCGGTTCGAGAACGTCGGGTTCGGTTACGACGGGCGGCCGTCCGTACTGGAGGGCATCGACCTGGAGCTGGCCCCCGGCACGGTGACGGCGCTGGTCGGCCCGAGCGGCGCGGGCAAGTCCACCCTCGCCGCGCTGCTGGCGCGCTTCCACGACCCGGCCGAGGGCCGGATCACGCTCGACGGCGTCGACCTCGCCGACCTTCCCCTGGCCGAGCTCTACCGCAAGGTCGGCTTCGTCTTCCAGGACGTCTCCCTGGTCCAGGGCAGCGTGCACGACAACATCGCGCTGGCCCGGCCCGGGGCGAGCCGCGAGGAGGTGGAGCGGGCGGCCAGGGCGGCCGGGATCCACGACCGGATCACGCGGCTGCCCGAGGGCTACGACACGCACGCCCGGCTGTCCGGCGGCGAGGCGCAGCGCGTCACCATCGCCCGGGCGCTGCTGGCCGATCCCAGCGTGCTGGTGCTGGACGAGGCGACCGCCTTCGCCGACCCGGAGTCGGAACACCAGGTGCAGCGGGCACTCAGCCACCTGGTGGCCGGCCGTACCGTCCTGGTCATCGCGCACCGCCTGCACACGATCGCCGGCGCCGACGCCATCGTGGTGCTCGACGGCGGGCGCGTGGTGCAGCGGGGCACGCATCCCCAGCTCCTCGCCGTGCCGGGGCTCTACCGCGAGCTGTGGCTGGCCGCCCAGCCGAGTGAGGTTTCCACGTGATCCTGGACCTGATCGACGACCGCCGTACGGTCGCCCGCTACGCGGCCCTGCTCGCGGCGAGCGCCGTGATCCGGGCCGGGGCCATGCTGAGCCTGGTCCCGCTGCTGTCCGCGCTCTTCTCCGGCGGCGCCGCGCTGCCCTGGATCGCCACGCTGGCGGTGCTGGTGGCCGCGGGCTGGGTGCTGGACCACCGCGTGGCGGACGCCGGGTTCGCCATCGGGTTCCAGCTGCTGGGCGGCCTGGAGCAACGGCTGGTCGACCGGCTGCGGCGGACGCCGCTGGGCTGGTTCACCGCCGAGCGGAAGGGGGAGGGCCGGCGGGCGCTGACGTCGTCCGGCCGCGAGCTGTGCCAGGCGATCACCTGGCTGGTCACCCCGGCCGCCAACGCGCTGCTCACCCCGGCGCTGATCGGGCTCGGCCTGCTGCTGGTCGCCCCGGCCCTGGGGCTGGTCGCGCTGGCGGCGGTGCCGCTGCTGCTGGGCACGCTCTGGGCGAGCATGCGGCTGGTCCGGGCCGCGGACGACTCCTACGCCGCGGCCTCGGCGGAGGCGGGGCAGCGCATCGTCGAGCTGGCCCTGGCCCAGCGCGCGCTGCGGGCGGCCGGCCGGGCCGGCACGGAGGGCACCGCCATCGGCCGCGCGCTGGCCAGACAGCGCACGGCGGCGCTGCGGCTCGTCGGGTACGGCGTGCCGGGGCAGCTCATGTTCGGCCTGGCCACGCAGGCGATCCTGCTCGGCCTGGCCGCCACCGCCGTGCTGTCGGAGCTGACCGCGCCCGAGGTGGTCGGCCTGGTCATCGTCGCGGTCCGGTTCATCGAGCCGTTCACCACCCTGGCCGAGCTCTCCCCGGCGCTGCAGAACCTGCGCGGCACGCTCGTCCGGGTGCGGGCCCTGCTCGGCGCGCCCGTGCTCGACGGTTCGGTGCTCGCCCCCGATCCGGGCGCGCCCGCGCTGGAGCTGTGCGACGTACGGTTCGGCTACGAGCCGGGGCCCGCCACGATCGACGGCGTCTCCTTCACCGTGGAACGCGGGACCACCACGGCCGTCGTCGGCCCGTCCGGCGCGGGCAAGAGCACCCTGCTGGCGCTCATCGCCCGCTTCCACGAGGTGGACGCCGGCGCCATCCGGGTCGGCGGCCACGACGTGCGCGACTACGACCCGGCGGCGCTGATGGCCCAGCTCGGCATCGTCTTCCAGGACGTCTACCTGTTCGAGGCGAGCCTCCTGGACAACGTCCGGCTGGGGCACGCGCGAGCCGGCGACGAGCAGGTCCGGGCGGCGGCCTCGGCGGCCCGGCTCGACGAGCTGGTCGAGCGCCTGCCCGACGGCTGGGAGACCCGGGTCGGCGAGCGGGGCGCCACCCTGTCCGGCGGCGAGCGCCAGCGGGTCAGCATCGCCCGCGCCCTGCTCAAGGACGCGCCCGTCCTGCTGCTGGACGAGGCCACCGCCGCGCTGGACACGGGCAACGAGCGGGCCATCGTGGGCGCTCTGGAGGCCGGCGGGAAGGAGCGGGCGACATTGATCATCGCGCACCGGCTGAGCACCATCGCGCGCGCCGACCGGATCGTCTTCCTGGAGGGCGGGCGCGTGGTGGAGTCGGGGACGATGGCCGAGTTGCTCGCCCAGGAGGGCAGGTTCGCGGACTACTGGCGGCAGCGCGAGCAGGCGGCGGGCTGGACGCTCACCGAGGTCCCCGTCACCGAGTAGGAGGGCCCGCCGGACTCGATCCGGCCAATCGGGCATACCCGCCATAGCGCCCAAAGCAAGGTTAGCCTAACCTTAGCTCCATGACCGAGGAGATCTCCCTCCGCGGCACGGAGCTCTGCCTCAGTTACCACGGCACCACCGTGGTCGAGGACGGCCGCATAGCCCTGCGGCCGGGCCACGTGACCGCCCTCGTGGGCCCGAACGGCAGCGGCAAGTCCACGCTGCTGCGCGCGCTGGCCAGGCTGCACCGCCCCGACAGCGGCGCCGTGACCCTGGGCGACGGCGCCAGCGCGCTGGACCTGTCGGCGCGCGACTTCGCCCGGCGGGTTACTCTGCTGGCGCAGAGCCGGCCCACCCCCGGTGGCGTGCAGGTGCGCGACGTCGTCGAGTACGGCCGCCACCCCTACAGGCGCCGGTGGAAGGCCGCGGACCCCGCGGGTGCCGCGGCCGTCGCCAGGGCGATGGAGCTCACCGGCGTGACCGCGATGGCCGACCGGCCCGTGGACGAGCTGTCCGGCGGCGAGCTGCAGCGCGTCTGGCTGGCCACCTGCCTGGCCCAGGACACCGGCGTCCTGCTGCTGGACGAGCCCACCACGTTCCTCGACCTGCGTTACCAGGTGGAGCTGCTGGAGCTCGTCCGCGACCTGGCCGACGACCACGGCGTCGCGATCGGCGTCGTCCTGCACGACCTCAACCAGGCCGCCGAGATCGCCGACCACGTCGTCCTGCTGCACCGGGGCCGGGTCCGCGCCGACGGCCCGCCCGCGCAGGTCCTCACCGAGAGCCTGCTCACCGACACCTACGGCCTGCGCATCGAGGTCAGCCAGGACCCCCGGACGGGCACCGTCATCACCCGCCCCGTAGGCCGCCACACCAGAAGCATTTCCAACAGCTCGACCGTCCCAGCAACAACATGACAGGAACCAGCATGCGCAGTGCCCTGACGGCCATCGCCGCAATCGTCGCCCTCGCCGCCTGCGGCACGACCGAGGCACCCGTACCCGAGCAGGCCCCGTCCAGCGGCGCGGCATCGGCCGCCCCCGCGGCGGTGACCGTGACCGACGGCCGCGGCAAGGAGATCAAACTCGACGCCCCGGCCACCCGGGTGGTCAGCCTCGAGTGGGGCGAGACCGAGATGCTGGTCAGCCTCGGCGTCATGCCCGTGGGCGCGGCCGACGTGAAGGGGTACGCCACCTGGGTGACCGCCGCCGGGCTCGACTCCTCGGTCAAGGACGTCGGCACCCGGCAGGAGCCGAGCGTCGACTCCATCAGCGCGCTCCAGCCCGATCTGGTCGTCATGGAGTCCGACGACGAGGAGCTGGCCGCCCAGCTCGAGAAGTTCGTGCCGGTGCTCGTGGCCAAGGGCAGCGACGCCACCGACAACCTCAAGCGCATGCGCGACGACCTCACCATGATCGCCACGGCGGTCGGCAAGACGGACGCCGCCGCCAAGCTGATGTCCGACTTCGACGCGGCGATGGCCGCCGGCAAGGAGAAGATCGCCGCCGCGGGCGCCGCGGGCAAGCCGTTCGTCATGGCCGACGGATGGAAGCAGGGCAGCACGATCTCCGTCCGCACGTTCGGCGAGGGCTCGCTGGTCTCCGAGGTCGCCACCCGGCTCGGCCTGAAGAACGCCTGGACGGGCAAGGTCGACGAGATCTGGGGCCTGGGCACCACCGACGTCGAGGGCCTGTCCGTGCTCAAGGACCCCGACATCCGCTTCTTCTACAACGCCTCGGACGGGGTCGACGTGTTCGCCGACGGGCTGGCGGGCAACGCCATCTGGAAGTCGCTGCCGTTCGTGAAGAACCAGCAGGTCACCAAGATCCCGAACGGCATCTGGACCTTCGGTGGCCCGCTGTCCTGCCGGCAGTTCGCCGACGTGATGGTGAAGGCGTTCACGGGTTGAGCACGGACGTCCTGGCCCCGGCACCGCCCCAGACGCCGCTGCGGCGGCTGGGCACCACCGGGGTCTTCCTTCTCGCGCTGGCCGCCACCCTCCTGGTGGCCGCCGTGCACGTGACGCAGGGGACGTCGTCGGTCGGCGCGCTGGACCTGCTGGCGCTGCCGTTCGGCGGCAGCGACGAGGCCGCCCGCGTGCTGCTGGCCTCCCGGCTGCCCCGGCTGCTGGCCGGCGTCTGCGTCGGCGTCGCGCTCGGCGTGGCCGGCGCGCTGCTGCAGGCCATCGCCCGCAACGCGATGGCCTCACCGGACACGCTGGCCGTCAGCTCGGGCGCCTACCTGGCGGTCGCCGCCGCGGCCGCGTTCGGGCTGACGCTGCCGGTGCCGGTGTCGGGCGCGCTCGCCCTGGTGGGCGGGCTGGCCGCGGCCGCGCTGGTGATGGCGCTGTCGGCGGGCGGGCGTACCGGGACGACCCGGCTGATCCTGGCCGGCTCGGCCACCGCCCTGGCGCTCAGCTCCCTGACGAACCTGCTCATGATCCTTTTCGAGCAGGAGACCACCGGGCTGTTCGCCTGGGGCAGCGGCTCGCTCGTGCAGAGCGATCTGGACGCCGTCACCCAGCTCGGCCCGGTGATCGCGCTGGCGCTGGCCGCCGCGATGGCGGCCGGGCCCCGGCTGGACATCCTCGGCCTGGGCGACGACACCGCCACCGTGCTCGGGGTGAACGTGCGGCGGCTGCGCCTGTGGCTCACCCTGCTGGCCGTGCTGCTGGCCGCTGCCGCGGTGACGATCGCGGGGCCGATCGGGTTCGTCGGGCTGTGCGCGCCGGTGATCGTCCGGCTGCTGCCCAGGTCCGTCCCCGGCCTGCACCGGAGCCGCACGATGGTGCCCCTTTCGGGCGTCGCGGGTGTGCTGGTCGTGCTGGGCTCCGACATCGCACTGCGCGCCGCGCTGGGCGCGCAGGCGGGCGTGGAGGTGCCGCCCGGCGTGGTGACCACGGTGCTCGGCGCGGCGGTGATGATGTGGCTGGCCCGCCGCTATCGCGACGCCGGGCCGACGCGCCGGCCGCCGGCCGTGCGTACGGGCGCGACCCGATCGCGTACGGCCTTCCTGGCCGTGGTCGCCGTCTGCGCCGCCCTGCTCGCCGGGGCGCTGCTCCTGGGCCTGCTCGGCGGGGACCGGTGGCTGCTGACCGGCGACGTGGTCAACTGGCTCCAGGGGCGCAGCGGGCGGGCCCTGACCTTCGTGCTCGACCAGCGCTGGCCGCGCGTGCTCGCCGCCGTACTGGCCGGGGCGGCGCTGGCGGTGGCCGGGTCGGCCGTGCAGGCCGTGTGCCGCAACCCGCTCGCCGAGCCGGGCGTGCTGGGCGTCACCGCCGGTGCGGGCGTGGGCGCGGTCCTGCTGCTCACGCTGGTGCCGCTGGCCGGCATCTGGCCGATGTCCGTGGCGGCCGGCCTGGGCGCGCTGATCGCGTTCGCCGTGGTGTATGGGCTGTCCTGGCGCGGCGGGCTGGACTCCGACCGCCTCGTCCTCATCGGGGTCGGCGTGCAGGCCGCCTGCACCGCCATCACCGTCCTGATCATCGTGCTGTCCGACCCCTGGAACACCGCCAAGGCCCTGACCTGGCTGTCCGGCTCCACGTACGGCCGCGTGCCGGCCCAGCTCGTCCCCGTCGCCCTGGCGCTCCTGCTCAGCGTCCCGCTGCTGGCCTGGCTGCGCCGGGACCTCGACCTGCTGTCGCTGGACGAGGACACCCCGCGCATCCTGGGCGTCCCCCTGGAGCCGGTCCGGCTCGGCGCCCTCGCCTGCGCCGTGCTGCTCACCTCGACGGCGGTGTCGGCGGTCGGCGTGATCGGGTTCGTCGGCCTGGTGGCCCCGCACGTGGCCCGCGCCCTGGTCGGGACCCACCACGTCAGGGTCCTGCCGGTGGCCGCACTGCTCGGCGCGCTCCTGGTGAGCCTGGCCGACACCCTCGGGCGCACGGTGATCGCCCCCGCGCAGGTGCCGGCGGGGCTGGTGACGGCGCTGCTCGGCACGCCGTACTTCGTCTACCTGCTGTGGCGCGCCCGCGCCCGGAGCGAGGCCGGCTGAATCCGGCCGGCGGGCCGGGCTCGGCCGTGCCGGCATCGTCGTGCGGCCGTCAGTCGGCGGCGTGGGCGGGGCGCCTGCCGAAGACGCCGCCGAGGACGTGGAACACGCCCATGGCCAGCACCCCCAGCGCGCCGGTGACGAGCGCGACGATCGGCCGTAGCGGCTGTGAGCAAGATTGTCAGATCGTCAACGGGCGTACCGCTTGACGTCGGCCAGGCGGTCGGGCCGGTTGGTCATGATGCCGTCCACCCCGTACGAGATCAGGCGGCCCATGACGGCCGGCCGGTCCGCCGTCCAGGTGTAGACCCGCATGCCCCGGTCGTGCACCTTCCTGACGTATCGCGTGGTCAGGCCGCCGTGCGGGAGGGTGATCCCGTCGGCGTAGCGGGCCAGCTCGGCCAGCCGGGCGGCGGGCGGCTTGCCGAGCAGCGCGATCGGGACGTCGGGCACCATGTCGTTCAGCACCCGCATCGACGGCCAGCCGAACGCCTGCACGGTCAGCCGGTCGGCGCTCCACGACTCGCGGTTCTCCTGCAGCTCGGCGGCCACCCGCCGGTCGATGTCCGGGCTGCGCGGATCGTGCTTGATCTCCAGGAGCAGCCTGGCCCCGGTGCCGCGGATCTCCTGGAGGGCCTCCAGGAGGGTGGGCACCCGCTCGCCCCGGTAGCGTTGCGAGAACCACGAGCCGGCGTCCAGCCGCTGGATCTCCGCGAGCGTGAAGTCGGAGACCCGCCACGGCGACCGGCGGGGGAAGACCTTCTCGACGTCGGTCGTACGGGCCAGCGTCTCGTCGTGCATGAGCACGAGCCGGTGGTCCTTGGTCTGCTGGACGTCGAACTCGCACACATCGGCCCCCTGCTTCCGGGCAACTTCGCAGGCCGCGATAGTGTTCTCTGGCGCGAGCGCGGAGCCGCCCCGGTGCGCGATGTTGTCGACCTGCGGCGGCGCGGCCCAGGCGGGCCGCGCCATGACGGCCAGGGTCGCGATGACGGCGATGCCGAGCGAGCGGTACATGTTCCTCCTCAGGCGGGGCCCGACCCGACAAAGACCTCTTATGTCGGAGTTATGGAGAAAAGTGCCCACAAGGGATAGCAACGACCGTTATCGCCCGGCGTGTCGCTCCTTTTGCGACGAACATTTTGGCAGCCGGAAAGAGCCGTTTGGCGCAGCCGTCAGCGGATCTCCACCTCGATGATCCGGGTGTAGTCGTTGGCCCCGTTCGAGGCCAGGGCGACGACGCGGACCGCGTCGGCGCCGACGGGGGCGAAGTCGGAGCGCGCGTTGCCCGCGGTGTTGCCGCGTACCTGCGCGACCGTCTGCCACTGGCCGCCCACCTGCGCCTGCACGTCCCAGTCCCGCAGCCCGAAGGTCGCGGCCGGATAGCGTTCGGTGTCCAGCGTGTACAGGTCCACCCGGGAGACCTGCCGGGTCCCGCCCAGCGCGATCGCCACGGTGTCCGGCCAGGCCCGGCCGGTGGCGTCGTTCCAGCCGTTGCCGCCGGCCCAGCCGTTGGAGGAGCGGTCGCCGTCGGCGATGCTGCAGGGCGGGTAGTTGGCGTTGACGTGCTGGGAGGAGGCGGTGACCGGGCGGCGGAGCGCGACATTGCCGCCGTTGTCGAGCCGGTCCACGGGCACCACCTCGACCGGCACCGACAACGTCCGGGCCGGGGTGCGCAGGCGCAGGCCGTACTCGCCTTCCGTGGCCCCGGGCGGGACGGCGACCAGCAGCTTCGCGCCGAGCTCGTAGCCGGGCGGCAAATAGCTGGTCAGCATGGAGCGGGAGGCGGTCAGCGGCGGGTCGATCTCCACGTTCATGGTGGCGTACTGGGGCTTCTTCGCGTCGCTGCGCATGCCGATCTCGATCTTGGCGGGGCAGGCGGGGTCCACGCCGAGCGGGGCGATCAAACGGTCGGCCCCGGCGATCGGGGTCACGTCCCCGGGCCTGGCGGCGCCGGTGGTGGCGATGACCAGGGCGGCCATGGCGAGCGCGGCGGTGAGGTGGCGCATGGTCGTTTCCTTCCTAGAGCGCTTGCAGGCCGGGGACGCCGTCGAGGGTGACCAGGCTCGCCCTGGTGGAGACCGGGGCGCCGGGCCGGTCCACGTACGGGACGACCTTGAAGTCGGCCCGCCACTGACTCCTGGTGACCTCGCACGAGACGTAGCCGCGCTGGTAGCTGGAGAACCTGAGATGCGGGTTGACCGGGTCGCTGCCGCCCGGCGGCAGGCCCGTGTTCGCGTTGCCGTTGCCGCCGCTGCTGACGGACGTGCCGACGAACTCCACGCCGATCGCGGGCGAGGCCGGGTCGTCGAAGTTCGTCCGCAGTTCGCCGGCCATGTTGTAGTGGAGGTCGCCGGTCAGCACCACGGGATTGCTCACCTGGCGCTCGACCATGCCGTTGAGCACGCGGTCCTTGGCCGCCTTGTAGCCGTCCCAGAGGTCCATGCTGAGCCGCTGCGCCGGGCCCGGGTCGTAGTCGAGCTGGATCATGGCGATCTGCTGGGCCAGGACGTTCCACCTGGCGCGGGAGGCGTCCAGGCCGTCGAGCAGCCACTTCTCCTGCTCGGCGCCGAGCATCTGCCTGGCCGGGTCGAGCCGCTCGGCGCAGTCCACCTGCTGGCCGTCGCCGCAGACCTGGTCGTCGCGGTACTGCCGGGTGTCGAGCACGTTGAACTCGGCGAGGTCGCCGAAGGCGAACCTGCGGTAGATCCGGGCGTCCGGCCCCTGCACCTCCGGCACCCGGACCGGCATGTTCTCCCAGAAGGCGCGGAAGGCGTTGGCCCGGATGACCAGGTAGTCCTGCTCGGTCACCTCGCCGCCGGGGCCGTTCGGGCCCGCCCAGTTGTCGAGCACCTCGTGGTCGTCCCAGGTGACGATCCACGGCGCGCGGTGGTGCGCGGCCTGGAGGTCGGGGTCGCTCTTGTAGAGGCCGTACTGGACGCGGAAGCGGTCGAGGGTGTCGCACTGCACCCGGAACTGCTCGGGCACCGGCGTGTTCCGCAGGCCGCCGGTGGGCACGATGCCGTACTCGTAGATGTAGTCCCCGAGGTGGAAGACCACGTCGGGCTCCTCCTCGGCGAGGTGGCGGTAGGCGCTGTAGTAGCCGTCCTGCCACAGCGCGCACGAGGCGAAGGCCAGGCGCAGCGCCTCGGGGCTGCTCCCGGGCGCGGGCGCGGTCTTGGTGCGGCCGACGGGGCTGGTCTCGCCGCCGGCGCGGAAGCGGTAGAAGTATTCGCGGCCCGGCCGCAGGCCCTTGGCGTCCACGTGGACGGAGTGGCCGTACTCGGGGGTGGCCCAGGTGGAGCCGTGGCGGGCGCGCCGGGTGAACGCCTCGTCCTCCGCGATCTCCCAGTCGACCCTGATCCTCGCGTACGGCAGCCCGCCGAGCGGCTCCAGCGGGTCGGCCGCCAGCCGCGTCCAGAGGATCACCCGGTCGGGCAGCGGATCACCGGAGGCGACGCCCAACCGGAAGGGATAGCCGGCCCGGAAGGGGTCGTCGCCCTTCACGCCGGCCCGTGCCGTCCACGGGTCGGCCAGGTCGGTGGTGAAGGCCAGGGCGAGCGCGGCGCTGCCGAGGCCGAGGAACGATCGGCGCGAGGGAGGGCACATGTTGCTTCCTAAGCTGGGGGGCGAAAGCCCTCACTTTGTAGCAAGCAGGCAACCTCTTAACAAGATGCAAGTTACAAATCACGCCGATTAGCGTTACAACTGGGCGACCCGAACGTCCGCGTGGTGGTCGCGCAGCCGCTGGAGCAGATCGCCCGGAGCGTTGGCGTCGACCACGACGACGTCGAAGTCGTCGAGCGGCGCGACCCGGTGCAGCGCCACCCGGGCCAGCTTGGAGCCGTCCACGGCCAGGATGCGCCGGGCGCCGGCGCGCAGCATCGCCCGCTTCACCAGCACGATCTCCTGCTCCTGGTGGAAGGCGTACTTCTCGGAGATGGCCGAGGTGGAGACCACGACCACGTCCGTGCTGACCGCTTCGACCGCGTCCACGCAGCCGAGCCCGAGAAAGGAGTCGTGGGTGGCGTGATATTCGCCGCCCAGCGCGATGAGCCGGACGTCGGGGCTGCCGGCCAGCAGCCTGATCGCCTCCAGGAAGTTCGTCACCACGGTCAGCGGGCCCACCTCGGCCAGGTGGCGGGCCACCGCCAGCGCGGTCGTGGAGTCGTCGAGCATGACCGAGCTGCCCGGCTCGATCAGCTCCGTGACCAGGCGCGCGATGGCGTCCTTCTCGGCGGTGTGCGCCTTGAGCCGGTAGGCGATGTTGCTCTCCCACACGTTGCTGGCCTGGGCGGTGGCGCCGCCGCGGACCTTGCGCACCATGCCCTGGCGCTCCAGCTCGTCGAGGTCACGGTGGACGGTCATCACGCTGACCCCGAAGCTCTCGGCGAGCTCCGTGACGGAGGCGGAGCCCTGCCGCACGATGTGCTCGGCCATGCCATGCCAGCGCGCTGACCTGCTGGAGGTTTGCTGCCGGGAATTCACTCTGGGTCTCCACCCTCTCGGACGGCTGCGCATCCTACCCTTGACACCCGTCTCGGGCGACTCATACCCTCCCCACATCTACCACTTTTAACAAGATTGATTGTTAACTTAACAATCCAGTCACGGGGAGCGCGCCGAGCGCTTCCGGCCGGCCTTCATTAAAACGTTCGCATTGCTGTTCCTCGGGGGATCGGATCTTAGGAGACGTAGCATGACCGACCTGCTGCACGACGCCCGGGTGAGTCGCGGCCAGTTCCTTCGCATGATGGGCGGCCTGGCCGTGGCCGCGGCCGCCACCGCGTGTTCGACCCGCCCCGAGACCACGGCCACGACCGGTGGCGGGCAGGCCACGACCGAGCTGAAGTTCATCGGCGTGGCCGACCAGAAGACGCCGATGGACGAGCTGGTGACCGCCTACCAGAAGGTCAAGCCCACGGTGCGGCTCACCGCGTCCTACGCCCCCACCGACCAGGTGCAGACCTCCGTACGCACCCAGCTGGGCGCCGGCAACGCCCCTGACCTGCACGTCGTGTACCCGGGCAACGGCAGCGCCATGTCCATGAGCCAGATCGCCAAGGCCGGGCTGCTGGCCGACCTGTCGGCCCAGGCGTGGACCCGGACCATCCCCGCGGGGTTCAAGCCCGCCTTCCAGCTCGACGGCAAGACCTACATCTACTCGGCGGGCTCGTCGGTCATCGGGGCGGTCTACAACAAGAAGGCGTTCGAGCAGGCGGGCATCGACGCGCCGCCGACGACGTGGACCGAGTTCCTCGCGGTCTGCGACAAGCTGAAGAAGGCCGGGATCGTGCCGATCGCGCTGGGCGCGCAGACGCCGTGGGTCACCCAGCTCATCACGTACGCGCTAGTGCCCTCCACCGTCTACGCCAAGGACCCCACGTTCGACGACAAGCAGCTCGCCGGGCAGACCACGTTCGCGCAGTCCGGCTGGCGCCAGGCCATGGAGATGTACCTGGAGCTGCAGAAGCGCGGCTTCTTCAACGACAAGCCCAACGGCACCACGTTCGAGCAGCAGACCTCCATGGTGGCCACCGGCAAGGCCGCCATGGCCGTGCAGGTGTCGGCCGTGCTGCCGGACTTCCGCAAGGCCGCCTCCTCCCCCGACGACCTGTCGATGTTCCCCGTGCCGGGCGCCGACGACGCGGCCTCGGTGTGGATCCCGGCCGGCGTCGTCGTCGGGCTCGGGGCCAGCGCCAAGGGCAAGAACGTGGAGGAGGCCAAGGCGTTCCTCGACTTCCTCGGCAAGCAGGAGAACATCAACGCCTGGGCCAAGGCGATCGCCGCCATCCCGCTCACCCAGGACGCCTCCTCGACCATCGACCCGGCCGTGCAGTCGTTCCTGCCGTTCACCAAGGACCGGGCCGTGCCCTTCATGGACCAGCGCTGGCCCAACGCCGAGGTGCAGCCGGTGCACTTCGCGGTGATCCAGGAGCTGCTGGCCGGCAAGTCCACGATCGACGAGGCCCTGAAGAAGATGGACGAGGCGTACCAGAAGTGACCCCGCTGACCGCCTTCCGTGCCCGGCCCGCACGCGCGGCGCGGCGGCGCTCCAGCGCCGCCACGCCGCCCTGGCTGTTCGCCGCGCCCGCCCTCGTGGTGTACGCGCTGGTGGTGCTCCATCCCGCGGTCAGCGGCGTGGTCTACGCGTTCACGGACTGGAGCGGGATCGGCCAGGACATGTCGTTCGTCGGCCTGGCCAACTTCCGCACGCTGCTGGGCGACGAGCAGGCCATGGGCTCCATCGGCAACACGCTGCTGCTCACCGTGGCGATCGTGGCCGTGCAGAACGGCGTCGGCCTGCTGCTGGCCCTCGGCGTGCACGCGAAGCTGAAGAGCCGGGCGCTGCTGCGGGTGATCTTCTTCGCGCCGGTCGTGGTCAGCCCGGTCATGGTGGCGTTCCTGTGGAAGTACATCTACAACCCCGACCCGGCCGCCGGGCTCAACGGCCTGCTCGGCCTGGAGGTGGACTGGCTCGGCGACCCGTCGATGGCGCTGTGGTCGATCGCCGGCATGGTGGTCTGGCAGTACGCCGGATACTCCATGGTCATCTTCCTGGCCGGGCTGGAGGGGGTGCCCAAGGAGCTGCACGAGGCGGCCATGATCGACGGCGCGGGCACCTGGCAGCGCTTCCGCTACGTCACCTGGCCGCTGCTCGCCCCCGCCGTGACGATCAACCTGATGTTGTCCACGATCGGCGGGCTCAAGCTCTTCGACCAGATCTTCGCCGCCACGAACGGCGGCCCCGGCTACGCCACGGAGACGCTGTCCACCGTGCTCTACAAGCAGGCGTTCGTGTTCGGCAAGTTCGGCTACAGCACGGCGATCGCGCTGGTGCTGGCCCTGTTCGTGGCCGCGGTGTCCCTCGTACAGGTCTATTACCTGCGCGGCCGGGAGGTGTCGGCGTGAGAAGGACCTTCCTGCTGGAGATCGTGATGATCGCGGTGGCGGTGGCGTTCCTGTTCCCCGTCTACACGCTGGTCTCGCTGTCGCTGAAGGATCCGGCGCAGATCTCCCAGTCGCCGCTGGCGCTGCCGAACCCGCCCACGTTCGGCAACTTCGCCGACGCGTGGTCGCTGGCGGCGCTCGGCCCGTCCCTGGTGAACAGCACGGTGATCACGGTGGTCAGCCTGGTCGCCCTCATCGCGCTCGGCTCGTTCGCCGCCTACTTCCTGGCCCGGGTGCAGACCCGCCTCGGATACGGCCTGTACGTGCTGTTCCTGCTGGGCATCGTGCTGCCGTTCCAGCTCGGCATGATCCCGCTCTACGAGCTGGTGACCGACCTGGGGCTGATCGGCTCACACGCCGGGATGATCCTCTTCTACACCGGCATCCAGCTCCCGTTCACGGTGTTCCTCTACACCGGGTTCATCAGGGCGCTGCCCCGCGACTACGCCAGCGCCGCCCAGATCGACGGCGCCACCCACTTCGTGGCCTTCACCCGCGTCGTCTTCCCGCTGCTGCGCCCCATCACCGGCACGGTGCTGATCCTCAACGCCGTCTTCATCTGGAACGACTTCTTCACCCCGCTGGTCTACCTCGGCGGCTCCGGCTTCGAGACGGTCCCGGTCAGCGTCTTCGCCTACGTCGGCCAGTACGTCTCCCAGCACGGCCTGGTCTTCGCCGGCCTCGTGCTCGGCGCGCTGCCGATCGTGCTGGTCTTCCTGGCCCTGCAGCGCTACGTCATCAAGGGCTTTTCCACCGGACTCAAGGGATGAACGTGCTCGACCTGCTCAGGGAGCCGCCCCGTCAGTACTCCCCGGCGGCCATCTGGTGGTGGAGCGGCGACCCGCTGCGCCGGGACCGGCTGCGCTGGCAGATGGAGCGCCTGGTCGCCGGGGGCGTGCACAACCTGGTCATCCTGAACCTCGCGCCCTCGGGGCCGACGTTCGGCGCGGACGCCGACGACCCGCCGTTCCTGTCGGAGGCGTGGTGGGAGTTGCTCGACGGGGTGTGCGCCGACGCGTACGAGCTGGGCGCGTACCTGTGGTTCTACGACCAGCTCGGCTTCTCCGGCGCGGACCTGCAGGCCCGGCTGGTGGTCGAACGCCCGGAGTTCGCCGGGCAGTGGCTGGCCCCGGACGGGTCCGTGTCGCTGCGCGGGTTCGACTACCTCTCGCCCGAGGCGTGCGCGGTGCTGCTGGACCGGGTGCACGGCGAGTTCGAGCGGCGGGTCGGGAAGTGGTTCGGGCGGGTGATCGCCGGGTCGTTCCAGGACGAGCTGCCGACCCTGCCCACCTGGTCCGCCCGCTTCGCCGAGGAGTACCGGGCCCGCCGGGGCGTGGAGTTCTCGCTCGGCGACCCGGACTGGCGGGCGTACCAGCGGACCCGTGCCGAGCTTGCCGAGGAGGCGTTCTTCCGGCCGCTGGCCGAGTGGCACGAGCGGCACGGCCTGCTGAACGGCTGCGACCAGCAGGACCCGGCCCGAGCCGGGCACCCGGTGGAGGGCGTGCAGCTCTACGCCGACTACGCGCGCACCCACCGCTGGTTCGGCGCGCCCGGCTCCGACCACCACGGCGACGCCCGCCTGCACGCCTCCCTCGCCCACCTGTACGGGCGGTCGCGCACCTGGATCGAGGCGTTCCACTCCAGCGGCTGGGGCGGCACCCTGGAGGAGACCCTCGACTGGCTGCTGCCCTGGTTGCGGGCCGGGGCGACGCTGTACAACCCGCACGCGGTCTACTACACGACCCGGCGCGGCTGGTGGGAGTGGGCACCGCCGTCCACCGACTGGCGGCAGCCGTACTGGCGGCACCACCGGGTCTTCGCCGACGCCGTCACCCGGCTGTGCGCCGCGCTGTCCCAGGGACGGCACGCCTGCGACGTCGCGGTCCTGCTGCCCACGGCCACCGCCCAATCCGGCACCGGCCTCGACCGGGTGGACCCGGCCGCCGCGCGGGCGCAGGAGGTCTACCGGGAGATCGTGGGCGACATGGCCTGGTTCGCCACCGTGCCCGGCGTGCTCGACCGGCTGTGCCTCGACGCCGACGTGATCGACGACGACTCGGTGCGCCGGGCGGCGGTCGCGGACGGGCGGCTGGCCGTGTCCACCGAGGCGTACCGCGCGATCGTCCTGCCCGCCGTCACGACCCTCGACGAGGACGTCGCCGCCCGGCTGGCCGAGTTCGCCGCGCACGGCGGCTCGCTCGTCGCCGTCGGCACGCTGCCCGACTCCCTGCGCGGCCTGGCCTCCTACGTGGCCGCCCCGGACCAGCTCGGCGAGGCGCTGGCCGGGCTGCCCCGCCGGGTCGAGGCGCCGGTGCCCGCGCTGGTGCGCGAGGTGGGCGACACCACGCTGGTGTTCCTCACGGCGGCGCACCCCATGGCCAGCAGGATCGGCGTGGGACGGCCCGAGGAGCGCGGCGTCGAGCTCGGCTGGCTGGACGCCGTCATCGACTTCGACCCCGCCCGGTACGCCCGCGACATGCGGATCACCGTCAGGGGCGTCTCGGGCACCCCGCTGCTGGCCCGCCTCTTCGACGGGGGCGAGCCCCGGCCGCTGCCGCACACGCGTGACGGGGACGACGTGGAGGTCGTCGTGCCGTTCGACGACGGGCCGGCCGCACTGCTGGTGTTCGACGGCACGACCGCCGAGCCGGCCCCGCCGCCCGAGCCGCTCCCCGTGGAGGTCGATCTCGGGGACGAGTGGGACGTCGAGCTGGTGCCCACCCTGGACGACACGTGGTCCGATTTCGGCGGGTCCGATTCCGGCGGGTCCGATCTCGGCGCGTCCGATCTCGGCGGGTCCGGCGTCGAGTGCTGGACCCTGCGGACGCCCGGCGGGGAGCGGGTGGACGTGACGTTCGGGCCCGGGGGCGAGCAGCGGACGGGCGACGGCCCGTGGACGCCCTCGGTGTGGTCGGCCTCCCGGGGGCTGCGCAAGGACCCCGTCCATCGGGAGACGCTCGGGCCGAAGGGGCACGTGCCCATGGAGTTCCTGGCGTTCGGCCGCGTCGGGGCGGGCGTCGAGGCCCGCTTCCGCACCGTGCTCACCGTGCCGCCCGGCCCGCCCGCCTGGCCGGCCATCGGGGCGGGAGCGGCGAAGACCCTCTGGCTCGACGGTGAGCGGCAGCCGCTCGCCGACCGCGGCTATGCCGCCGTCGCGCTATCGCCCCTCGCCCCCGGCGAACATCTGGTGGAGCTGCTGCTCGTCCCGGACGAGGAGCTCGACCTGCGGGCCTACGTGTGCCTGGTGGCCGACCCCGACGACGCCGTCCGCCCCGAGTGGATCGCCGGCACGCCGCTGGAGACCGTCGTGCGCGCCGGAGCGGAGCCGCCGGAGCTGTTGCAGGTGGCCTCCACCGCGGCCTGCCGGGTGCTGGTCAACGGCACGGAAGTGGGCAGGCAGGGCGGTTTCGACCCCTACGCCGAGGCGGACATCCCCCGGGTGCGCAGGTATGACGTGTCCCACGTGCTGCGCCCGGGCGACAACACGATCAGGATCGAGTCGGACGGCTGGGTGCTGGTCGACGGTCTCGCGGTCTCCGGTCCTGGCTGGTCGCCCGATCCCCGGGTGCGCCGCCGCCAGCACGGCGACCCCGCCGCCCTCTACCTGCGCCCCCGCCCGCACCCGCTGCCGCAGGCGGGCTGGCTCGACGGCCGCCCGGCCGCCCTGCCCGCCGTCTTCGCCGTCCCTGGCGCCCGCCCGCGGACCGAGACGTTCCTCCTGGACCCGCCGCCAGGGGCGACCGGCATCGAGGTGGACGGTGACGTGGAGGTGCGCGGGGAACTGCCCGGGACGATCGAGGGCGACGTGGAGGCGCGCGGGAAGCTGCCCAGGACGGTCGAGGGCGACGTGGAGGCGCGCCGGGAGCTGCCCAGGACGATCGAGCTGCGTGCCGTCACGGTGCCGGGAGCGCAGGCGGGGGCGGCGTTCGCCGGGCCCGTCCGGTTCACCTGCGGGCCCGGGCGGATGCGGCTCGGGAACTGGGAGGAGCGCGGCCTGGCCGGGTACAGCGGCGGCGTCCGGTACCGCACCACCGTTTCCGCCGACGCACCCGGGCCGGGCGTGCTGGACCTGGGGCGGGTCCGGGGCACGGCCGAGGTGACGGTGAACGGGCGGGCGTGCGGGGTGCGGGTGTGCTCGCCGTACACGTTCGAGGTCGAGCTGGGGGAAGGGGTCAACACGGTCGAGATCCTGGTGCTCGGCACGCTGGCGCCGTACTTCGACGAGGTCAGCCCGACCCACTTCGTCTTCCTCGGCCAGCGCACCACCGGCCTGTTCGGCCCCGTACGGCTGCGCACCCGCCGGGCCCGGACCGGGCCCGGCGGGGCACCGCGCTAGAACCGCAGCTTGCGCAGGTAGCGGTAGCCGACCTCCGAGGTCTGCCGGGGCGTCACGTCAGGAGTGTCGTTCTCCACGATGTACTCCCGCACGCGGTGCGCGTCGAAGACGCGGCGGAAGTCGATCGTCCCGGTGCCGAGGTCGGCCATGTCGCCGTCCAGGTGCCGGTCCTTGACGTGGTACTGCAGCACGCGCTGCGGCGCCCTGCGGATGACGTCGATCGCGAACTTCACCGGGTCGCGGGCGCCGCGCCCGACGCCGCCGGTGACCGCCCAGTAGATGTCGATCTCCAGGTGGACCAGGCGCGGGTCGAGCTCGGCGGTGAGCACGTCCCACGGCGTCTTCCCGCCGCCGAGGTCGGTCGTGAACTCGTGGGCGTGGTTGTGGTAGCCGTAGCGCAGGCCGGCCGACCGGGCGGCCCGCGCCTCGACGTTCATCCGCTCGGCCCAGCCCTTCCACTCGTCCAGGCTGGTGGAGTTCAGGTAGGGCACGACCATGTACGTCTGGCCGAGGGTCAGCGCGTTCTCGATCTTCGTCTCCAGCGCGGCGTCATCGGGGCTGATGCCGTCGTGGCTGGAGCTGGCCTCGAGGCCGAGCCCGTCGAGGAACTCGCGGAGCTGACTCGCCGTGCGGCCGAAGTAGCCGAGCGCGAGCTCGACCTTCGGGTAGCCGATCTCGGCCAGGTAGGCGAGCGTGGTGTCGTAGTTCTGGGCGAGGTCGTCACGTACGGTCCAGAGCTGGACGCTGATCTGGCCCGGCGGGACGCGCTCCCCGCGCGGATGGCCCGTCGACGCCGCGGCGGCCGGGGAGGCGGCGGCCAGGGCGGCCGCGCCTAACCCGAGGCCCGCGGCCAGCAGGGAGCGCCTGCTGGGGCCGTAGCCGTAACACATGGGGTCTCCTAACTCGTGGGCTGGAGCACCACCTGGGTGCTGCCGGTCAGCGGCGGCAGGCCGCCGGTGCCGGGGTCGGTGTAGCTGGCGACGAAGACGCCGGTGAGGTCGTCCGTCTCCGGGTCGTGCCCGCTGGGGACGGTGGTCTGGATGGAGCCCGTGCAGCCGCGGGCCGTGGTCTGCGGATGGCCGTGGTCGGCGTGGCCGAGGATGTAGTCCACGGTCACGTTGGCGCAGTTCACCGGCTGGTCGTCGGTGACGCGCACCTCGAACTCGACGACGTCGCCGAACGTGAACTGCTGCCCGTTGACCGGCCGGACCAGCTCCACGACCGGCGTGGCGTTGCCGACCACGATCCGTACGGACGTGGCCGCCGACATGCCGTCGGGGTCGGTGACCCGCAGCGTGGCGTTGTAGAGGCCGTTCTCGCGGTAGGTGTACGACCCCGAGGGGCTGCGCGAGTCGACCCTGCCGTCGGCGTTGAAGTCCCACGCGTAGCGGAGCCGGTCGCCGTCGGGGTCGCTCGTGCCGGTGCTGGTGAAGTTGACGGTGAGCGGCGCGTGGCCGGCCGTCGCCGACGCCTGGGCCGCCGGGATCGGCGAGTGGTTGCCGGTGTATCCGATGTAGTCGATCCGGGACAGCTGGGCGTCCGGGTTCTCGCTGAAGAAGCCGTCGCCGTACTCCAGCACGTAGAGCGCGCCGTCGGGGCCGAACTCCAGGTCCATCGGGTTGTCGAAGACGAACGAGGACAGCACGTCCTCGATCCGCCCGTCCCGGTGGAACGCCTTGACGTAGTCGCGGGTCCACTCGTAGAAGAGCGGCACGCCGTCGTAGTACCTCGGCCAGGCCACGGGAGCGCGGCCGCGCGTGTCAGCCGGGTCGAACTCGTACGCGGGCCCGGCCATCGGCCCGATCCCGCCGGTGCCCAGCGCGGGGAACTCGGGTGACTGCCCGTACGAGTACCACACGTCCGGCTGCGTGACCGGAGGCAGCTCGCGCAGGCCCGTGTTGCGCGGCGACTCGTTGACCGGGGCCGCGCAGTTGAACGCCGCGCCCGACGCGCCGGTCGCGAAGTCGTAGTCCACGTACGGCAGCCGCGCCGTCGCGCAGTACGGCCAGCCGTAGTTCCCGGCCTTGCGGATGACCGTCCACTTGCCGGTGCCCGACGGGCCGCGCTGGGGATCGGCCTCCCGCTGGTCGGGGGAGTAGTCGCCGACGTACAACTCGCCGGTGGAGCGGTTCAGCTCGATCCGGAACGGGTTGCGCAGGCCCATCGCGTAGATCTCCGGCCGCGTACGCGCCGTGCCGGGGCGGAAGAGGTTGCCGCGGGGGATCGTGTAGGAGCCGTCGGAGCGCACGCTGATGCGCAGGATCTTGCCCCGCAGGTCGTTGGTGTTGCCGGAGCTGCGCTGGGCGTCGAAGGCCGGGTTCCGGTCGGGCCGCTCGTCGATCGGGGTGAAGCCGTCGGAGAAGAACGGGTTCGTGTCGTCGCCGGTGGACAGGTAGAGGTTGCCCGCGGCGTCGAAGACGATGTCCCCGCCGACGTGGCAGCAGATGCCGCGGTCCACCGGCACGTCGAGGATGCGCTGCTCGGTGCGCAGGTCGATGGTGGCGCCGGTGAAGCGGAAGCGGGACAACCGGATCAGGCCCTTGAAGGGCGCGAAGTCCTGCGGCGTGCCGGTGAACGGGGCGTCGCCCTCGTTCACGTCCGGCGTGGCCGGGTCGTCGACGGGGGTGTCGAGCGGGGGCGAGTAGTAGAGGTAGACCCAGTCGTCCTTCTTGGAGCCCTTGCCGAAGCCGGGGCTGAGGGCGATGCTCTGGAGGCCCTCCTCGTCGTGCTGGTAGACGTCGAGGCGGGCGGCCAGCGTGTTGAGACCGGTCTTGGGATCGTGTAACCAGACCTCGCCGGGCCTGGTGGTGTGCAGGACCCTCGAATCCGGTAACACCGCCAGGTCCATCGGCTCGCCCGGGTTGTCGTTGAGCGTCACCTTCTGGAACTGGTCGTCCGGCGGTGGGGCCGCGGCGCCCGCGGTCCCGGAGGCTTGTGCGGCAGCCGCCGGCATGAGGATCGCCGCAGCTGTAAGGGCCGCGATCGCGGTTCTCGCTCTCATGCCTCTCTCCTTCGGTCTACTCGGGGAATAAGAGAGGGCAAATTAACGTGAATGTATCCCGGCTTACGCCGATCGAGGAGGGCCTAATCACGCACGATCGGTCACCTTTCGCCTCCGATCGGACTAAGTGCTCCGGACAGCAAAGCGCCTCCCACCCGCGGGGAGCGGGCAGGAGGCGCTTTGACGTGGGCTTACTTCTTCTCCTCCATGGTGAGGGTCACGGTGCCCGGCTTGCCGTCGCGCTGGTAGGCGATCTCGACCTGCTGGCCGACCTTGTACCCCCGTACCTGTCCGACGACCGTGTCCCCGCCCTGCACCGGCGTGTCGCCGATCTTCGTGATCAGGTCCCCCTGCTTCAGGCCGGCCTTCTCGGCCGGGCCGCCCGCGGTCACCTGGCGGACGAGCGCGCCGGGCACGTCGCCGGTGGCGTCGGCGAGGCTCACGCCCAGGTACACGTGGCTCACCGTCCCCTTGCTGATGAGCTGCTCGGAGACGTGCTTGGCGGTGTTCACCGGGATCGCGAAGCCGAGGTTGACGCCGTCGGCGGCGACCGCGCTGTTGATGCCGACCAGCTCGCCGGCGGCGTTCACCAGGGCGCCGCCCGAGTTGCCGGGGTTGATCGCCGCGTCGGTCTGGATCATGCCGCCCAGCGTGGTCGTCTCCGCCGCCTGCTCCCGCCCGCCGAAGCCGGGCGGGAGCTGCCGCTCGTCCGGCCCGCTCCCGGAGGTCACGGTACGGTCCAGCGCGCTGACGATGCCCGAGGTCACAGTCCCGTCCAGGCCCAGCGGGCTGCCGATGGCCAGCACGTCGTCGCCCACCTTGAGCTGGTCGCTGTCGCCCAGCGCCACCTTGGCCAGCCCCGACACGCCCTCGGCCCGGATGACGGCCAGGTCCGTCGCCGGGTCGGCGCCGGCCACGCTCGCCTTGGCCGTCCTCCCGTCGTTGAACTTGACCGTGAGCGGGCTCTTCTGCCCGGACACCACGTGGTTGTTGGTGAGGATCAGCCCGTCCTCCGACAGCACCACGCCGGAGCCCTCACTGGTCTGCCCCTGGATCATCACCACGGACGGCTGCACCTTCTCCGCCACCTGCGCGACCGTGTACTGGTCCGCGGCGGTACGGAACACGGGGCTGGCGCCGGCGGGCGTGGCGGTCGCCGCCGGCCGGCTCCCCTCGGCCAGGTACGCGCCCATCGCGCCACCGCCCAGCGCCGCCGCCGACAGGGCGGCCACGGCCGCCAGCGCGAGCCCGGCGATCGCCTTGCGGGTCAGCACGAACCCGGCCCGCCGCGGCGCGGGGGGCCGGGGCGGCGTGACCGGCGGGCTCGGCCGGGTGAACCCGCCGGCGGCGGGCGGCGTCTCGCCGAACTGGCTCCAACCACCGGAACGAGGTTCGTTCGCGTCCATGTCATCTCCTAGTGTCCCGATGACACAAGAGTGACCAATGGTGGGTAAATGCCAGCTAAGCCGTTGATCGCCGCCCTCCGCAGCCCCTCATTTCCGCCTTATCCCCCCTGGCTGGGCACGCCGCCCAATCCAGGAAATTTCCCGAAATTCACGGCGCCGTGTCGCAGTACGGCCCCGGCGGCACGCCCATCCCGTAGAACGACATGCACATCACGTCCCCCGAGACCAGCGGCGGGAACGGCTGGTACCAGCCCCGCAGGTAGCCGGGCCCGGTGACGTAGGACATGCTGCCGGTGGCGGGCGCCCCGTTGACCGTGGCGCTCACCGACAGCGTGGCGGGCGCCGGCTGGATCGTGAAGACGAAGCGCCCGTTGTCGAGGCCCGCGCACACGGGCGCCTCGGGAACGCAGAACGGCGCGGCCTGCGCCGGCTGAGCCGCCACGAGCAGGGCGAGGGGCGTCAAGAGCCCCAGGACGATGCGGGTGACCAGTTTGGCGTTGATGACGCACCCCCGTCGGGTTGGTGGGTACTCGCGAAACGACCTGACAGTAACCCGATCAACCGGTCAGGTCCATGGGTGATCCGCGGGCTCCCGGCGCCCGTCGGCGGGCGCCGCTGGGGACCGGTCCCCGGGCGTCACGGGGAACGGTCGGCGGGCGTCGCCGGGGAACGGTCGGCGGGCGCCGGCCGGGCGGGGTCAGCGACTATCGCCCGGGACGGTCAGGCCCGTCTCGTACGCGACGATCACCGCCTGCACCCGGTCGCGCAGCCCCAGCTTGGTCAGCACGTTGCTGACGTGCGTCTTCACCGTGTGCTCGCTCACCACCAGCTCCCGCGCGATCTCCGCGTTGGACAGCCCCCTGGCGATCAGCCGCAGCGTCTCCTGCTCGCGCCCGGTCAGCGCCGACAGCCGCTCCGCGGGCGGCGCGGCGGGCCGGGGGGCCGCCCTGGAGGTGAAGTCGGCGATCAGCTTCGTGGTGACCGAGGGGGCGAGCAGGGATTCGCCGGCCGCGACCACCCGTACGGCGTGCACGAGGTCGTCGCGCCGGACGTCCTTGAGCAGGAACCCGCTGGCCCCCGCCCGCAGCGCGTCGTAGACGTAGTCGTCCAGGTCGAACGTGGTCAGCATGAGGACGCGGCAGTCCCCGTCCGCGCACACGATCCGGGCGGCCTCGATGCCGTCCATGACAGGCATCCGGATGTCGAGCAGGAGCAGGTCAGGGCGGTGTTCGCGGACGGCGGCGACCGCCTGCTCGCCGTCGCCCGCCTCGGCGACGACCTCGATGTCCGGCTGGGCGTCGAGGATCATGCTGAACCCGGCGCGTACCAGCTCCTGGTCGTCGGCCACCACGACGCGGATGGTCATGCCGCCGCCAGCGGGAGCCGCACGAGCACGCGGAAGCCGGGGCCGTCCGGGCGCGGCCCGGTGACGGCGGTGCCGCCGCAGGCGGCGGCGCGCTCGCGGATGCCGATGAGGCCGTTCCCGCCCGAGGGGAGGCCAGTGGGGAGGCCAGTGGGGATGCCCTCGGGGATACCTGTGGGGAGGCCCGCGGGAAGGCCCGGGTCCCGGCCCCGGCCGTCGTCGGTGATCTCGATCATGAGTGCGTGGTCCTGCCAGGCGAGGGCGATGCCGGCGCGCGTGGCGCCCGCGTGCTTGACGATGTTGGTGAGGGCTTCCTGGGTGATCCGGTACGCGGCCACCTCCGCGTCGGGAGACAGCGGCCTCGGCTCGCCCGAGGTGGAGTATGTCACGTGGAGTCCGGTTGCCCGGACCTGGTCGGCCAGGGCGGGCAGCGTGGCGATGGTCGGCTGGGGCCCGCGCGGGCCCTGCTCCTCCTTCAGGACGTTCAGCATCCGGCGGAGCTGGTCCATGGCGTCGCGACCGGCGGCGGCGATCGCGTCGAAGGCGGCCACGGCCCTGGCCGGGTCGCTCCCGACCGCCACGGGCCCGGCCTCGGCCTGGACCACCATGACGCTGACCGCGTGGGCGAGGATGTCGTGCATGTCGCGGGCGATCCTGGCCCGCTCGCGCTCGGCGGCCCGCTCGGCCTCGGCCTCGCGCTCGCGGGCGAGCTGGGCGGCGCGCTCCTCCAGCGCGACGGCGTGGGCGCGGGAGGCGGCGGCCGCGCGGCCGATGGCGTACGCGGCGACGAACAGCACGATCCCGCGCAGCGCGGTCTCGGCCGAGCCGACGATGAGCAGGCCGCCGGCGAGCGTGATGGCGAACATGGCCCAGCGGATCCACCTGGTGCAGTAGACGGCCACGGTGTAGAAGGCCACCAGTCCCCCGTACCAGATCGGCTGGGCGGGCACCTGGTCCACGATGTCGTAGAGGGTGGTCGGGAGGAGCGTGCCGAGCAGGACGGCCACCGGCGCGCGGCGCCGCCAGACCAGCGGCACGCACGCGGCGACCACGACGGCGTAGCCGAGCCAGTGCCAGGGCCCGCCCCACGGGTTGTCCCGCGAGACGAACGGCCACAGCTGCACGACCAGCACCAGCGCCGCGAGAGCGGCGTCCACCAGGATCGTGGGCAGCGAGGCCGACCAGCGGCGGAACCGCGTGACATACCGTGGCTCGGACATGGGACCCCATCTTGCCCTGCGCGTCATGACATGGTCGCGGCGGGCCGCACGGTCGCGGCAGCGGGGACCTCGCGGCGCGCGAGCGGGGCGAACGAGACGAGCAGGAAGAGCGCGCCGAGCGGGATGAGGTCCTTGTCGGCGAACGGCAGGGCGAGGTCGATCAGCACCAGGACCGGCGTCCACGGCTGGACCCGGCGCATGACCGCGAGCTGGATCACCAGGGCGAGCTGGGCCAGGTAGAACAGGAACGGTCCCCCGTCGTAGACGGCGATGGCCACGCCCGGGACGCTCTGCACCCGGTCGAACAGCACGCTCATGCCGGCGTGGTCGGCGGCCAGGAACCCGACCACGACGTCGATGCCGAACTGCGCGAGCAGCGCGGCGATCCCGGCGGTGCCGGCCACGGCGCTCACGGTGGACAGGGTGTCCCGGCCGGCCATGGCGCGCAGTTGCCAGAAGATCCCGGCGAACAGCACGAGGGCCGCCATGAAGGCGAGGTGGCCCGTGGTCCAGGCGAGGCCGGGGCCGCGGCTGCCGTCGAGACCGTCGAGGATGCGGATCACGCCGTAGGCGAGGACGAGCAGGGGCGCGGCGATGAAGGCGGAGCGAGCGTTCATGGGGTTCATGGAGAGAATCCTCGGCCGGGAGAGGGAGGCCGGGCATCGCCGGTGCGAGGGATTCGGGGGCTCCCTCTCGGGAGCGAGGCGAAATGGGTCGTACCGGCGATCCGCCGAGAGGGCCGTCTTCAGCAGGATTGCCGCATTCCCGAAACCTGGAGAAACACCGTGATGAAGACCGCCGCCGCCTGCCTCGCCCTCGCCACCCTGCTCGTGGGGGCGCCCGCCCGGGCGGCCACGCCGACGCCGAGCCCCTGCCCGACACCGCCGGCCGTCCAGGTTCCGCAGGACGGCCGGCAGATCCCGCCGATCAACGAGGCGGCGCTGCGCAAGTCCATCGCGGGCCTGCCGGCGGCCGACGCCACCGCGGCGGTCGTGCGCGTGGGCGGCACGGAGGGCTCGTGGCGAGGGGTGACCGGGGTCGCCGACCTGCGGACGGGGCGCAAGGCGTCCGAGCACGTACGCTTCCGCGCGGGCAGCGTGACGAAGATGTTCACCACCGCGGTCGTGCTGCAGCTCGTGGCCGAGGGGAAGGTCTCGCTCGACGGCACCGTGCAGGACTACCTGCCCGGCCTGCTGCCCGATTCCTACCCTGACGTAAGCGTCGGCCGGCTGCTGAACCACACCAGCGGCCTGCCCGCCCCCGACCTGCCCGACTCGTTCGAGTGGGTCTACGAGACCCGGTTCAAGACGTGGACGCCCCGCGAGTACGTCGCCCTGGCCGTGCGCAACCCCATCGAGTTCACCCCCGGAACCAGGCAGCACTACCTCAACATCAACACGTTCGTGGCGGGGATGCTGATCGAGAAGGTCACGGGCAGATCGTACGAGCACGAGGTCACCACCCGGATCCTGCGCCCCGTCGGCATGCGGGACAGCTATCTGCCCGGCACGTCGGTGCGCGTCAAGGGCCCGCATCACCAGGGTTACCAGTCCGTGCCCGCCGGCTTCCCGAACGCCGTTCCCTACGAGGACGGGCACGTGGTGGACGTCACGAACACGAGCGTCACCTCGACCTGGGCCTCCGGCGATCTCGTCTCGACCGTCGCCGACCTGGAGAAGTTCGTCAAGGCGCTGTTCTCCGGCAAGGTGGTGCCGCCGGCGCAGCTGGAGCCCATGTTCACCGTCCCGGACGTGCTGGCGTACGGCAAGTGCGAGCCCGCGAGCTACACCTCTGGGATGTCCAGGCTGGTGCTGCCCGGCGGGATCGTCGCGTACGGCAAGACCGGTGCCCGCTGGGGCTACGCCGCCGGCGTCGGTGCCACCCGGGACCTGTCCCGTACGGTGGTCTACTCGGTCAACTCCACCGACGCCAAGGCCTCCGGCCAGAACCAGCGGACGCTGGGCATCGCGCTGGCGTCCTTCTCCTGACCGTCACGTACTCGTGGACACCACGCGAGATGTGAGGGTGGACGCCCTCACATCCCGGGGACGATCGCTCATCGGCGGTGGCGCCGCCTGCGGCGGCGTGCGCGGCTGCTGGAGTCGCCGTTGCCGTACGGAGGCTTGGGCTCTGGGCCGGGAATGCGGAGGAATGGCACGCGGAACGATGTCATTCCCAGATATCGCAGGATGCTCATGGTGTCCCCCTCGTCGAAGCCTAGGAGGCCCCGCGCACCGGACGGCTGCGCGTCCGGGCACAGCCGGACTGGACCCATCCCATACCCGGCGAATCAGTCCGGAACCCATCTGACCTGGGATTCTCTACTTCACCGACAGAAGGCGGCGCTTGAACATCGGGTGCTTGGTCTCCCAGTAGCGCCAGCCCTCGACCCTGGAGGGCACGTTGGCGATGCCGGTGTCGATCGCGCGGCGCTCGCAGGAGCCGAACACCGACCACGCGGACCAGCCGACGCGGTAACCGAAGACCCGGTACCACATGTTGCCGTATTTCCCGTCGCTGATCTCCCGGGTGTATTCGTGCCCGGTGAAGACCATGTGCCGCTCTTCGAGGTGCGGCAGACCGAGCCGGCGCAATTGCTCGAGCACCGTCTTGGTGTCGAGATTCGTCTCGTCGCCCTCCTTCGTGAATGTCTTCGCCAGTTCCTTGGTCTTCTCGTTCTCCGACTCGAGGAAGGCGAGGACCTCGTGCTCGCGCGTGACCGACACCGTCATCGAGCCGCCGGGGCCGTCGGTGTAGCGGGTGCGGGGCACGAAGAAGTTCCGCGGCGAGAGCTTGTGGATCCGGAAGAACGTGTGTGGCCTGCAGTTCCTGCCACCGTCGTCGCCGTGGTGGTCGGTGTGGAAGCCACGGTCGCTGTGGATGCCCTTGAAGTGCCGGTCCTTGTCGGGGTCCGAGGCCGCGCTAGCCGCCGGCGCCATGGTGACCGCCAGCGTCACCGCGAGAAGGCCATGCGTGGCGGGCCTCGCTATTTTTCTGATTGGGGTGAGCATTTTACCGTTCCTTTCGGAATGCGACCCATAGTCGCCAGACCGGTACGATGCTTACAGTTGCCGCGAGCGAGATGACAACGCCACGCCGAAGTCGAATTTCCCTTAACGGGAAAGAACCGGTGAAAGAGCGTCAATATCCGGTGCCTATTCCATAAAGAGCACGCCAAAACCATCCCACCGTGACACTCCGTGGCCTGTCGCGTTCATCCCGTAATAGCGCCATATCCAAATGCGCAGGCGTTGAGGAAGATGGACCGCTCCGCGCGTACCTCCCTACGGCAGATTCCGGGTTTCGGGAGGTACGCAATGCACCGCAGAGTCGCCCTGCTCTCCACCGTCGCGCTCGCCCTCGCGGGCGCCCTGGTTCCCGCGGGCGCCGCGCAGGCCGGCACCGCGAACGAGCTCGACCCCAGGCGGCCCGCCGGGTGGACGGCCACGGACTCCTGGTCGGAGCGCAGGACCGTCTCGCAGTACTGGACCACGCGGCGCATGCTCGCCGCCCAGCCACTGCAGGCGCCCGCGCCCCGCCGCGGCACCCAGTCGCGCGGGCCGTCCCAGGGCACCCCGTGGGCCACCCGCGGCGCCTCGGCCACCACCACCCGGCGCACCCCGTGGAGCACCCGCGGCACGTCCTGGGCGAGCTTCGCCACCGCTCGGACGCAGGCCCTGGTGCCCAACAGCCCCGGCCTGCAGTGGACGGACGGCGGCGCGGTGGTGCGCACCGTCGGCCGGGTCTTCTTCACCACCGCGGACGGCCGCAACTCCTCCTGCTCCGGCACGGCCGTGACCAGCGCCAACGAGAGCGTCGTGATGACCGCGGGGCACTGCGTGAAGCTGAACGGCGCCGCCCACCGCAACTGGATGTTCGTCCCGGCGTTCGACGACGGGCGCGCTCCGTTCGGGGCCTGGGTGGCCACGAGAATGCTGACGACGCAGCAGTGGAACGCCAGGGAGGACATCAACTTCGACGTGGCCGCCGTCGTCGTGGCGCCGCTGAACGGCCGCACGCTGACCGACGTGGTGGGCGGGCAGGGGGTGGCGTTCAACCAGCCCAGGCAGCGGCAGAACTTCGCCTTCGGGTACCCGGCGGCGGAGCCGTTCGACGGGTCGGAGCTGATCTACTGCAGCGGGCGCGCGTTCAACGACACCGTCATGACGAGGGACCAGGGGCTGCGCTGCAACATGACCGGCGGGTCCAGCGGCGGGCCGTGGTTCCAGGGGTTCGACGAGTCGACGGGGCTCGGCTGGCTGAACTCGGTCAACAGCTTCACCTACAACTTCGCCCCGAACTTCATGTTCGGCCCCTTCTTCGGGAACGAGGCCATGGCCGTCTACCAGGCGGCGCAGAACGCCGACGCCGCCTGATCCGCGCTCAGCGCACGGGGACGTGCCGGCCGAGGAAGGCCAGCACCGCGCGGGTGAGGGCCACGCGGTGGTCTGACAGGGCGTGGTCGGTCGGGAAGAGGTGGTGTTCGAGGCGCTCGACCGGCTGCGCCCGGTAGGCGGCCAGCACGGGCTCGTAGTGCGCAGGCGCCGGGGTGACGTCGTCGCGCCCGGTGCCGATCAGCAGGACGGGCCGGTCGGCCAGCCGCCCGGCCAGCCCCGCCAGGCTCCAGCGCTCCCCCGCCGCCTCCATCTCGGCGACCAGCGCCTCGCCGCTGGTCCCGCGCAGGGGCAACAACTCGCCGTCGAAGGCCTCGACGTACGCGGCCCGCGCCCCGGCACTCGCGCGGCAGGCCGCGGCGGCGACCCCGAAGTCGAAGGCCGCGATCGAGGCCACGGCGGCGATCGACGGGTCCGCCGCCGCGGTCATCAGCGCCGCGAACCCGCCGAGGCTGTGCCCGGCCAGCGCCACCCGCCCCGGGTCCAGCCGGTGCGCCGCCGCCGTCCCGGGCTCGCGCACGGCGGCGACCGCGGCGGCGGTGTCCTCCAGGACGTTCGCCCACGAGTACGAGCCCCCGACCCCCCACGAGCCCCGGTAGTGGAAGACCAGCGCCGCGTACCCGGCCCGCCGCAGCGCCTGCGCCAGGTCGAAGTTGCGCTCGTTGCCCGGGAAGCCGTGCGCCAGCACGACGACGGGATACGGCCCCGGCCCCGCCGGGACGTGCAGCACCCCGAGCAGCGGCACACCCCCGATGGCCAGGGAAGGAGTGCTGGCCGGAGGCACGAGGCCGCCCGGCTGGTCGGTGACGAGAGGGTCCACGCTCACGGCTGCTCCAGCAGAGATCGAACCGATCGGTACGACCTCACCATCCCACAAATCGGCCATTGACGAAAAATCCTTACATGGTACTCATAGATCGAGTCGGAAAGCTTCAACCCCTCGCTGAGATCGTCCAGAGCTCACCCAAGGAGGACGCGCATGGCGCGTAGCAAGTCCACCGACCCGCCCGCCGACTTACTCGGCCCCGTCCAAGGAGAGGTCTCCTGGTTCTGCTGCGGCACCGCCTGGGGACCGTGCAGCAGCACCGGCAAGGGAGCCTGCGGCACCTGCAACTCCGGGAACCTCCAGCACGCCTGGCCCAACACCTCGGACGCCTGCTGGGCGATCACCCGCCCCGACAGCTGCGGCGTCGGCCTGTCGCGCCGGACCTGCGGTTTCCGCCACCGCGTCACGGCACTGTGCAGCGGCACCAGCGTCGTCACCGCCATCGCCGACTGCGGCCCGCAGACCGACCTGTTCTGCGGGGAGCGCAGCTGCTGCGGCGCGACCTGCGCGAGCAACCGGCTGATCGACCTCACCCCGGCCGCCTACAGCCAGATCGCCAGCCTCTCGTCCGGCCTGCGGCCGGTGGAGATCTCGACGGCCTAGAAGGGGGCGACCGATGCGCAGCAGAAGGGACATGCTCAGGTCGGCCGTGCTCGGCGGAGGCGCCGGCGTCGTCGCCGCGACCGCGCTGGGCTCGCTCGGCCCCGAGGCGGCCTTCGCCACCACGACCGCCCAGAAGGTCGAGCCGGGCGCGCCCGACCCGGACTTCGCCGAGGGCCGGATCCGCTCGATCAAGGACAACACGCTGCTCGTCCTGGGCTCGAACATGGTCTTCCACACCATCAGGGTCGTGGACGGCACGAGCCTGTGGAAGCTCGGTCCGGTCCCGTTCGACCAGGCCAGACCCGGTGACGGCCTGTACGCCAGGGGCGTGCGCATGCCGGACGGGATGCTGGCCGCCGAGTCGGTGTGGCTCAACATCGTCAACATCAAGGGCCACATCAAGAACATCACCAGCCAGACCATCCACCTCGACCACAACGGTCACGAGGTGCTGTGCCACGTCGTGGCCGGCAGGTCGGTCGCCATCCACTCCGAGTCGCCGCCCACCGCGGACCTGTCGATGCTGAAAGTGAGCCAGCACGTGCAGATCCTCGGCGCCTGGCGCCCGGACACGAACGAAGTGGACATCGCCACCGTCTTCTCCCCTCACTAGGAAGGAAGCAGATGCACGGGATCGCCGCGTCGCAGCCGTACGTGATCGCCCTCTTCCTCCTCTGGGCCGGCCTGACGAAGCTGCTCAGCCGCCGGATGCGGGCACAGGCCGGGCAGACCGCCCTGGCCCGGCTGACCGGCCCGGCGCGCGCGGTCCCCGCGCTGCGGCTCGTCGGCCTGGCCGAGCTGGCGGTGGCGGCCGCGCTGCCGCTGCCCTCGCTCCACCCCCTGAACGCGACGGCCGCCGCGGCGCTGTCGGCCGGGTTCCTCGCCTACCTCACCTACGCGCACGTCGCCGCGCCCACCGCGTCGTGCGGCTGCCTGGGCGCCCACTCCCGGCCCGTGGACGCGCGCGCCTTCGCCCGCGCCGGGCTGCTGCTGGCCGCCGCCCTGATCGCCATGACCGGATCGGGGCAACCGCCACTGCCCGCCGTCGTGCTGGTGGAGGTCCTGGTCCTGCTGGCTCTCTCGGCCGAGCTGGACCGCCACTGGCTCACCCCGCTGCGGCGCCTCCTGGTCCGCCTGCGCCGCCCCCTCGCCGGCCCGGCTCCCGCGGCCGTCCCGCTGGAGTCCTCCCTGCACCTGCTGCGCCGCAGCCCCGCGTACTGCTCGGCGTCCGCCCAGCTCACCTCGGACGTGCGCGAGACGTGGGACGAGGACGGCGTGCGGTTCGTGGTGTACGGGGCCCGCGAGCGCACTGCGGTCTTCGCCGTCCCCCTGTCCGGCGACGACCCCGGAGCCGTACGGGTCGCCCTGGTGAACGCCTAACCGGGCAGCGCGGCCCGCACGGCGGCGAGACAGCGCTCGACGGCCGCCCGGGGGCCGAAGGCGTACGTGCCGTCGCCGAACAGCTCGAACGTCAGCTGCCCCCGATACCCCCGGCGGTCCAGGGCCGCCAGGTAGCCGGCCAGCGGCAGCTCCCCGTCGCCCCAGGCCAGATGGCCGGCCGGGCGCCCGTCGATCAGGTGGACGTGCCGGACGCGGTCGCCGAGGGCGTCGAAGTAGTCGTCCACCGACTCCCCCGCGACCGCCATGGCCACGGTGTCGAGCACGGCGCCCAGGTTCGGCGCCCTGATCTCGCCGATCATCCTGGCCAGCGCCCGCGAGTCGTTGACCAGGTTCGACTCCACCCGCTGGAGCGCCTCCAGCACGCATGTCACGCCGAGCGTCCGCGCGTACTCGGCGATCTCGCCGATCGCGTCGGCCGAGCGGCGCCACCCGGCCTCGACCGGCTCGTCCTCGAAGCCGCGCCCCGGCGTGAGCAGCAGCAGCTCCGCCCCGAGTTCGGCGCTCAGCTCCGCGGCCCGGCGGAACACGGCCACGCTCCGCGCGCGCAGCCAGGTGACCGGGGAGGCCAGGTTGACCGGGTACATCACCTGCTCGGGGGTGAGGCAGTGGACGGCGAGCCCGCGCGACTCGACGCGGCGCCGGATCGCGCGGGCCTCGGCGTCGCTGAGCCGCGGGACGTGCAGCTGGGGCGCGATGCCCCACAGCTCGACCCGCTCGCGGCCGAGCTCCGCGGCGTCGTCCAGGAAGCGGTCGAACGGCAGGTGCTGGTAGCCGAAGTTCGAGCCGGTGACCTGCCGGAGGGAGAGTGCCATCTTCGGAGCTCCTTACTTGCCCATGCCGTCGGCCAGGCCCTTGACGATGTAGCGCTGGCCGAGGAAGAACAGCAGCACCACCGGGAGCGCCGCGATCACCATCCCGGCGAAGACGACGGGATATTCGGTGCCGTGCTTGCTCATCAGGCTCGTCAGGCCCACCGGGAGGGTCTGCACGCCGGTGCCGCTGGTGAAGACCATCGCGAAGAGGTACTCGTTCCAGGTGAAGAGGATCTGCAGCAGCACCGTCGAGGTGAGGATCGGCTTGCACATCGGCAGGATGATCCGCCAGAACGCCGTCCACCTGCCCGCCCCGTCCATCTCCGCGGCCTCGTCCACCTCACGCGGCAGATCGATCATGTACGCGCGGATGAGGAAGGTCGTGAACGGGATGCGGAAGGCGGTGTACAGGATGAGCAGCGCCCAGAACGTGTTGTACAGCCCCATGGCCTGGAACATCTTCACCAGCGGCACGAGCGCCACGGTCGGGGCGAGCATGAGCCCGCCGAGGATCGCCGCCGTGAGGGTCCTGTTGAGCGGGATGTTCACCCGGGTCAGGCCGTAGGCGGCCCACGCGCTGACGAACACGGTGGCGACCGTCGAGGTCAGCGTGACCAGCACGCTGGTGGTGAGATAGTCGCTGACGCCGCGGTTCCACGCCTTCTGGTAGTTCTCGAAGCTCCAGTGCACGGGCAGCGCGAACGGGTCGCCGAACAGCTCGGCGTTGGTCTTGAACCCGTTGAGCGTCATCCACAGCAGGGGATAGAGCACGACCACCGCGAGGGCCAGCAGGAACGCCCACATGAAGACCCGGGCGATCACCCCGAGGAAGCTCAGGCGCGTCACCATTCCACCCTTCTCCTGCGGGTGACCCAGAGCTGCGCCACCGCGATGCCGAGCGTGATCATGAACAGGACGGTCGCGATGGCGGCGGCGTAGCCGAAGTTGTTGCGGACGAACCCGCTGCGGTACAACCAGGTGCCCAGCACCTGCGTCGAGTTGTTCGGCCCGCCGGCGGTCATCACCATGACCTCGTTGAACACCTGGAACGCGCCCGAGATCGTGACGATCGCCATGAGCCCGGTCATCTCCCGCACGAGCGGCACCGTCACGCTGAAGAAGCGGCGCACCGGGCCGACGCCGTCGATGGCGGCGGCCCCGTAGATCTCCGTGGGGATGCGCTGGATGGCGACCGCGAACAGCAGCGTGGAGTAGCCGAAGCCCTGCCACTGGCTCATCGCGATGATCGCCGACATGGCCGTGCTCTCCTGCCCCAGCCACGCCTGGGCCAGGTCGCCGAGGCCGGCCGCCTTGAGCGCGTGGTTGAGCGGGCCCAGGTTGGGCTCGTAGACGAAGTAGAACAGCAGGCCCGCCACGGTCAGCGAGATCGCCGACGGGATGAAGTAGACCGCCCGCAACACGCGCTGCCACCGCTCGCTGCGCACTCCCTCGATGATCGCGGCCAGCAGCAGCGCGCCGAACACCTGGAACACGATAGAGACCACCGCGTACAGCACGTTGTTGCCGAACGACGACCAGAAGACCGGGTCCTCGACGAGCTTCGTGTAGTTGGCCAGGCCGACGTACTCCTGGCTGCCGCTGTAGATGTCCCACTTGAGCGTGCTGAACTGCAGGTTCTGGACGAGCGGCAGGTAGACGAACGCTCCGACCAGCACGAGGGCGGGCAGGACCCACGCCAGGCCGAGGGTCCTTCGCAGGGTGGCGCGCACGGAGGGTCTCCCTACCTGGCCTCGGCCGAGGCCTGACGCACGCTTTCGAGCACCTTCTCGGCCGTCATGCCACCGCTGATGATCGCCTCGCCGCCGGCCAGCCACGCGTCGGCCACCTCGGGCACGGTGACGGTGTCGAGCCAGATGGCCAGCTTGGGCGCCTTGTTGACGAGTTGCACGCCCTCGTAGACGGCCTTGCTGGAGGTCTCGGGCGTGACCGCGCCGACGACCGTGCTGGGCTGCCCGTACGGCGGGGAGGACAGGGTCTTGGCGTTGTCCAGGCTCGTGGCGAACTTCATGAAGTCCACGGCCAGCGCGGCCCGGGGCGACTTGGCGTTGATCAGGTAGCCCTCGGGCGAGCCCTCCAGCACCGCCGGGTCACCCGCGGCGCCCTGCGGGACCGGGAGCTGGAAGATGCCGAAGTCGTCCGGCTTCACCCGGGCCGACGTGGCGTTGTCGAACTCCAGGATCTCCTGGTAGTACATGGCGGCCTTGCCGTTGGCGAACGCCTCCTGGGCGGAGCTGTAGAGCACGCCGTTCGTGCCGTCGCGGGTGTCGGTGCACTGGTCGACCAGGGTCCTGAACTGGCCGAGCGCCTTGACGTAGCCCGGGTCGTCGAGCTTGGCCGTGGCCGGGTCGAAGTCTGCCTGCAGAGTGGCCTCGGGCACGTTGTAGGCGAAGAGCTGCTGCAGGTAGTGCAGGGCGGGCCAGCCGTCCTTGTTGCCGAAGGCGATGGGCTCGTACCCGGCCTCGCGCAGGGGGCCGCAGGCGGCGATCAGCTCCTCGAACGTGCCGGGCACCTTGACCCCGGCCTTGTCGAAGGCGCTCTTGCTGTAGCCCATGAACTTGCCGTTGCCGTACAGCGGGATCCCGTAGTTCTTGCCGTCGCGGGCGAAGGCGGCCAGCGAGCCCGGGCTGAAGGTCCGGCCCCATTCGGTGTCCGGGCCGATCACCTTCGTGAGGTCGGCCGCGCGGCCGCCGCGGATGTAGTTGTCCGCCCAGTTGCCGGTCCAGGTGAAGTAGACGTCGGGCAGCGCGTCGGAGGCGGTGAGCGTCTTGAGCTTGTCCTTGATGCTCTGGTCGGTCTCCTGGATGAGCTCGATCTTCACCTGCGGGTGCTGCTTCTGGTACGCGGCCGCGAGGTTCTCGAAATAGGGGCCCGTGGGCTCACCGGCGAACTTGGTGAGGATGCTCAGCGTGCCGGAGAACTCCGGCTTGGCCGCGGTGTCGGCCGCCGGGGCCGGTGCGGCGGCACCGCCGCCTCCGGAGCAGGCGGCCAGCGTGAGGGTCCCGAGGAGTGCCGCGAACGTCGACAGTGCGCGAGGGCGCATGGGCTTCCTTTCTCTTCCAGGAGCCTTGGTGTTGGCCGACCATACAGCTCGTCTGATACCGGTACCAGACCCGTAAGCCAAGATCTTTCTTTCGTTAACCCGGCGTGACCTCATGACGCTCCAACGAATCCCTGCTCAGACCGGCTATAGAGGCAGGCGAGGTTGACGGCGCGAGGCGCGCTGTGCCAACGTGACTGCCGCGTGATACCGGTATCAGACCGCATGGACGGCGCCGGTCGCGGCATTTCCCCGGAAAGGATGCGATGATGCTCGGATTCGACGAGCCGGAATTTGTCTCCCAGGTGGCGAGCGCGGTGGCCCTGCGCCCTGAGATTGAGGAGCTGGTCGACCGGCTCGCGGACCGGGGGTTCGACCAGTTGCTCCTGGTCGGCGCGGGCGGCACATATGCCCAGATGTGGCCGTACGAGCACCTCGCCCGGCGGCTGTCCACGCTCGACGTGCGCGCCGCGATCGCGGCCGAGCTGATCGTCTCCGGTGACGCCCGGCTCGGCGAGCGCACGGTGGCGGTCTTCACCTCCGTCTCCGGCACCACCGACGACAGCGTCCGCGCCATCGAGTACTGCAGGTCCAAGGGCGCCTACACGATCGCCTTCACCGGCCACGCCGACTCGCCCATCGCCGAGAAGGTGGACGCGGCGCTCGTCTCCAAGCCCAAGACCTGGCCGTTCGACATGCAGCTGCTGCTGTTCACGGGCCGGCTGCTCGCCCGCAGGGGCGAGTTCGACGGTTACGGGAAGCTGGCCGACGAGCTGGCCGGGCTGCCCGGGATCCTGGTCGAGGTGGCCAGGCAGGCCGAGCCGGTGGCCGCCGCGTTCGCCGAGGCCCACAAGGACGCCGACTACCACTTCCTCATCGGCGGCGGGAACCTGTGGGGCTTCACCTACCTCTACTCCATGTGCATCCTCGAGGAGATGCAGTGGCTGCGCACCACCAGGGTGCACAGCGCGGAGTTCTTCCACGGCTCACTGGAGCTGCTGGAGGAGGACACGAGCGTGATCGTCTTCCAGGGCGAGGACGAGACGCGGCCGCTCACCGACCGCGCCGAGGCGTTCGCCCGCCGCGTCTCCAAGGACGTCACCGTCTTCGACACGCGTGACTACCCCCTCACCGGGATCAGCTCCGAGTTCCGCGGCCTGCTCGCGCCGCTCGTGCTCGACACCGTGATGAGCCGGGTCAGCAAGCACCTGGAGCGGGTCCGCGACCACTCCCTCGACCTGCGCCGCTACTACCGGGTCATGGACTACTGAGTAATGAGAGTGCTCGGCTTCGGCGACAACATCGTCGACCGGTTCGGCGACCGGGGCATCGACTACCCGGGCGGCAACAGCGTCAACGTCGCCGTCTACGCCCGCCGCCTCGGCGCCGAGGCCGCCTACCTGGGCGTCTTCGGAAACGACGACCTGGGGCGCTTCCTGCGCGAGTCGATCGCCGCCGAAGGGGTGGCCGTGGAGCGCAGCGTCGTACGGGCGGGTGAGAGCGGCGTCTCGCACCTGCGCGTCGACGACGGCGACCGCGTCTTCCTCGGCTGGAACGGCGGCGGCGTCACCGTGCGCGAGCCTCTCGTGCTCGACGACGACCTGCTCGCCTACGTGAGCGGCTTCGACCTCGTGCATTCGAGCGTCTACTCCCGCAGCGAGCCCGAGCTGCCCAAGCTGGCCGCGCTCGGCACGCTGGTCAGCTTCGACCTGTCCAGCGAGGAGGACTACCGCGACACCGGCTACCTCGACCGCGTCTGCCCGCACGCCGACCTGGTGCTGCTGTCCTGCTCCCACCTGGACGAGGAGGCCACCGCCGGCCTGCTCGCCGAGGCGGTACGGCGGGGCGCCCGGCTCGCGCTCGGCACCCGCGGCGTGCACGGCGCGCTCGCCCATGACGGCCGGGTCACCCTGTCGGCCCCGGCCCGCCTGGCCGAGGGCATCATGGACACGATGGGCTGCGGCGACGCCTTCCTCACCGGGTTCGCCGTCTCGCTGCTGCGCGACGGCTGGGCCGCCGGCTCCCCCGCGAGGCCCGCCATGATCGAGCGGGCCCTGCGGCAGGGCGCCGAGGCGGCCCGGGATCAGTGCTTCGTCGAGGGCGCCTTCGGCCATGGCCGGCGGGCTCCCGTGACTAGCATGTGATGGGCCGAACAGGAACGAGGGACGGGATCCATGCCAGCTGACCGTGGCCAGGCGGGGCCGACCATCTCCGAGGTGGCGGCGGAGGCCGGCGTGGGCCGCGCCACGGCGGCCCGGACGCTGGGCGGTTACGGATACGTCAGCCCCGAGCTGCGCGCGCGGGTGCTCGCGGCCGCCGAAAAGCTCGGTTACCGGGCCAACGCCCTGGCGCGGAGCATGTCCACGGGCGTGAGCCACACCCTGGGCGTGATCGTCGCCGACATCGGCAACCCGTTCTTCGCCGGGCTGCTGCGCGGCATCTCCGACACCTCGCGGGCGCGGGGCTTCGACGTGATCGTGCTGAGCACGTACGAGAACCTCCAGGAGGAGGTGGCGGCCACCGACGTGCTCATCGACAAGCGCGTGGACGGCATGATCGTCTCCTCGGCGGCCCTCGACCGCAACCAGGTCGCCCACCTCAGGGCCGCCATGGACCGGGGCATCCCGGTCGTGCTGGTCGACCGCGCGGTCGCCGCGCTCGACCTCGACGCGGTGGTCATCGAGAACCGGGAGGCGGCGCGCGAGGCGGTCGAGGTGCTCATCGCGGCCGGGCACCGCCGCATCGGGTTCGTCTGGGGGCCACCGGTCGCGAAGGTCCCCGCGACCAGGCGGGAGCTGCTGGCCGCCGCCGCCCACAACCTGTGGACGGACGGGGAGCGGCTGCGCGGATACCTCGACGCGCTCGATGACGCGCACATCCCGTTCGATCCGGAGCTGGTGATGGTCGGGCCCAAGACCGAGGAGCGGGTGGTGGGCGAGGTCGGCCGCATGCTCGCGCTGCCCGACCGGGTCACCGCCGTGTTCTGCACCGAGACCGACGGCATGACGGGCACGCTGCGCGCCCTGCGGAAGGCGGGGCTGTCCTATCCGGACGACGTGGCGCTGATCGGCTTCGACGACAGCGCGTGGGCCGCCGTCATGGAGCCACCGCTGACGATGATCGCCCAGCCGGTGCACGAGCTGGGCGCGAAGGCCGCGCAGGTGCTCCTCGACATCCTCGGCGGGGCCGCGCCCGCCCGCGAGATGCACACCCTGCGCTCACGCCTCATCCAGCGCGCCTCGGTGGCTGCTCCTCGGGAGGGCTGACCTGCCGGCGTGCTCGTTCTCCCCGGCGGCCTCAGGTGGCGCGGGCCGCGGCCCTGCTGCTGGCGATCAGCTCGTGGTGCCGGACGACCTCGGCGATGATGAAGGTCAGGAACCGCTCGGCGAAGACCGGATCGAGCTTGGAGTCCTCGGCCAGCGCGCGCAGGCGGCGGATCTGGGCCGCCTCCCGCTCGGGGTCCGCCGGGGGGAGCTGATATTCGGCCTTGAGCCGGCCGACCTCCTGGGTGCACTTGAACCGCTCGGCCAGCAGGTGGACGAGGGCGGCGTCCAGGTTGTCGATGCTTGCCCGGAGCCGCTGCAGCTCCTTGCGGACGAATATCTCCTCATCAGGCCGATCTTCAGAGGCTTTCACCACAAAAATGTCCCCCTTGGGCGGAATATGGCCTTTGAAGGGGAAATGTTACCCGCCAGCCATCAGGTCGGCGAAGGCACGAGCCGCCGCGCCCGAGGCGAACAGCCGCTCCAGCCGCGCCCTGGCGAGCTCACGGCGGAACGGCCCGGCCAGCGTGGCGTCACCCGACTCGTGCAGCATCTCGGTCATCCAGCGGGAGAACTCCTGGTGGTTCCAGACCCGCTTGAGGCATGTGGCCGAGTACGCGGCCAGCCGCTCGTCATCACCCTCGCGCAGCGCCGCGCGCAACGCGTGGGCCAGCACGTTCGCATCGGCGATGGCCAGGTTCATGCCCTTGCCGCCCATCGGGGTGATGATGTGCGCGGCGTCGCCGACCAGGAAGAGCCGGCCGTGGCTCATCGGGTCGACGACGAAGCTGCGCATCTCCACGACCGCCTTCTCCGTGATCGGCCCCTCGGGCAGGCCCGCGTCACCGAGCCGGAGCCTCAACTGCGCCCAGATCCGCTCGTCTCCCCAGTCGCCGAGGGCGTCGTCGGGCGCGCATTCGAGATAGAAGCGGCTGGCCCTGGGCCCTCTGGGGAACTGGGCCGCGAAGCCCGCCGGATGCACCGCGAGGAGCGGGTGGCGCGGCGGCGGGACGTCGGCGAGCACAGTGAACCAGCCGATGCCGTGGTCGTAGGTGTACGTGGTCAGCGCCCCCGCGGGCACGGCGGTGCGGCTGACGCCGTGGTAGCCGTCACAGCCGGCGACGTAGGAGCAGGCGATCTCGCGTACGACGCCATCCGGGCCCCGGTAGGTGACGGCCGGGGAGGCGCCGTCGAGGTCGTGCGGGCTCACCTCGCCCGCGTCGAACCGCAGATCTCCCCCACCCTCCAGGAAGGCCGCGACGAGCCGGCCGACGAGGACCTGCTGCGGCACGATCCGGCCCGCCCTGCCGTCGGCCAGGCCGGGAACGTCGAGGTAGCGCGGCTCGCCGTCCACGCGGATCTCCAGCATGCCGTCGCGCGGCGTGCCCGCGAGCACGCTGTCGGCCAGGCCCCAGTCCTCGAAGACACGCGCGCCCGCGTGTTCCAGCACGCCCGCGCGCTGCCGCTGCTCCACGTAGGACCGGCTCTGCCGCTCCAGCACCACGCAGGCGACACCGGCCCGCTGGAGCAGGTTGGCCAGGGTCAGGCCGGCCGGGCCGGCTCCGATGACGACGACCTCGGTGCTCTCGCGCATGCCGGTCTCCTGGGGGTGAGAGATCCCTACGGCTCGGCATCCGACACCAAGATCGACGCATCCGCAACCCTTCCAGGTCACGAG
The DNA here is from genome assembly GCF_040674815.1 of Nonomuraea sp. NPDC049709. NCBI lineage: Bacteria > Bacillati > Actinomycetota > Actinomycetes > Streptosporangiales > Streptosporangiaceae > Nonomuraea > Nonomuraea sp. NPDC049709. Next base: position 70,903 of record NZ_JBFANM010000029.1, read on the forward strand.
GGGTCCGCGGGGCCCTCCTCCTGCGCCACCGGCACGCCGCGGGCGAACTGCTGGAAGCGCTCGTTGTCCACCAGGCGGCCGTCCGGCCGCTCGGTGATCATCTTCCCTGCCACGCGTCCTCCCTCGATCGGGGACACTTTCATCCCGCCGCCACGCGTAGGAGTCGTTTCCGTATAAGGCGCACGGGTAGCCAGCTCAGGAGGGCCCGCTCTTCCCGGGATTCCGTGCCCGGGCCGGGGGGCGGGAGCCAGCCCGCCCAGTAGGCGGCGCTGTAGATCCTCGGTCAACACATCCACGCCACAGGGCGGACTCAGTCGTGTGGAGGAATCGTGCAACACGACGAATTCATCGGAAAAGTACAGGCACGCGCTCACCTCCGCGGCCGTGAGCAGGCCGAGCGGGCGAGCAGGGCGACACTGGAGACGCTCGGCGAGCGCATTCCCGAAGGGCTCGCCGAACATCTCGCCGCCCAGTTGCCGCACGAGATCGCCGAGAACCTCCGGCGTACCGAGGTCTTCGGGGGCCTCGGCACCGGGGAGCACTTCGGACGGGAGGAGTTCGTGCAGCGGGTCGCCGGCCGCGCCGGCGTCGACAAGCCGCAGGCCACCTACATCGCGCGGGTGGTGCTGGAGGTCACCGCGGAGGCGACGCAGGGCCATGTCATGGACAAGGTCTGCGACAGCCTCCCGCAGGACCTGCGCCCGCTCGTGACGGCCGGCAGCCGGGGTCACCTCTGACGGATCAGGCGCCCAGGTCCCGGACGATGTTGTCCAGCCGGTGGGCCAGGTCGTCGAGGACCTGGTCCGTCGGGGCGTCGTCCGGGAGCTGGGCCAGCACCTCGTCCCGCCGCGCGATGACCAGCCCCTTGTGGGCGTCGTCCACCTGAGCGGCCGGCATGACCACGCAGTCGCCCCGTACGAACACCAGCGTGGCGTCCGGCTGCGACGAGTCCAGCAGTTGGCGGACGCATTCTCTGTCGATCAGCGACATGGACATCTCAAGCTCCTCCGTCGGCTCCCGCCTGGCGTTTACCCAGCTGGGAGCTGTGAAACCTCAGCCGAACGTGGGCGGGCCGCCGTTCGAGCGGGACCGCCGCACGCTGAAGGCGACCAGGTAGACGGCCGCGGCCAGCGCCACCACGGCGGGCGGGACGGCCAGCGCGGGCCGGGCGGCGAGCAGCGCCAGCACGGTCAGCACCACCCCGGCGAGCAGCACGAGGGCGGCGGCGAGCAGGCGCAGGCTCAGTTTGTTCGCCGGCGGCGGGGATTGCGGCCAGTGCCCGTGACCGGCTCCGGGCACGCCCGGCACACCGGTGTCGCTCACCGGCCCGTCCTCCGGGGGCGGCGGCTCCCGCAGCACCGGAGCGAAGAACTCGTCGTCGGGATCGTCCCGCCGGTTCGTGCCGGGGTCGTCGGGCCGGTTCATGATGCGCCCCTTGCCGCCCATTCGTCCCGCCAGCCGGGACGCAGGTGGTAGCCGGCCGCCAGGCACCGCAGCGTCGAGCAGGGCGACCCGGCCGCGCACTCGGGGCAGTCCCGGCCGTGCTCGGCCAGCAGCGCCAGCTCGGCCGTGCAGCGCGCGACGACGTCGGCCGGGTCGTGCAGCGCGATGTGGATCGCCTCCACCGGCTGCAGCAGGTCGTCGTCGTGGAAGCCGATCGCGGCCACGCTCCGCCGCTCGTCGAACTCCAGCCGGTTGCCCTTGTGGGCCGGCACGTACCGCCAGGCGCGCGCCCCCGCCGACTCGGCGGTCGCCTTGTCCGCCTCGATCTGCGTACGCAGCCACTCCGGCATCGGCCCCGCCTCCCCGCCGCCCTCCAGCTCCCGCACGAACGGGGTGACCACGGCGTTCAGCTCCGCGATGAGCGCCTCGAGCGCGGCCTGGGCGTCGTCGAGATTGGGCAGCCCGGAGGCCCGCGCCTTGGTGGGGGTGGGCAGGCGGTCGGCGGGCAGGGGCAGGCGCAGCTCCATCGTGGTCAGCGCGGTCGGCCGCTCGTACGGCGGCGCCGCGTACGTCCCGTCGTCCCCGTCCTGCCGCTGCCAGCTCAGCCATCCGCCGGACAGCCGCACCGGCGCCGGCACGGCCAGCTCGATCACCGCCAGCAGGCCCCGCGCCTCCTCCGGCCGGTGGCAGGTGGCGTCCAGCACGCGGGCGTGGCGGCGTACGTAGGGAGAGTCCGCCACCGGCCGGGTGGCCACCTCCCAGGCCCCCAGCGCGAAGTGCAGCGGATCCAGCGTGACGCCCTCCGCCGCCGGCTCGTCCTCCGTGGCCGCGAAGGCGTGCCGCCACTTGCGCAACTGCTCGCCGTAGTGCTCCTGCGTGCCTTCGTGTGCGGCGTCGATCCAGAACGCCTGCGTTCCGGTGCCGGCCATGGCTCCCCCGAACTCATCCGATGTCCTCCGTCCGTGCCCCTCCTCTGCCCCGGGCCGATGCGAATATTGCCCGCCCGGGACAGGGGGGCGCCGGATCCGCGGGCCCCGTGGCCAATGCCGCCGAGCCGGCCGGGCTTGGGCGTCGCGACCTCACTTGACCTGGGGGAACGCCATACCACGCCACCACGTTTTGTGCTCGGAATATTACCGAACGTAACCGTAGGGTGTGCTCAGTGGCCCCCGGTGGGCCCCGCAGCTATCGAGAGGATCGAGCATGGCGCAGGAACCGAGAATCGACGTCGAGACCAGGGCAGACGGGATCGAGCGCAGTCTGAGCTCCGAGCAGGTCGAGCGGATCGCCGGCTCGCTCGGGCAGCAGGGGGTCTGGTTCGCCACCCCGCCGCAACGCCAGGGAGAGGCCCGCCAGGCCGAGCAGACCTGGGACCTGGTGGGCGACCAGCCGCACCACGGCCGCATCGCCACCGGCCGGGCGGCCGTGCACCTGGCCGACGGGCACGACGCGCTGACCAGGCCGCTGATCCTGGCCGACGGCTTCAACTACGGGCCGAGCGACCTGGACGAGCTGTGGCGGCACTTCAACAAGCCGTACCAGAAGGGCGCGCCCGGCTTCCTCGACCAGCTCAGGACGATGGGCATCGACGTCGTGCTGCTCGGGTTCGACCAGCGGCACATCTCCATCCAGGCCAACGCCGCCGTGGCGGTCACCTGCGTGCTGCGCGCGATCGAGGAGCGGCGGGGCGACAACCCGCTGGTCGTCGGCGGGGTCAGCATGGGCGGCATGATCACCAGGTACGCCCTGGCCCGCATGGAGAACGAGCGCATCGACCACCAGACCGACAAGTACTTCTCCTACGACACCCCGCACCTCGGCGCCTGGATCCCGCTGGTGCTCCAACAGCTCGCCTACCTGCACGAGGCGCTGGAGCCGCGCTCCGACGGTCCCGGGCAGGCGGAGCTGATCCGCAGCCCGGCCGCGCAGCAGCTCCTGTGGGGCTGGGTCGAGAGCGCGGACTACTCGGGTCCGGTGACGAGCTCCAGCGCGCTGCGCCAGGAGTTCCTGGAGGACCTGCGCAGGGTGGGCTGGTTCCCGATGCGCCCGTACAAGCTGGGCCTGGCCAACGGCACCGGCAACGGCACCGGTCCCGACCTGGCTCCGGGAACGCCGGTCTTCGACCTGCAGCACGAAGCGCTGCAGCTCACGGCCCGGATCCAGCCGGACATGGGCGAGCTGCAGAACGTCGGCGTCGTGCGCTTCGGCGCGCCGGTGTGGACGAGCGCCACCTCGCACGTGGCCGCGTTCGACGGGGCGCCCGGCGGCACGCTGGAGTCCTGGGGCCGGCTCGCCGACGCGGTGGGGCTGCCGATCCAGGACCGGTTCAGGTGGAGCTGCTTCGTCCCGGCGGTCAGCGCGATCGCCCTGGCCAGGGACCCGTTCCAGTGGCAGTCGGACCTGTACCGGGACCTCAGCGACCTGCCGAAGGACGAGACGTTCCTGGACGCGTTCTGCTGCGACGTGGCCAACACCGAGCACGGCTCCGTGTCCAGGCCGCTGATCGAGTGGTTCCTGGAGCAGCTCGCCGGCTGGTGACCTGCCCCTGAGAACACGAGTGCCGGCCCGCGGACCGCGAGCCGGCACTTTCCATGTCCGCTAGCGGATGCCCCGGTGCACGCACAGGAGCTGGTCGCGGGTGGCGTTCTTGTCGCGGTAGGCGATGGCGGCCGGGCCCTCGGCGCTGTAGTGCTCGGGCAGCCGCTCGTCGGCGGTCCAGCCGGAGCCGTTGAAGCTGGTCCACCACAGGCTCTGGTCCGAGCCGCCGCGGTGCACGCAGTAGAGCCGGTCCTTGTAGACGGTCAGGGCCGGGCCCTCCGTGGCGTGGTGGGCGGGCAGCTTCTGGTCGGGGCTCCACTTCGAGCCGTCCCAGCGCGTCCACCACAGCGCCGAATCGTCGCCGGCGCCGCGGTGCACGCAGTAGAGGTGGCCCCGGTAGACCGCCAGCGCCGGGTTCGAGCGGCTGGCGTGGCCGGGCAGCTTCTGGTCCGGGCTCCACTTCGAGCCGTCCCAGCGCGTCCACCACAGCGCCGAATCGTCGCCGGCGCCGCGGTGCACGCAGTAGAGCTGCCCGTCGTACGCGGCCAGCGCGGGAGCCACCTCGCTGAAGTGCTGCGGCAGCTTCTCGTCCGCGCTCCAGCTCGACCCGTCCCAGCGGGCCCACCACAGCGCCGCGTCGCCGCCGGCGCCGCGGTGCACGCAGTAGAGCTGCCCGTCGTACGCCGCCAGCGCCGGCCCCGCGTCGCTGAAGTGCTGCGGGAAGCGCTGGTCCTCGCTCCAGCCCTCCTCGGCGTCGTAGACCGCCCACCACAGGGCGGCGTCGCCGGCGTTGCCCCGATGGGCCAGGTAGAGCCGGTCCTGGAACTCGGCCAGGGCCGGGCTCGACACGCTGAAGTGGTCGACGAACCGCTGGTCCCGGCTCCAGCCCTCCCCCGGCTCGTGCACCGCCCAGTACAGCGCGGCGTCCCCGGCGGGCCGGCCGTCCTGCCGGGCCGGTACGAGCATGGCGGGCGCGGTCCACGGCGAGACCAGCTTGACCCCGTACGGCCGGGCGACCGAGGCGATCCAACCGGCCTTGGCCCGCACGGCGCGCTCGACGATCGGCGCGAGCCAGGGACCGAGCACGGTGCCCGCGGTCTCGCCGATGAGCTGCGGGATCTCGGCGGCCAGCAGCGCGGCCGACTCGTTGAGGTGGATCTCGTAGCCCCACCACCTGGCCACCGGCCAGACGTCGGCGCCCATGGTGCGCAGCTCACGCTGGAAACGGCGGACCCGCTCCTGGTCCTTGGAGGTGAGCTCGGCGATCTGGTGCTCGCTCTCCCGCCTGGCTTCGACCGCCTCGCGCGCCGGGGCATCTTCCAGCAGCTCGGTCTCGACCGCCGCGTCGACGGCGGCCGAGGCCAGCGGGTCGTCCTGGGCGTGCAGCAGCGCGGCCTCCCCGCCGAGCGCCACCTCTTCCTCCGTGTCGATACTGATCTTGTCGGCCCGGGTCTCGTCAGTCATTCCAGCCCCCTGGAGTAATAGATGCGCGAACTTCGCCATAGTAACTTTGAGTAGTGATTCGATTACTCTAAGGCTGGATTGTTCCGGGTAAAGCCCGGCGAACGGCGTGCAACCGCCCGCCGACCTCGCCGGACGTCCCCAGGGAGACGGACCCGGCCGCGTCGCCCTCCGACGACGCCGCCCGACTCCGGCAGAGCGGCAGCGTCTGCGTGAGTTGCACCGGCCAGCAGGAGACCGGCGGCTCGGCCTTCACCCCGGGTTCGTTCCACCCCTACACCCTCGACCCGGTCGCCGACGTGCCGAACCTGCTGCGGACGTACGCGGGACCGCGGAGCAACATCGGAACCTGACCCACGCCTGCCCTTCCCCAGAAGCCGGGTGCAGGCGATCTTCGACGAGTACGATCTTCCTCATATCGCCATATAGCCCGATATCCGATGACTTGCCGTTGTCCCTGGGAAGGCGCCACCGATGACCGAACGTCCGCTCGACACCGACATCCCGAGCCCAGCCCGCATCTACGATTTGTGGCTGGGGGGCAAGGACAACTACGAGATCGACCGCGTCGTGAGCGAGCAGATCCTCGCGGCCGTGCCCGAGTTGCCGGTGCTGGCACGTACCAACAGGGAGTTCCTCGGCCGGGCGGTGCGCTACATGGCCGGCGAGGCGGGCATCCGCCAGTTCCTGGACATCGGCACCGGCATCCCGACCGCGAACAACACCCACCAGGTGGCCCAGTCGGTGGCGCCGGACAGCCACGTCGTGTACGTCGACAACGACCCGATGGTCCTGGCCCACGCCCGCGCCCTGCTGCGCAGCGCCCCGGACGGGACGACCGCGTTCATCGACGCCGACCTGCGCGAACCCGACAAGATCCTGGCCGCCGTCCGCGACCTGCTCGACTTCGACCGCCCCATCGGCCTGACCCTCCTCGGCGTCGTGGACTTCCTCCCCGACACCGCCGAGGCCGCCTCGATCATCCGCACTCTCCTGGCCCCCATGGCACCGGGCAGCCACCTGGCCATCTCCCACGGCCTCGTCGGCACGCAACTCGACGAGGGCGTACGGCACTGGAACGAGAGCGGCGGCAGCCCGATGACCCTGCGCACCCTCGAAGAGGTCACCGGCTTCTTCGACGGCCTCGACCTCCTGGAGCCAGGCGTGGTCGCCCTCCCCCGCTGGCGCCCCGTCCCCGAAACCCTGTACGCCGACCGCGAGGCCGTCTATTACGCGGGCGTGGGCCGCAAGGCCTGACGGACAAGGGACCAGAATCGCCTGACCGACAGCGGGACCGGCCACGAGGAAGATCTCCGCGGGCCGCTCCTCGGCGCGCTGACGCCGGGGACCTCACTCAGGCGTGTGGCCGGCGCAGTGAGCCCTGGTGATTGCCTGCATCCTGACAGGATCCTGGTGCGGCACGCCGCCCTCTGCGACGAGTTCGCTATTCGGTGTCCTTGGGGTGTCGAGGCGACGCGTAGATCACCCAGACGGTACGCGTCGCGTCGTCGATGGCATAACGCACACGCCCGCCGCTCGTGACCTCGAACTCCCACTGTTCCAAGTCCTTGCCGTTGTGACGATGAGTCGCGAGGTCACCCCGTAGACGATGTTGCCGATCGTGGCTGGAGCCCGAACGTGGATCGACCCGCAGCGTCTCGAAGCACCGACGTGTATTGGCCAGGGCATGACGGCACAGCTCTTCCCAGCCCCGAACCGCGTCGCTGGTGCCGAACCGCACATCCCACTGGCCATCCGGAGGCGGCACCGTAACGCGATCCCCGCGCTTCGGGCTCATGCCGAGACCTGCACCGGCCCGAAGTCACCGTTCGTGGGCCGGCGGGCCTCGGCGTGGTGCACAGGGTCGGCCTTGATTCTGGCAGTGGCTCGCCAGCCCGCTATGACCTCCTGGGTAGTCGCATCGACGTCCAGTTCGGCCGCGTCCGAGAGGGCTTCAACCAGTTCCAGGGTGAATGCACGCAGCTCGTCCGAAGTCAGGTGGCGAACCCATGGGAAGACCTCAGGCATGGCTATGACCAGCGCACGCGCGGTGGGGTCGTGCTTGATCAAGGCGAGGAGCAACCGGGACGCGGTGTTCAGCGTCCGTTCGCGCTCCTCTTCACGGTCCGCCGCGGTCAGGTAGAAGTCGGGGGCGTCTCGATGCGTGACACGCACCCTTCCCAGGCGAGCCGCCCGCTCGGCGACCGCGCGTGGGTTTCTCGACAAATCGGAGAAGGTCACTGCGTCGGCATGGCTATTGCTCACCCATCGAGCCTATGTCAGAACACGTTCTGATGTCGGCGATCGACACCTTGAGGCCGAGCGTTGTCCCAGCGAGCCTCAGGTCGCGTGCGTGTGGTTCGAGCTCTCCGAGCAGGGGCTGATCAGCCGGATCACCGACTAATGGCCGGAGCCGTACGAAACCGCCGGCTGGCCGCGAGCATCTGGTGGAGCGCTGGTAGGGCGCTGATCCCGGACCGGTTGTCCCCGGCGAACCTCCGGTCGCGTCCCGGCATCGAAACGACCATGGACCTACGGCGCCTGAGACGCTCGCCCGCCCTGCTGTGTGCTCTGACGGCCCCGTTGCTGTACGCCGCGGTGAACCTGATCTCGTTCCGGATCGCCGCCCACCCGACGGGGCTCAACCCCTGGTACGAGGTGCCCTGGAACGACACTTTGCTGGAAGACCTGGACCGAGCCGTCGCACGGGCCAGGGCGGTGACCGTCAGCCTCACCGTCATCCTCGCCACCGAGGCCGCCCTTCTTGCCGCCCTCGACCGGCCGGGGCGGCGGACCACAGTCGCTGGAGGCCTGGCGTTCGTCGGGTCCGGCCTGGTCTACCTGCTGACTCTTGCCCTGGCTGTCGCGGTCAATCCCACGACTTCGCCCTGGAGGATCAACGACGAGTACGATCTCGCGGCGCTCGGTCCCGATTGGTACATGCCTGCGCTGATCGGGGTTGCCGTCAGCGCCATCGCCGGGGTGGCCGTCCGGGTTTTCACGATGGTCAGGGAGGGCCTGACGTCCTGACGGCGTCCACGCCTCCGCTGCTCAGAGACGGTCAAGCCTCGCTCATCGACTCACAGTCGATTCATAAGAAGCCATCATCAAACACTCATACAAGCACGTCATCGTCACGACCATGCACACGACCAGCACGAACCTCCAGTCCGGGCCGGTGCACCGGCCCCACGGCAACTCGATCAACATCCTGGTGGTGGACGACGAGCCCCCGCTGACGAAGCTCCTGTCGAGGGTCATGCGCCAGGAGTCGTGGGACGTGCGCTGCGCGCACAACGGCGGCGAGGCCATCCGCGTGGCCCGGGGCTTCCGGCCTGACGCGATCGTCCTGGACGTCATGCTGCCCGACATGGACGGGATCCAGCTCCTGCCCAGGTTGCGCGCGGTGCTGCCGCGGGTGCCGATCCTGTGCCTGACCGCGCGGGGCTCGGTGCAGGACCGGCTCCTGGGGCTGCGGGCGGGGGCCGACGACTACGTCACGAAGCCGTTCAGCCTGGAGGAGGTCGTCATCAGGCTGCGGGGACTGCTGCGCCGCTCGGGCGCGGAGCGGGCGCGGCCGGACTCCGGGCTCGCGGTCGGGGACCTCACGCTGGATCAGGAGACCCACGAGGTACGCAGGGCCGGCAAGGAGATCAGGCTGACGCCCACGGAGTTCGAGCTGCTGCGCTTCCTCATGCACAACCCGGGACGGGTGCTCAGCAAGGCGCAGATCCTCGACCGCGTGTGGGCCTACGACTTCGGCGGCCAGAGCAACGTGGTCGAGCTGTACATCTCCTACCTGCGCCGCAAGATCGACGCCCAGCGCAAGCCGATGATCCACACCGTGCGCGGCGTGGGATACACCATCCGACCGGCCGTATGACGATGTCGCTGCAGACCAGGCGGGTCGGCGTGACCAGCGTCCCGGGGAGGCCGGCGGGACCTGCCGGCCTCACCCGAGCAGGTCCCGCCGGGCGAACGCGACACCGCCGACGGCCACGAGCACGGCGGCGACCAGGGCGAACGCGGCCGGAGCCAGGAAGCCGGGCGAGATCGCGGGATGGCCGTAGCCGAACGGGGTGAGCAGGAACGCCGCCCTGCCGATCGTCCCGGCCTCCCACATCGCCACGCAGGCGGCCGAGAGCGCGACCGTCACCCAGCCGGCGGGGGCGGCGAGGCGCGGGCGCAGGCCGTACGCGGCGATCGTGATGCCGGCGATCGCCCAGGAGGCGGGCGCGAACATCAGCGCCGTGCCGATCTGGCTGGCCGGCCGGCCGCTGCCGAGTCCGGTGCCGAGGCCGACGGCCAGCAGCATGGCGGTGGGCGCCGCGATCGCGAGCGCGACGTGCCCGGCCAGCCAGCGCGTCCTGCCGGTGGGCCGGGCCAGCAGGGGCTCCGCGCGGCCGCGGCTCTCCTCCGCGTACGGCCGCAGCGCCCCCGCCACGGCCAGGCAGGCCACGACCAGGCAGAAGACGTACGTGAAGATCTCCAGCAGGCTCTGCCCCGTGATCGTGCCGACCTCGAACGAGCCGGACACCCAGCCCACCCCCACCGAGACCGTGCCCAGGCTGACCGTCCAGCCGGCCGCCTGCCCGCCGGACAACCGCCAGGCCAGCGCGCCGGGGCTGCCCAGCCTGCCCCGCACCGGCCCGGTGCCGCCCGCGCGGTCCGGCAGCAGGCCCGCGCCCAGGTCACGGCGCCCCGAGACCGCGTACGCGACCAGGGTGAGCACCACCGCGAACCCCAGCGGCAGCAGCGGGACCCACCACTGCTCGTCCCCGTACGCACGGGCGATGCGCGGCCACCCGGCCGGGAAGATCCCGATCCGGTCCTCCGGCACCACGACGCCGGGCACGAGCCCCGCCACCAGCACGCCCACGCCGGCGCTGCGCGCGAGCGGCGCGCTCTGGGAGAGCTGCGCCGCGAGGAGCCCGCAGGCGGCGAACACCGTGCCTCCCGCCCCGGCCGTCAGCCCGAACAGCAGCGACCCCCCGAAGGGATGACCGAACCCGAGGGGCAGCACGACGGCGAGCAGCGCGGCGATGGCCACGTTCACAGCGGTGGCCACGGCCATGACGGCGCTGACGGAGGCGTGCCGGCCGGCGGCTCCCGCCGCCACCAGCTCCCCGCGGCCCGCGTCCTCCTCGGCCCGGGTGTGCCTGATGGCGAACAGCAGCCCCGCCAGACCCGTGATGAGCAGACTCTGCACGCTCGACCGCCAGGCGACCAGCCCCTCGATAGAGGTGTCGTGGACCGGGCCGAGCAGCGCCGTGGTGATCGGGTTGGCGGTGCTGACCGCCACGAACTCTTCCCTGATCTGCCGGGTGGGCAGCAGCGCGCCCAGGGAGTAGGCGTTGAACGCCGGCACCGCGACGGCCGCGGCGATCCAGAGGGCGATGAGCAGCCGGTCGCGGCGCAGGATGAGGCGGACCAGCGTGCTCATGGGGTCGCCGCCACCTGGTAGTGGCGCAGGAACAGCTCCTCCAGCGTGGCCGGCTGGGCGGTGAGGTCGCGCAGGCCGAACGCGGTCAGCCGGGTGAGCACCTCACCGGCCTGACCGCTGTCGACGCGGAAGCTCACCTCCGTGCCGTGCACGCGCAGGTCGTGCACGCCGTCCAGCCGCTCCAGGGGCCGCTCCAGCCGGGCGGTGATCGAGGTCCAGGTGAGGTGGCGCAGCTCGGCCAGGGTGCCCGACTCGACGACGCTGCCCTGGCGGACGATGCTCACCCGGTCGCACAGGGCCTCCACCTCGGCCAGGATGTGGCTGGACAGCAGGATCGTGGTGCCCTGCGCGCGGCGCTCGGCCAGGCAGCGGCGGAACTCGGCCTCCATGAGCGGGTCGAGGCCGGAGGTGGGCTCGTCCAGCAGGAGCAGCTCGGCCTCGGCCGACAGCGCGGCGATCAGCGCGACCTTCTGCCGGTTGCCCTTGGAGTAGGTGCGCGCCTTCTTGCCCGGGTCCAGCCCGAACCGGTCGATCAGCTCCGCGCGCCGCCGCTCGTCCACCCGGCCGTGCAGCCGCCCGAGCAGGTCGATCGTCTCGCCGCCGGTCAGCTCGTCCCACAGGGTGACGTCGCCGGGCACGTACGCCAGGCGGCGGTGCAGGCGTACGGCGTCATGCCAGGGATGCCCGCCCAGCAGCCGCACCTCGCCCGCGTCGGCGCGCAACATCCCCAGCAGCACGCGCAGCGTGGTCGTCTTCCCCGCGCCGTTGGGTCCGAGGTAGCCGTGGATCTCCCCGGCCGCCACCTGGAGGTCGAGCCCGTCCAGCGCGCGGACCCGCCCGTACGACTTGACGAGGCCGGACACCGCGATCACAGGATCCATGGCTGGGACGCTACGCAAAACTTGCAGTCCTGTAAATATGCATCGGTTGCAATATCATGGCCGGCATGTCGTTGCGGGAGCGGAAGAAGCAGCGGACGCGGCAGGCGCTCATCGACGCCGCCGGGCGGCTGTTCGACGAGCAGGGGTACGAGGCCACGACCGTCGCGCAGATAGCCGCCGCGGCCGAGGTGTCCCCGCGCACGTTCTTCACCTACTTCCGGCACAAGGCGGACGTGCTGATCACCCACGGCGTGGAGCGGGTGGACGCGGGCGTGGCGGTGATCGGCACCCGCGCCCCCGGCGAGCCGCCCGCCGCGCTGCTGGCCAGGGCCTTCGACGAGATGCTGACGGAGAGCTGGGATCTGGGGATGACGCCCGGCCTGGTCGGGGAGGCGGTCAAGCTGCCGATCTTCTCGCCGCGGGCCTCCATCGACCGCTCGAACACCCGGCTGGAGCGGCTGGCCGCCGCGCTCGTGAACGCCTGCGAGATCGACCGGACGACCGCGTACGCGATGGTCGGGGCCGCGATCGGGGCCGTGAGCGCGACGGCGGCGGCCGCGATCGGCGAGGGCAGATCCGACGAGGAGACCCTCGCCGAGGCCCGCCGCACCTGCCGCCGCGCGTTGGCGGGCTTCTGACCGAACCCCCTCGCTAGATCCGATCTAGCGGCCCACCTAGCGCCTTGAGGGTGGAAGGGGGTGACCACCATGCCGGGTGACGACGACCCGCTCCACGTCGCGGTGATCATCGGCAGCACCCGGGTGGGGCGCGTGTGCGACACGCTCGGCGGCTGGTTCGCCGCGCGGGCCCGGCGCCGCGAGGACCTGTCCGTCGAGGTGCTCGACCTGGCCGGATACACCTTCCCCGCCTGCTACCCGGACGAGTCGACGCCGTCCATGCGGCACTTCACCGCGGCCGTCGGCGGCTCCGACGCCTTCGTCGTGGTCACCCCCGAGTACAACCGCAGCTTCCCCGCCCCGCTCAAGCAGGCCATCGACTTCGCCTACGACGAGTGGCAGGCCAAACCGGTCGGGATCGTGGCCTACGGCTCCGGCTCGTGCGGCCACTACGCCGTCGAGCAGCTCCGCACGGTCTTCTCCGCCCTGCACGCCGTGACGATGCGCGACTGGGTAGGGCTCGACCTGCTCGGCGCGGGCGTCGACGAGTGCGGCCGGCCGCGCGACACCGACGACCTCCTGCGGGCCGTCGCGGCCCTGCTCGACCAGCTCACCTGGTGGGGCCGGACGCTCCGCGAGGGCCGCCGCAGGCAGCCGTACGCCTCATGACCTCATCTCGAAGGGAACACCCATGACAGATCTGGCGATACAGACCTCCGGCCTGGTCAAGGTCTTCGGCGACACGCGCGCCGTGGACGGCCTCGACCTCGCCGTGCCCGCCGGCGCCGTGTACGGCGTGCTCGGGCCCAACGGCGCCGGGAAGACGACCGCCGTACGCATGCTGGCCACGCTGCTGCGGCCCGACGGCGGCGAGGCGACCGTGTTCGGGCACGACGTCGTGCGCGAGGCGGACGCCGTACGCTCCCGGGTCAGCCTGACCGGCCAGTACGCCTCCGTGGACGAGGAGATGACCGGCGCCGAGAACCTGATCCTGCTCGGCCGCCTCCTCGGCCACCGCAAACCGGCCGCCCGCGAGCGGGCCGCGGACCTGCTGGAGGCGTTCGGGCTGACGGAGGCGGCGGGACGGCAGGTCAAGACGTACTCGGGGGGCATGCGGCGGCGGCTCGACATCGCGGCCAGCATCCTGAACACGCCCGACCTGCTCTTCCTCGACGAGCCCACGACCGGCCTGGACCCGCGCAGCCGCAACCAGGTCTGGGACATCGTCCGCATCGTCGTCGCCCACGGCACCACGGTGCTGCTGACCACCCAGTACCTGGAGGAGGCCGACCGGCTCGCCCAGCGCATCGCGGTCATCGACCACGGCCGGCTCATCGCCGAGGGCACGCCGGGCGAGCTGAAGTCGTCCGTCGGGTCCGGCTCGGTCCACGTACGGCTGCGCGACGCCGCCACCCGCCCCGACGCCGAGCGCCTGCTGGCCGAGACGCTGGACACGCCCGTCTACCTGGAGGCGGACCCGGTGGCGCTCACCGCCCGCATCACCGGCGGCGGCAACGAGGCCGAGCAGGCCTCCCGCGCGCTCGGCCGCCTGGCCGAGGCCGGCATCGTCGTCGACGACTTCTCCCTCGGCCAGCCCAGCCTGGACGAGGTCTTCCTCGCCCTCACCGACCACCCCGCCACCACCGAGGAGGCAGCAGCATGAGCACCACCACCGACAGCACCACCACGTACGCACCCGCGGCCGAGGCCCTGGCCACGGTCCTGGCACCCGGGGCCAGACCACCCCGGCCGAGCGCGTGGTCGGCGTCGATGACGTTCGGCTGGCGGGCGATGTTGAAGATCAAGCACGTGCCCGAGCAGCTCTTCGACGTGACGGCGTTCCCGCTGATGATGACGCTGCTGTTCACGTACCTGTTCGGCGGCGCGCTGGCCGGCTCTCCCACGGAATACCTGCAGTTCCTGTTGCCCGGCATCATGGTGACGAGCGTCGTGATGATCACCATGTACACCGGTGTGGAGGTCAACAAGGACATCGAGAAGGGCGTCTTCGACCGCTTCCGCACCCTGCCGATCTGGCGCCCGTCCACCATGGTCGGCTACCTGCTCGGTGACGTCCTGCGGTACACGATGGCCTCGACGGTCATCTTCCTGGTCGGCCTGGTGCTCGGCTTCCGCCCGCAGGGCGGCCTCGCCGGGGCGGTGGCGGGGATCCTGCTGCTGCTGGTGTTCTCGTTCGCGTTCTCGTGGGTGTGGACGATGTTCGGCCTGCTGATGCGCAGCGAGAAGGCGGTGATGGGGGTCAGCATGCTGGTGCTGTTCCCGCTGACCTTCCTGAGCAACGTGTACGTCGATCCGGCGACGATGCCGGGCTGGCTGCAGGTGTTCGTCAACGCCAACCCGATCTCCCACCTGGTCACCTCGGTACGGTCACTGATGGGCGGGGCGCCCGACATGGGGGAGATCACCTGGGTGCTGGTGTCGGCGGCCCTGTTCGTCGCCATCTTCGGCACGCTGACGATGCGCCTGTACAACCGCAAGTAGGTCCACGCGGCCCAGGGCCGGCGGTCCTGGCGCTGACGCCGACAACGCTCAGAGGCGGCGGCCGACGGTGAGGACGACATACCAGTGGCGGGTGAGCCGGCCGTCCGGGCGGGTGGCGAGGAGGCGGCGGATCTCCTGGTAGAGGTGCCGGCGCCGGTCAGGCTCCATGGCGATGTGGCCGGAGAACGTGTCGAGCAGGGCCAGGTATTCGTCGGCCGTGTAGCGCAGGGCCCACACGTAGAGCCGGGTCCCTGCCACCGTGAAGTGCCCGGAGGTCTCGAACTCGGTGGCGACGGGGTTGGGCTGCTCCTCGGGCGTCGGTCCCGGCCATGGGCCGTCGTGGCCCTCGTCGATCTCTTCGTAGACCTCCTGGATCTCGTCGAAGATCGGGTCGTAGCCGGCGGGCATGGCGTGCTCGGCGTTCCACACGGCCAGGTGGCCGCCCGGGGCGAGCAGGGAGGCCGCCTTGTCATACTTGACGGCGGGGTCCAGCCACTTCCAGGCCGTGGCGGCGTACACGAGGTCGAACCGGTCGCCGGCCGGCGGCTGCCAGCCCTCGAACGGCGAGGTGATCACCGAGACGCCGGCGAAGTCGGCGAGGCGGCGCCGGGCCTCCGCCGCGAGGGCCTGGCCGAGCTCGACCGCGGTGATCCGGAAGCCCAGCCGCGCCAGCGGGAGCGTGGCCTTGCCCGGGCCGCAGCCGACTTCGAGCAGGTGCGCGGGCGGTGTGAGGCCGGTGATGCGGAGCAGGTCGGAAAAGAGCTCGGCCGGGTAGTCGGGACGGGCGTCCTGGTAGGTGGCGGCTGCTCTGTCGAAGGTGGCCGACAGCCGGCGGTCGAAAGACATCGTCCCATCCTGGCGGTGCCGTGCGACGGGAGGCGAGCCGATTTATCGTGACCGTGAGGTGGGATCCGACCGGTGAGGAGCACGGATGACCGACGACCTTGGTTCCGAGCAGATCGCCGCCATCACCGCTTTCGTGGACACCGAGGCCCTTCCGCCCGACGGGCGGCCCACGGCGCTCATCCTCTTCGGCACCATGTACGTCCGCCCGCCCGTCGAGATCGCGGCCGAGCAGTATCACCGGGGGCTCGCGCCGCTCATCATCGCCACCGGCGGCGTCAATCGCCACGACGGCACCCACGAGGCGCGTACGTTCCGCCGCCTCCTGCTCGAACGCGACGTCCCGGACGACGCCATCCGGTGCGAGGACCGCTCGCTCAACACCTGGCAGAACGTCGAGCTCTCGCTGCCCTTCCTGCATGAGGCGCTGGCGTCGGGGCTCGCCGTCACGGCGGTCTGCAAGTGGTACCACCGGCGGGCGATCCACATGCTGAAGACCCTCGTGCCCGGCCTCGGCCCCTTCCACGGCATCACCTGGGAGCCGCCCGGCGCCGACCGGCCGATCACGCGCACGGACTGGCCCGCCATGTCCGGTGGCAGGCAGCGGGTGCTGCGCGAATGGGAAGAGGTGTCGCGCCGCGTCGCAGACGGCAGCCTCCAGGACCTCGTGCTCACCGGCGGCGCGTGGCGCTGACGGGGCCGAAGATCCCTGACGTTCTCCCTGACCCGTACATGTACGTTCCGTTACCATGAGCCGACTCACGGTGCCGGACGGACGACGGAGGGTGCATGCGCGCGAAACCCGCCCTGGTGGCCGGCGCGGTCGTCCTGCTCGGCGCGGTCTGCTCCGTGCTGACCGGCGTCTACGTCAACTTCGCCACCGACGGCCGACCGGAGCTCAACCCGGCCCACATCCTGCCCGCCGTGCTCTTCGCCTGCCTGGCCTCCGCGTTCCCGCCGCTGGGCGAGGTCCTGCGCTCGCGCTGGGCCAACCGCACGGCGAGCGCCGCCGACCCGTTCAGCGCGCACGACCTGCCCACGTTCAAGCGGCTGCTCAAGGAGCTGCGCAGGCGGGCGGGCACGCCCCGCTTCGCCGAGCTGGAGACGCGCGCCGCCGCCCGCGGGCTGGCGTTCGGGCGGGCCGACCTGGAGCAGGTCACCGGCCGGCGCACCAGCTGGCTGAACGACGCCGGGCAGGCCGAGCCGGTCATCCGCGCCTTCCTCGCGGTGCATGACGTGCCGGGCGCCGCGGCGGACAAGTGGCTGCGGTCCTACCGCAGGCTGGCCGATCCCCAGCCGGAGGCACCCGGCCGCCGCGTCAAGCTGGTCGCCGTCGTGACGGTGCCGGTCGTGTGCGCGACCGCGGCCTTCCTGGGTTACGTGACGTACGCCGAAGCGCAGGTACGCGACTCGCTCAGGCGCTCGAACGTGACGATCCTCTCCCTGTACGTCCCCGGCCGTTACCTGGTCGTCAACAACTCGGCGCCCGCTCCCCCGCACGCCAGGCTGGGCGCCTCGATCGTCAACACGAGCCCCGGCCAGACCTACCGGTGGGACCTCGAACCGGACAAGCGCGGCGGCACGTACCTGCACCGGATCCGCAACCGCGCCACCCAGCGCTGCCTGACCCCGGAGGCCCGGCACCTCACCGAGGGGATCCACCTCACCGAGGCGGCCTGCGGCGACTCCGGCGACCAGCTCTGGCGGGTGACCGACCAGTCCCTCGCCATCTCCTCGCCGCAGGGCGAGCTGTGCGCCGAGCCGAACATGGGCTCCACCATGGCCGGCACCCCGCTGATCCTGCGGGCCTGCGCCGGCGGGCGGCTCGTCCAGCGCTGGCTGGTCACCGACCGCCTGCCGGACCTGGGCAGCTCGCTGGCCAGCGCGGAGAACGGCGTGTGCCTGGACGCCGCGAACGACACCGACGTGATCACGTGGGAGTGCCACGGCCGCGCCAACCAGGCCTTCAGCTATCCGCGCGACGCCCGGGGCGACTACGCGATCAGGAGCATGGGCCGCTGCCTGGCCGTCTCCGGCCCGCCGGGGCGGCAACACCCCGTCCGCGAGCCCTGCTCCAGGGGCCCCGGCCAGCTGTGGCGCTTCACCTACCGCTCGCCCTTCCACGAGTGGCTCTACTGGGAGGTCAAGCATGTCGCCACCGGCCTGTGCCTGCAGCTGGAGCCGGACGGGCGGTCGCTGTCCATGACTCCCTGCGTGCGCTCGAACGTCCAGCAGTGGCGCACCCCCGACTGGCTGCACCCGCCGAACACCCCGGTCCACCCCTAGAGGCGCCACCCGATCTTGTCGTCGCCCGGCTGGTAGCGGCAGGTGGCGCCGGTGGAGACCGTCGCCCGCAGGTGGGCGGCCAGCTCGGGATGGGCGTGGTCGAGCTTGCGCAGCGTGTCGCGGATGCGCGCGGTGACGGTCTTGCGGGCCCGCTCCGCCTCGTCGCCCAGCCGCCGGGTGCGCCCGCCCAGCCCGGCCGCGGCCCGCAGCTCGGCCAGCAACGCGGCCCGCTCCCGGTCGAACTCCGCCGCCCGCCCGTCGTCGCCCAGCTCGGCGGCCCGGTCGATCTCCTCGTCGAGCCGGGCCAGACGGCGGCGGTATCGGGTCTTGGCCTCCTCGTCGAGCACGTCGTCACCGCCCATCCGGCGGGCCGCCACGACGAGCTCGCCGCCTTCGGGATCGAGCAGCAGCACGGCGGGCACGTCGTCACCGGGACGGCTCAGCAGGGTGTGCAGGTCGCGCAGGCCCTTGGCGTCGGGCAGGTGAGCCACCCGGCCGTCGAACGCCAGCGACCAGACCGCTCCCTCCCGCCGGAACTCCCCGGCCGGGCTGCCCGAGCCTCCGGCGCCGCCACGCCAGGCGTTGCCCGGCAGCGCCTGGGCGTCTTCCGGCACCGCGTGCCCGGCGGCCCGCGCAGGGGGTGGCTCGCCGATGTGCACGGGCTGCGGAAGCTGCCGCATGCCCAGCTCCACCGCCTCCCAGCGCACCTCCTCCAGCAGTGCCCGCGCGGCCTCGGCGTCGCCGGGCCCGGCCCGGGAGAGCAGCGTCTCGGCCAGACGGCCCCGGGCCAGCACCGACCACGGCCGCGCCCGCATCGCGTCGGCCGCGCGGTAGGCGGCGGTGAGCTCCGCGACGGCCTCCGCCCAGCGCTCCTCCGCGGCGTCCACCAGGCCGAGCCAGAGGTCGTAGGGACCGCCGATCTCCCAGCCGAACAGCGACACCGCCCACCGCCCCCGATGCCGCGCCAGCCCGGCCCGCGCCCGGGCGCACAGCTCCGGGTCCTGCGTGGCCGCGGCCACCTCCGCCAGGAAGCGCAGCCAGATCGGCTGGACCATGCGGTCGTCCGGCTCCTCGTCGGTGAGCTGGCGCAGCGCCGCGTGGAGGTCGCCGGCGTGCAGGGCGGTCAGCCCCTCCAGCAGCGGCACGCACGGGTGGCCGGTGCCCCTCAGCTCGCGCAGCGCCTGCTCCTGCTCGTCGATCCGGCCCTGCAGCGCCATCAACGACCAGCGGTGGTGCATGAGCATGAAGGTGAAGTGTTCGTGGCGGGCGTCGGGCTCGATGGCCGCGAGCAGGGACTCCGCCTCGGCGAAGCGGCCGGCGAGACCCGCGATGATGCTGGCGTCGACGTCGGCGGTCATCGCGAGGTGCGGGCGCTCGCTGCGCCGCGCCCTGGCGTCGTAGTCGTGGAACTCGTCGAGGTAGCGCGGGTCGCCCTGCTCGATCATGGCCACCCAGCGCAGGGCGCTCGCGAAGTGCTCGAGGTCGGCGTCGGAGGTGCGCCGGGCCACGGCGATCAGCTCACCCGTCAGCACCACCCGCTCCCCGGCCGTGCCCGGCCCCCAGATGATGTCGTGGTGCGCCCACAGCCCGAACGCCAGCGCGTCGTCGTTGCCCTCCTGCCTGGCCAGGTTGATGAGGTGGAGCACCAGGTCGGTCGCGAGCCGCTCGTCCGGCACCGAGCCGCCGACCAGCCGGCGATGGGCGTCCTTGAGCCGGTCGAGAGCCTTCTCCCGGCCGTAGTGGCTGTGGAGGACCAGCGCGACCCGGGCGGGCAGCTCGGGGTCGTCGATGTCGCGGGCGATGGCCGCGGCCTCCTCGAAGACCCGCCTGGCCTGCTCGGGCTCGCCGGTGTGGTGCAGCTCCCTGCCCAGGTCGAGCGCGATCAGGCCGCGCCGGCGCGGGCTGGAGGCGGCGCTCAGCTCGTACGCCCTGCGCAGGTGACCGACCTGCTCCTCCCCGGCGAGCCTGCCGCCGGCCTCGCGGGCCGCGTCGAGCAGGAGGTCGATGGCCTTCTCCGGGTCGAGCCGGTCACCGGCGAGGTAGGCGTGCCTGGCCAGGTCGCTGGGCGGCAGCCTGCCGGCCAGGCCCGGCGCGCTCTCCACCGCGGCGACCACGGCGGCGTGCCGGTCGGGCGGGTCGTCGAGGGAGTCGTAGAGGGTCTCGCGCACCAGGTCGTGCGCGAACGCGAACACGCCCCCGCCCCTGGTCACCACGAGCCTGGCCACCACGGCCAGCTCGAGCAGCCGGTCGACGTGCGCGACCGGCTGCGCGATGGTGGCGGCGAGCACCTGGCGGTGGAACTCCCGGCCCAGCACCGCCGCGGCCGGCAGCAGCTCGGACACCTGGCGCGGCAGCAGGGACAGCCGCCGCAGCAGCGCGTCGCGCACGCCGGGCGCGATCGCGCTGGCCGAGCCGCCGCTGCGCCACAGCCGGGCGGTCTGCTCGACGAAGAACGGGTTGCCGCCCGTGCGCAGGTGGACCTCCTCGACCAGCTCGGGCGGCGGGTCGAGGCCGGCGGTGCGGGCCATGAGCGCGCCGACGCCCGCCCGGTCGAGCCCGGTGAGCGTGATCGTGGTGGCCTTGGCCACGAGCGGTGACAGCAGGTCGCGCAGCGGGTGGTCGACGGGCTCCACCTCGGCGTCGCGGTAGGTGCCGATCAGCAGCAGCCGCTCGAACCAGGTCTGCTGCGCCGCGAACTCCAGCAGCCGCAGCGAGGCCGGGTCGGCGACGTGCAGGTCGTCGATGACGATCACCACCGGGCGCCGCTGCGAGAGCGCGACCAGGGCGGAGGTGACCGCGTCGAAGAGCTGGAAGCCGTCGGGCGTCGCCCCACCGCTCGGCAGCTCACCGAACTCGGGTGTCCTGCCCTTGGCGGCGTCACCGAGCTCGGTGCCCCTGCCCCTGGCATGCGCCTCGCCGAGCAGGGCGGTCAGGCTCGCGCCCGCCGCCTCCTCGGCCGCCGCCCACTCCTCGGGCTCGGCGGCCCGCCGCAGGGCCCTGATGACCTGCACCCACGGCCAGTAGCCGGGGGCGCTGCCGGAATCCCAGCACGCGCCGCCGACCACCAGCGCGCCGCGCCGCCTGGCCTCGCCCGCCGCGCTGGTGACGAGCGTGGTCTTGCCGATGCCCGCCTCGCCGGTGACCAGCACCAGGCCGCCGTGGCTGCCCACGACCCGGGTGATCTCGGCGCGCAGCAGCTCGGCCGGGTGCTCCCGGCCGATCAGCTCGTGGGCCGCGACGTCCATAGGCATGACGCTTGCACGTTATCCGCCCGAGCCGACAATTTCCCAACGCCTGCCCAGCGGTTCCGGCGGGCGGGATGCACGTCTCCGGGTCGATCGGGCCGGCGCCGGTGGCCCGGTCTACCAGGCCACCTCCAGGGAGCTGAGCCCGTACACGATGGAGGAGGTGCGGAAGCGCGGGGCGGTGTCCGTCACGCGCAGGTTCGGGAAGCGCTTGAGCAGCGCGGGGAAGGCGATCCGCAGCTCCATGCGGGCCAGCGGGGCGCCCAGGCAGTGGTGTACGCCGTGACCGAAGGCGACGTGGCCGGGCGCGCCGCGGCTGAGGTCGAACGCGTCCGCGTCCGGCAGGAACGACGGGTCCCGGTTGGCCACGGGCAGGGTGCAGATCAGCAGGTCGCCCGCCTCGATCCGCCGGCCGCCCACCTCGGTGTCCGCGGTCGCGACCTTGGTGGTGCCCGAATTGACGACGCTGAGCCAGCGCAGCAGCTCCTCCACCGCGGCGTCGATGCGCTCGGGCTCCTTCCGCAGCAGGTCGAGCTGCTCGGGGTGGCGCAGCAGGGCGAGCGTGCCCAGGGAGAGCATGTTGGAGGTGGTCTCGTGCCCGGCGAACAGCAGCAGGCCGCCGATCCCGACCAGCTCGTCGGTGGACAGGTCGTCGCCGTGCTCGCGGACGAGCATGCCGAGCAGCTCCTCGCCCGGGTCGGCCTGGATGCGGGTGACCAGGCCCTCCATGTACGCGCGCTGCTCGAACTGGAGCATCATGCGCTGCTCGCCGGGCACGGTCATGTCGAGCATCCTGGCGGTGCGCTCCTGGAAGCCCTCGCGCTCCTCGTACGGCACCCCGAGCAGCTCGCAGATCACCAGCGACGGGATCGGCAGCGCGAACGACGGCACCAGGTCGGCGGGCGAGCCCGCGGCCTCGATGGCGTCCAGGTGCTCCTCGACGATGCGCGTGATCCGCGGCTCCAGCCGGTTGATCCGGCGGATCGTGAACTCGGGGGTCAGCATCCTGCGCAGCCGCGTGTGCTCGGGCGGGTCCACGCCGAGCAGGTTGCCGGCGCGCACCTTGGCCTTCTGCTCCTCTGTCATCTCCGGCGCTCCGGGCAGCCGGGCGATGGTCTGTGGCGCGACCTTGAACCGCTCGGCGTCGCCCAGCACCTCCCGCACGTCGGCGTAGCGCGTCACGAGCCAGGCGTCGGTGCCGAACGCCGTCGTGATCCGTTTGATCCGCTCCTGGTCCCGCGCGGCCGCCAACTCCGGCGCCGGATCGAACTCCACCCGCCGCATGTGCAGCGGCATCGTCGAGGTCTCGCTCATGCAATCCCCTGGCTGATCCTGATTTTTGCGTAGAACGCTACTGATGCGGGCGATGCGGGCACTAGTGCGATCTTGAATCGTTGTGCGCTCGTACCTGAATCATGGCCTGGCGGCGGTGCGTGGCGCCCTTTGACGCGGGCCGGACGGCGCCAGGAATATACCTGCATCCCCTACGACAAAGAGGACGCCCATGGATCTGGCGCGGCAAATCCCCGGCCACGTGCCCCCGTCCGTGCCCGTGCTCGTCGCGGGAGGCGGGCCCGTCGGCCTGGCGACCGCCGTGGAGCTGGCCCATCACGGCGTTCGCTGCCTGGTGGTCGAGCCGCGCGAGTCGGTCTCGTGGCTGCGCCCGCGCGCCAAGACCACCTCGGCGCGCTCGATGGAGCTGCTGCGCAGGTGGGGGCTGGCGGAAACGTTACGGGCGCGGGCGCCGCTGGCGGTGTCGTGGTCGGACGCGGCGGTGTTCGTCAACAGCCTGCTCGGGCGCGAGATCACCAGGATCGGCGGCTGCTTCGGCCTCGACCTGGCCGGCTCCGACCTCGCCGCCGAGCCCGGCCAGCAGGCGCCGCAACCGCTGGTGGAGGAGGTGCTGCGGGAGGCCGTCGGCGACGCGCTGTTGACGGGCCGGCAGGTGACCGGCCTCCGCGAGGACGCCGACGGGGTGACGGTGCGGATCACCTCCGCCGATGGCGAGGAGCACGAGGTACGCGCCCAGTACGTGGTGGGCTGCGACGGCCCGCGCAGCGTCACCAGGGCGGCCATCGGCGCCCGCTACGAGGGCCGCCAGGACGCCAGGCCCAACTTCAACATCGTCTTCCGCGCCCCCGGGCTGGCCGAGCGCATGCCGCACGGCCCCGCCGTGCACTACTGGGTGCTGAACCCGGCCCAGCCCGGCCTGGTCGGCCGCCTGGACCTGGAGGAGACCTGGTGGTGCATCGCGCAGGGCGTACGCGCGCAGGACGCCGACCCGGTGCGCCTGGTACGGAACCTGGCCGGGGCCGACATCGAGGTGGAGATCCTGGCCACCGACCCGTGGACCGCGCGGATGTTGCTGGCCGACCGGTACGGGAGCGGGCGCGTGTTCCTGGCGGGCGACGCGGCGCACCAGAACCCGCCCTACGGAGGCCACGGGTTCAACACCGGCATCGGCGACGCGGTCAACATCGGCTGGAAGCTGGCCGCCGTACTGCAGGGGTGGGCTCCGGCGGAGCTGCTGGCCACGTACGAGAGCGAGCGCCGCCCCATCGCCGCCGACACCATCGAGGCCGCCGCCGCGAACATGGCCACCCTCGCCCCCGAACTGGCCGACCCGGCGCTGATGGGGGACGAGGCCGAGTTCGAGAAGGTACGGCCGGCGGTGGCGGAGGCGGTGCTCAGGACCAAGGACAGCGAGTTCCACAGCCTGGACCTGGTGCTCGGGTACACGTACGCGGGCTCGCCCATCGTCGCCCCGGACGCCGGGGAGCGGCTGCCGCACCGGTGGCTCTCACCCGGCGAATCCCTGTACGACCGCCTGGGCCCCGCCTTCAGCCTCGTCGGGGACCAGGGGCTGCCCGGGGCCGCCGTGGTGGTGGGGGAAGCGCGGGAGCTGGGCGTACCGCTCCGGGTGGTGCACCTGCCCGGCGAGCCCTTGACGGTCGTCCGGCCGGACCAGCACGTGGCGTGGCGGGGTGCGGATCCGTCCGGTGCATTGCGGATGGCGCTCGGGCTCTCCTGACCCGGGGGTGGGTCGGTAGGTGTACCCGGGGCCCTCGTTGAGCTGAGAAACCCCCGCTTGACGAAGCCCACACGTCAGGTCATCGCCAACGGTCACCCTCCCGCCACACGGTTGCAGAGCCGTCCTGACCTGCCAGGCAGGAACCCCAGCCCCCATAATCGATGACCGAAGACCGATGACTTTCACCACCTTGGGATGTCTCTCTTCCCAGAACCCTCAGAAGAAAGACGTCCGGAATGCCAGACACGAGCCCAAAATCCACCCGTCGCCGTCGCCGCCGTGACCCGGCCGCCATCTGGCCGCTGATCCACACCGAACGAGCAGCCCTGACGTCCGACCTCGCCGCCCTGACAGAGGAGCAGTGGGCCACCCCGTCCCTGTGCGAAGGTCTGACGGTGCGCGAGGTGCTCGCCCACCTCACGGCGGGGGCCAGCCTGAACCCGGTGCGGTGGCTGGCGGGCGTGGTCCGCTGCCGCTTCGACTTCGACAGGCAGGTGGCCATGCGCCTGGCCGAGCACCTCGGCGCCACCGGAGCCGAGACCCTGGAGAGGTTCGAGGCCGTCGTCACGAGCACCACGTCCCCGCCGCTCCCGGTCATGGCGATGCTCGGGGAGACGATCGTGCACGGGGAGGACATCCGGCGCCCACTCGGCCTGAGCCGCGACTATCCGATCCCGACGCTCACCCGGCTGGCCGAGTACTACCGGGAATCGGACCTGGTCGTCCAGGCCAAGGGCCGGATCGGCGGGTTGCGGCTCGCCGCCACCGACGGCCCCTTCGAGGCCGGCGCCGGACCGGCTCTCGTGTCGGGGCGGACGCTGTCGCTGATCATGGCGATGACGGGGCGGGCGGCCTACTGCGACGAGCTGCAAGGAGACGGGGTCCCGATCCTGCGCGACCGCTCCGAGACAGCCGGAGAGCGGGCGTAGAGGGCCCGATCGGGTCCCAACGTCGGGTCCGCGTTCACGGGAACGCGGTGAACAGCACTTTCCAGGTCCCCGAGTACAGGCAGTTGGCGCTCGGCCTGGCGGACTTGGCCTCGCTGCACACCTTGAGCTCCACCTCAGTGACGTCCGACCTGCTGAAGAGGAGGCTGGGTGTCTCGTCGTCGAAGCAGTTGCGCAGGCGCTTGTGGGTGAGAGCGGGCTGTCCCTCGTCGTCGTAGTAGGTGATGCGGAAGACGGCCCACGCGCAGCGGGAGTCGCTGGGAGTGCGGTCGGCGAGCAGCACCCGGACGCGTACGTGCGCTACGGGCAGGTCGTCCTCGGGGTCGAGGCCGGTGGCCCGCAGCTCGCCGAGGGCCTTGGCCTGGCGGCCCGGCGAGTAGACGGGCCCCCAGCGGTCGAACGGGGCAACGCCAGCGGACGTACCGAACCTGGCGGACGCGACTGCTGAGGCCGCTGAGGCCGTGGAGGCAGAGGCGGTTGAGGCTGTGGCTGAGGCCGGGACGGCGGGGAGCGCGGCTAAGGCGGCCAGCAGCGCGCCGGCTGACAGGACGTGGACGGTACTCATCGTTGCTCCTTCTTCTGCTGCAGGGTGTAGAGACGGATCTCGATGCCGTCGGGATCGATCAGGCCGGCGACCAGCCAGCCGATGCTGCCCTCGGTGATGCCGGCGTGGGAGACGCCGAGGTCGTCGAGGCGGGCGACCCAGTCGCGGAGCGCGTCGAGCGTGGGCACCCCCAGCGCGACGGGGTCGAACCCGCCCAGAGCACGTACGCGGTCCGGCTCCTCGCGTAACGCGATCATCAGCGTCTGCCCCGCGTCGCGCATGGCCACGCCACGGAGCACCCCCTCCTCGACGAACTCGATCGCCACGCCGAGGCCCAGCACCCGCCCGTACCACTCCGCGCTCTTGCGTACGTCGGACACAGGCAGCTTGATGTGGTGGAAACCCTTGAGGACGGTCACAACCGGCCTCCTTGTCGGCGAAAGATTTAGAGTGACACTTTAAAGTGGTACTCTAAGTTCATGGCGGACGTCAATACCAGGAATCGGCGATCAGCACCGACCAGGCGGCGCATCGTGGAGGCGGCGCACGGCCTGTTCGCCACGCGCGGCTACTCGGGCACCACCTTCCAGGAGGTGGCCGACACGGCCGGGGTGTCCGTGCAGACGGTCTACTTCCATTACGGCAGCAAGAGCCAGCTGCTCAAGCACGTGGTGGACGTCGCCTCGGTGGGCGACGACGAGCCGATCCCGCTGCTGGAACGCCCCTGGTTCGTGGAGTTGCGCGGCTCGACCGACCCGAGGAAGGCGATCGCGCTGTGGGTCCGTGAGAGCGGGGCCATCTTCGACCGGGTGGCGGCGATCCTGGCGGTGGTGCGCGACGCGGCGGCCGGGGACCCGGAGATGGCCGAGCAGTGGCAGGTCAACAGTGGGCAGCGGCGCACGGCGCACGAGACCTTCGTCGGCATCCTCGACGGTCTCGATGCGCTGCGGCCCGGAATGGACGTCCAGCGGGCGACGGACGTCACTGTGGGGTTGCTGTCGCCCGATCTGTTCCTGGTGCTGGAGCGGGAGTGCGGCTGGAGCACCGCGCAGTGGTCGGCCTGGGCGGCCGGCCAGCTCGCCTATGCGCTGCTGGGGGCGGATGATGAGTGCTCTGACCGGTGACGTTCACCGGGTTGCCGCCGGAGGCGACAGACGGGCTGGGCGGTGAGCGGCGCGAGGGGCGGAATCAATCCGAATGCGACCCATGAGCTCAGCCTCATAGCCTCGGCATCATGAACGACCGCGCCCTCGTCCCGGACGACTTCGACGTGCCCCTGTACCTGGCCACCCCGCAGTTCCGTCTGGAGCCCCTGGGGCCCCAGCACAACGTTGCCGACCACGCCGCCTGGACCAGCAGCATCGAGCACATCCGCGCGACCCCGGGCTTCCCGGACGGAAACTGGCCTCCCGTTGGCGGCATGACCCTGGAGGCGAACCTCGCCGACCTGCAGCGCCACGCGGACGACTTCGCCCAGCGCCGCGGGTTCACCTACACCGTCCTCGATCCGGCCGGCGGCAAGGTGATCGGCTGCGTCTACATCTATCCCTCCCCCAGCGACCACCACGCCACTGACGTGACCTCCTGGGTCCGGGCCGACCGAGCCGAACTGGACGTGCCCTTGTACGAAGCCGTGACAGCCTGGCTGTCCACGCACTGGCCCCTCGGGACGCTCAACTATCACCCGCGCTGAGTCCACACCATCCCGAAGGGAACCGCCTCGGCCTCTGCGGGACGCCGCCCTGCGAAGTTGTTGTCCACCGCCTGTGGACAAACCTCACCGACCCCGCCCGCGCGAAGCACCCCAGGCGAAGGCCCTCGTGCGCGAAGCATCCCGCGCGAAGCGCCCCCTGGGCGGAGGCGTCGCGTGCCGGAGGGCCAGGCAAAGGCCCTCATGCGCGAAGCGCCCCCGGACCCCGGGCGAAGCGCCCCCGGGCGAAGACTCCTCTGCGCGAAGCGCCCCCTGGGCGGAGGCGTCGCGTGCCGGAGGCGCGCGCCTGGAAGACAGCCCGAGCGGCAGCGAGGTCCACTCGGGGCGGGCGTAGGGGGCCAAGCCGGTAACCAGCCCACGGGTGGGCGCCGGGCCTTTCCGGCGGGCACAAGCGGGCCGAACCGGTAAGCAGCCCACGGGTGGGCGGCGTCGCCGGGGCGGGTCTACGCTGGGCGCATGCGCGTAGTGGTCATCGGTGGTAGCGGTCACATCGGTACGTACCTCATCCCCAGGCTCGTCGAAGCCGGTCACGATGTCGTCAACGTGAGCCGGGGCAAACGTGACCCCTACACCCCGCACGGCGCGTGGCAGCGGGTCAGCACCGTCATCGCCGATCGGGAGGCCGAGGAAGCGAACGGGGCGGACGGGGCGTTCGGGCGGCGGATCGCCGAGCTCGAAGGTGACGTGGTCATCGATCTGATCTGCTTCAAGGAGAGCAGCGCGCGGGAGATCGCCGCCGCCCTCACCGGGCGCGTGCGCCAGTTCCTGCACTGCGGCACCATTTGGGTGCACGGGCCGAGCGCGCAGGTGCCGACGACCGAGGATCGCCGACGCGCGCCCTTCGGCGAGTACGGCGTGCAGAAGGCCGCCATCGAGGCGTTCCTGCTCGACCTCGCCCGCCGCGACGGGTTCCCCGCGACGATCATCCATCCGGGGCACATCACCGGGCCGGGGTGGGTGCCGGTCAACCCGGCGGGCAACGTCAATCCCGCCGTCTACCAGGCGCTCGCCGACGGTGACGAGCTCGCGCTGCCCAATCTGGGCATGGAGACCGTCCAGCACGTGCACGCCGACGACGTGGCGCGGCTGTTCATGGACGCCATGGCCAGTCCCTCCGCCGCCATCGGGGAGAACTTCCACTCCGTCGCCACCACCGCGCTGACGCTGCGCGGGTTCGCCGAGGCGGTGGCCGGCTGGTTCGGGAGGGACGCGCGGCTGGCGTTCCTGCCGTGGGAGCAGTGGCGGGGCACGGTGTCCGAGGAGGACGCCCAGGTGACGTACGACCACATCGCGCACAGCCCGCACTGCAGCATGGCGAAGGCCGAGCGGCTGCTCGGGCACCGGCGCCGGTACACCTCTCTGGAGGCCGTCTCCGAGGCGGTCGACTGGCTGGTCCGGGCCGGGACGATCAAGCCCCAGCCCTGACCGTCCAGCCCTGACCGTCCAACCCTGACCGTCCAACCCCGACCGTCCAACCCCGACCGTCCAGCCCCGACCGTCCAGCCCCGAGCGGCCCCGTTCGTCAGCCGGTCAGCCCGTCAGCGGGCCGAACTCCTTGCGGGTGTCGATCACCTCGCCGAACAGCTCCCACCGCTCACCCTTGAACGTCATGAGCTGCATCGACTCGATCGGGAACCCGTCGCCCTGGGCGGTGTTCAGCGTCACCCCGGGCAGCAGCATGTCCACCTTCACGTCCTTCAGGTTGCGGACGGAGTCCCGCAGCCCCTCGCGGGTCGGGCACGCGGCCGCCTCCATGGCCCTGTGGAAGCTGGTCGCCGCCGCCCATCCGAACGTGTGGTACGGCACGTTCGGGTCGGCACTGGGCGCGTACTGCTTCATCTTCTCCTTGTAGAGCATCATCTCGGCGTCGTTCGCCCATGTCGGGTCGTTCGGGTCCTTGTAGTACGTGGCCGACACGACGCCCTGGACGTTCTCGAAGCCCACCGGCTTGAGCACGGTGATCGAGGCGGCGACGTTGTTGACGATGTGCAGCGGGTTCCACTTGGTGTTCTTGGCGTCGGCCGCCAGCGCCTGCGAGCCGAACTTGGGCGTGGTGATGTTGAGGAACACGTCCGCCTTGGAGTCGGCGAGGTTGCGCACCTGCGGGTCGATGCTGGGGTCGGAGACCTCGTAGCTCTGCTCGGCCACGACCTTGATCTGGGTGCCCTCCAGCGCCCGCTTGAACCCGCCCAGCAGGTCCTTGCCGAAGTCGTCGTTCTGGTAGAGGACGGCGACCTTGGCCTCCGGCTTCTCCTGCTTGAGGTAGGCCGCGTAGACGCGGGCCTCGGAGACGTAGTTGGGTTGCCAGCCGATGGTCCACGGGTGCGCGGCGTCGGTGCCCCACTTCGAGGCGCCGGTGGCGACGAAGACCTGCGGCACCTTGCGCTGGTTGGCGTAGTCCCAGGTCGCCGTGGTCGAGGGGGTGCCCAGCGTCTGGAACAGGGCGAACACCTGCTCCTGCTCCACCAGCCTGCGGGCCTCCTCGACGGCCTTGGGCGGCTGGTAGCCGTCGTCGCGTACGACGAACTCGACCTTGCGCCCGCCGATGCCGTTCTTCTCGGCGTTGATGTAGTCGAAGTACGCCTTGATGCCTTTGGGGATGTCCCCGTAGGCGGAGGCGGGGCCGGACAGCGGGTAGATGCCGCCCAGTTTGATGCTCTTGTCGGTGATGCCGGTCGTCTGCTGCCCCTGGCACTGGCCCGAGGCGGCCGTACCGGTGCCGCCGCCGCTGTCCCGCCCCCCGCAGGCGGCGACGGCAAGCAGGAGCAGCGCCGTGCAACCGATCGCAGAAACTCGCATCCCTCTTACTCCTTCCGGGGAATCTTCTTGATCAAGCGCCCGGCCAGCCCGGCGAGCCCCGTCGGGGCCACGTACATCACCACGATGATCAGCAGGCCGAAGATGACGCCGGGCGCGGCGTCGTTGACGTCCTGCGAGATGCTCGGCACGAACATCACGAACAGCCCGCCGAGCACAGGTCCGGACAGCGAGCCCAGTCCCCCGACGACCAGGCCGGCCAGCAGGGTGATCGACAGGTTCACCGTGAACGAGTCCGGTGACACGAACCCGATCACCCACGTGTAGACGCAGCCCGCCGCTCCCGCGAACATGGCGCTCCAGGCGAACGCGAGCGTCTTGTAGAACGACAACCGCACACCCATGACCTCGGCGGCCGTCTCGTTGTCCCGGAGGGCGTGCAGCGCCCGGCCGACGCGCGACCGCAGCAGGCCGGCGACCAGCAGGAACGCGACCACGGCGACGGCCAGGGTGAGGAAGTACAGCCACTGGTCCTCGGCCAGGCCGCTCCACGCGGGCGGCGCGGGCTTGGGCAGGGTCAGGCCCATGGACCCGCCGGTCACCTCCTCGAACCGCTTGAGCAGCGGCACGAGGAAGATCGCGATGGCGAGCGTCACGAGCGCCAGGTACAGGCCGCGCAGCCGCATCGCCGGGATGCCGAGGGCCAGCCCGATCAGGAACGCCACCCCCGCCGCGACAGGCAGGGTCAGCAGGTACGGGAGCTCCCAGCGGTCGAGCAGGATGGCTCCCGTGTACGCGCCGACGGCGAAGAAGGCGCCGTGGCCGAGGGAGATCTGCCCGGCGTGCCCGACGAGCAGGTTGAGCCCGAGCAGCGCCACCGCGTACACCAGCACCATCGTGAGCTGGAAGACGTGGAAGGGGACGAGCTGGAAGGGCGCGTAGACGGCGGCGGCCAGCAGCAGGGCCGCCCCCACCCACCGCCAGCGGGGGTCGAACGTCCGCCGCTGCCGTACGGAGGGCGGCGTCACCTTGGCACCGACCTGTGTGCTCATGCCCGCTCCACCACCGCTCGCCCGAACAGTCCTTGGGGCCGTAGCAGCAGGACGCCGAGGATGATCACCAGCGGCACCCCCACTTTCAGGTCGGAGCCGATGAAGCCGACGTAGGCGCCGGCGAGCGTCTCCGCGACGCCGACGACGAGCCCGCCGACGACCGCCCCCACCGGGCTGTCGAACCCGCCGAGCGTGGCGGCGGCGAAGGCGTAGATGAGGACGCCGCCCATCATGTTGGGCTCCAGGAACAGCAGCGGCGCCACCAGCACGCCCGACACCGCGCCCACGGTGGCGGCCAGCCCCCAGCCGAGCGCGAGCGTCCAGCCCACCCTGATGCCGACCAGCCGCGCCGAGGCGGGGTTGGTGGCCACCGCCCGCATCCCGAGGCCGATCTTGGTGTGCTGGAAGAGCAGGTACAGCAGCCCCATGACCAGCGCCACCACCCCGAGCACGCCGAGCGTGGACAGGCTCACGCTGACCCCGGCCGCCTCCAGGGCGCCGCCGGGGAACGGGTTCGGGAAGTCCTTGATGAGGAACGTCCAGATCCAGCCGGCCGCCGCGTTGACGAAGATGAACAGCCCGACGGTGACGATCACGATGGTCAGCTCGGGCGCGCCCTCGACCGGCCGGATGATCACCCGTTCGATGAGCATCCCGCCCGCGAACGACACCACCAGCGTCACCGCCAGCGCCGCCCAGAACGGCAGCCCGGCGGCCACGCACTGCCAGGCGATGTACGTGGAGAACATGGCCAGCTCGCCCTGGGCGAAGTTCACGATCCCGGTGAACTGGTAGATCAGCACCAGGGCCAGCGCCAGGCTGGCGTAGATGGCGCCCGCGCCGAGGCCCTCGACGAGTTGCTGCAGGAATCCGGCCATCGCGCTACACCCGGTACCCGAGGTAGGACTGCGCGACCTGCTCGTCGGCCCTGATGTCCTCGGCCGTGCCCGACAGCACGATCCGCCCGGTCTCCAGGACGTGCGCCTGCTGGGCGATGCCCAGGGCGAGGTGGGCGTTCTGCTCGACGACGACCACGGTGGTGCGCTCCTCTGCGTTGATGGCCTGCACGATGCGGAACAGCTCCCGGGTGACCAGCGGGGCCAGGCCGAGCGACGGCTCGTCGAGCAGCAGCAGCCGGGGGCGCAGCATGAGGGCGCGGCCGATGGCCAGCATCTGCTGCTCGCCGCCGCTGAGGCTGCCGGCCGTCTGCTTGAGGCGGGTCTTCAGGACCGGGAAGTAGGTGTGGATGCGGCCGAGGTCCTCCTCGACACTCGCCCGGCCACGCCGGACGAACGCGCCCAGCCGCAGGTTCTCCTCGACGGTCAGCGACATGAACGTGCCCCGCCCCTCGGGCACATGCGCGATGCCCTGCCTGGCGAGCGCGTCGGGCGAGCGGCCCACGAGCTCGGTGCCGCCCAGCGAGACCTTGCCGCGCGCCTTGACCATGCCGGACAGCGCCCGGAGCAACGTCGTCTTGCCCGCGCCGTTGGGCCCGAGGATCGCGCAGATCTCGCCCTCGCGTACGGTGAAGCGCACGCCGTGCAGCACCCGCGCGTCCCCGTAGCCGGCGACCAGGTCTTCCACCACCAAGTCGGTCATGCGGCCGTCCCCAGGTACGCCTCGATCACGGCGGGGTTCCGCTGGACCTCTTCCGGCGGGCCTTCGGCGATCTTGCGGCCGAAGTCCAGGCAGACGATGCGCTCGCAGATCCCCATGACGAATCCCATGTGGTGCTCGACCACGACCACCGTGAGGTCGTACTCGGAGCGGATCGCCGCCAGCGTGCCGGCGAACTCCTCCACCTCGGACGAGCTGAGCCCGTTCACCGGCTCGTCGAGCAGCAGCAGCCGGGGCCGGCCGACGAGCGCCCGGGCCAGCTCGACCCGTTTCAGGGTGCCGAACGGCAGCCCGGTCGCCGGATGCCCGGCCACCTCGGACAGGCCGAGCTGCCGCAGCACGGCGTCGGCGTCGGCCCGCAGGGCGCGCTCCTCGCGGCCCACGCCCGGCAGGCGCAGCCCGGCGGACAGGAATCCGGCGCGGCCCCGGTGATGCGCGCCGACCAGCACGTTGTCGCGGACGGACAGGCGGGGGAACAGGCCCAGGTTCTGGAACGTCCTGGCGATGCCGAGCCGCGCGATGGCGTGCGGCGCCACGGCGGTCAGGTCCGCGCCCTCGTACGCGATGGTCCCCGAGTCGGCGTCGTAGCGCCGGGTCAGGCAGTTGAACAAGGTGGTCTTGCCGGCACCGTTCGGCCCGATGAGCCCCACCATCTCGCCGCCCGCCACCTCGAACCCCACGCCGTCCAGCGCGGTGATGCCGCCGAAGCGAACGGTAAGATCGTGTACCTCCAGCATCCGGCCTCCTGGAGAACAATGTTCTAAGTTGGGCTCAGCGTAGGATCCGCTGAGAGAAGGCCGCATTGGGCACGGTGACCCAAGATGTTTCAGGCGAGTTGTCCTCTGAGCACAGCGTGGGTCTCGGAGCGGTTACGACCCGTTGACCGCCCGGCCATGGCCATGGATCATCCCGGGCATGTCCACCGGTTCGAGCACCGTGGAAGCCGCCGTCCGCGCGGAACGCACTCGCATCCTGTCCGAGCTGCTCAACGACCTCCATGAACTGGCCGGCGTCGCGGTCGCGACGATGCGCGAGGAGATCCCCGCCTACGAGGCGCAGGGACCGGCCTTCCACGCTGACGTGCGGGACCAGGTGGTCAAGCACTACGGGGCCAAGCTGGGCGTGCTGCTGGAGGAGCGCACGGTCACGTTCGAGGACATCGCGTTCACCCGGCGGGCCGCGATGCGCCGGGCCAGGGCGGGGGTGGCGCTGGCCGACTACATCAACGCCTTCCGGGTCGGGCAGCAGGTGTTCTGGGAGGCCGTGGTCGAGCGGGCCGGGCACGCGTACGCGGGCCGCGAGGCGGCGCTGTCGCTGGCGGCCCCGCTGATGCGCTACTGCGACTTCGCCAGCACGCACGCGGCGAACGCGTACATGGAGTTCCAGCAGTACGCGGCGGCCGAGGCCGTCCGGGAGAGCCGGGACCTGCTGGAGACGCTGCTGGCGGGCGGCGTGCCGACGCGCGGCAGGGAGCTGGCCGCCGCGCAGGCGCACGGCCTGGGCCCGGACGCGCGCACGCCGCTGCTCGTGGTGATCGCGGTGCTCGCCGGGCCGCCCACCTCCGTGACGACGGGTCCCGACCAGGGCACCGACGCCCGGCACGCGGCCTGCGCGGCGATCGCCAGGACCGGCGGGAACGGCACGCGCACGCTGTCGGTCGTCCGCCAGTCGGAGATCGTGGCCATCCCCGCGCTGGGGCCCGGCACCGGGCCCGAGGAGTTGTGCGACCGGCTGCAGGGCGTGCTGGAGAGCCTGGCCGCCGAGGGCATCAGGCTGGCCATGGGCATCAGCACCGTCTCGACGGGCACCGCGCAGATCCCCCAGGCCTACCAGGAGGCCAGGGCCGTGCTGGACTTCGTGCCCGAGGAGGGCGGCGTGGCGGCGCTGCCCAGGATCACGCCGTTCCAGTATCTGGCGCTGAAGGCCGACGACACCGCCCGCCACCTGGTGGACCCGCGCATCACGTCGCTGCTGGCCGAGGACCGGGCGCGCGGCGGCGTGCTGACGGCCACGATCAGGGAGTTCGCCGCCGCCGACCTGAACCTGCGGGCCGCCGCCGAGCGGTTGCAGATCCACCCCAACACCGCTCAGTACCGGCTGCGCCGGATCCAGGAACGCACCGGGCGGAGCCTGCGCTCGATCAACGATCTCGTCGAGCTGCTCGTCGCGATCGCGCTCCAGGACACTCTTCCCACCAATACTGGGCGGGAAAGACTGGCCACCGCGACCAATGAGGGGCGTGCGAGAGCCGACGTACGGTCTTTCCATGAACCTCGCTGACCGGCTCCACGCCGCCGCCGCCCGGCTCGGCGGCAGGGCGGTTCTCACGCTGGACGAGGCGGAGCTCACCTACGGCGCGCTCGACGGGCTCAGCGCCCGCCTCGCGGGCCTGCTGCGGTGCCGCGGGGTCGGCCCCGGCGACCGGGTCGCGATCATGTTGCCGAACGTGCCCGAGTTCGGCGTCGTCTACTACGGGGTCCTGCGGCTGGGGGCCGTGGTGGTGCCGCTCGATCCGCTGCTGAAGCGGCGGGAGATCGCCGCGTACCTGGGGAACTGCGGGGCCCGGCTGCTGATCGCCTGGCACGCGTTCGCCGAGGCGGCGGAGGCGGGCTCGGCCGGCACGAAGGCGGACTGCTTCTTCGTGGTGCCCGGGGAGTTCCGGCGGCTGCTGCGCGGCGTCGCGGCCGAGCCCGAGATCGCCTCGATGGCGGGCGGCGACACCGCGGTCATCCACTACACCTCCGGCACGACGGGGCGGCCCAAGGGCATCGAGCTGACCCACGCGAACCTGGGCGGCAACGCCGCCACCGTGGCCCGGATGCACGCGCTCGGGGTGGACGACGTGGTGCTGGGCGCGCTGCCGCTCTATCACACGTTCGGGCAGACCTGCTCGCTCAACGCGACCGTGCACGCGGGCGCGCGGCTGACGCTGCTGCGCCGCTTCGAGGCGGGGCCGGCGCTGGAGGTCATCAGGCGCGACGGGGTGACGGTCTTCCAGGGCGTGCCGACGATGTTCATCGCGCTGCTCGACCATCCAGGCGCCTCCGACATGTCGATGTTGCGGGTCTGCGCCTCGGGCGGTGCGGCGCTGCCGCTGGACGTGCTGCGCGCGTACGACGCCAGGTTCGGCTGCGAGATCATCGAGGGGTACGGCCTCAGCGAGACCTCCCCCGTGACCGCGACCAACCGGGGCGGCCACCTCCGCCGGCCGGGCTCGATCGGCTGGCCCATCAGGGGCGTCGAGATGAAGGTCGTCGGCGAGGACGGCCACGAGGTGCCCGGCGGCGAGATCGGCGAGATCGTGGTCCGGGGCCCCAATGTCATGAAGGGCTACTGGAACGACCCCGAGGCCACGGCGGAGGCCGTCCGCGACGGCTGGTTCCACACCGGCGACCTCGGCCGGGTGGACGAGGACGGCTACTTCTTCCTGGTGGACCGGCGCCGCGACGTGATCATCCGGGGCGGCTACACGGTCTACCCGCGCGAGGTGGAGGAGGTCCTGTACGAGCACCCGGCGGTGCGGCAGGCGGCCGTCCTCGGGGTGCCGCACCCGGAGCTGGGCGAGGAGATCGAGGCCGTGGTGGCCCTGCGCGCCCCGGTGACCAGCGACGAGCTGCGCGACTTCGTACGGGAGCGGGTGGCCGCGTACAAGTATCCCCGCCGCGTGTCGTTCGTGGACGAGCTGCCGATGAGCCCCACGGGCAAGATCCTCAAACGCGCTCTCACGTCGAGGACCTAGGTCCCTACCGGGCGGGCGCGGGCAGCGCATAGCGTGGAGGCATGATACGCGTGTTCCTCCTCGACGATCATGAAGTCGTCCGCCGTGGTGTGGCCGCCTTGCTGGACTCGGAGGACGACATCGAGGTCATCGGCGAGGCCGGCACGGCCGAGTCGGCGATCGCGCGCATCCCCGCGCTCATGCCCGACGTGGCGGTGCTCGACGTGCGGCTGCCCGACGGCAATGGCGTGGACGTGTGCCGCGAGGTGCGCTCCCGGGTGCCGGGGCTGGCGTGCCTGATGCTGACGTCGTTCGCCGACGACGACGCGCTGTTCGACGCGGTGATGGCGGGGGCCTCCGGCTACGTGCTCAAGCAGATCCACGGCTCCGACCTGGTGGGCGCGGTGCGTACGGTGGCGTCCGGGCAGTCGCTGCTCGACCCGCAGACCACCGCCGCCATGCTCCAGCGCCTGCGCGACCAGTCCGCCAAAAAGGACCCGCTGGCGGCGCTGTCGGAGCAGGAGCGGCACATCCTCGACCTGATCGGCGAGGGGCTGACCAACCGGCAGATCGGCGAGCGCATGTTCCTGGCCGAGAAGACGGTCAAGAACTACGTGTCCAACCTGCTGTCCAAGCTCAACATGCAGCGGCGCACCCAGGCGGCGGCGCTGTCGGCCCGCCTGCGCGCCGACCGGCACGAATGACCTGACCACGACCGCCGGCGCCGGACGCGGTCACAGGGGCACCGTCCAGTTCAGCGCCGTGCCGCCGCCCTCGGCCGGGGCCGCCTCGAACGTGCCGCCCAGCCCGGCGGCCCGCTCCTCGAGGTTGCGCAGCCCGCTGCGCCGCCCCTCTTCGGGCAGCCCCACCCCGTTGTCCCGCACGGCGAGCGTGAGCCGGTCGCCGGTCACCTCCACCGACACCTCCGCCCTGGTGGCCTTGGCGTGCCGGACCACGTTGGACAGCGCCTCGCGCAGGACAGCCAGCACCTGCTCGGCGAGGTCCTCGGAGATCAGGTTGTCGAGCTGGCCCTCCATCCGCAGGCCCGGCATGAAGCCGAGGTGGCCGCGCGCGCCCTCCACCAGGCCCACGATCCGCGCCCGCAGGCTGGGACCGGCCGTCTCCCTGACGTTCTGCAGGGCGAAGATCGTGGAGCGGATCTGGCGGATCGTCTCGTCCAGCTCGTCGATGGCGTGCTGCAGCCGGTTGGCCGCCTCGGGCCGCTCCACCAGCCGGACCGTGCTCATCAGGGTCATGGCGGTGGCGAACAGGCGCTGGATGACCACGTCGTGCAGGTCCTTGGCGATCCGGTCGCGGTCCTCCAGCAGGCCCAGGCGCTCGGCGTCGCGGCGCGTGTCGGCCAGCTCCAGCGCGATCGCGGCCTGGCCGGCGAACGCCTCCAGCATGCGCAGGTCGGCGCCGCTGAACGGCAGCCGGCCCGACCGCTTGGCCAGGGCCAGCACGCCGCGTACGGAGCGGCCGGCGCCCAGCGGCATGAGCAGCTCGGGCCCGAGGCCGAGCGGGCGCAGCGGGGAGTCCTCGTCGAGCAGGTTGCCCGCCGACACCGCCCGCCCCTCGTTGAACACCCCGCCGGCCGCCGTGGAGGTCAGCTCGAACATCAGGTCCGACACCTCCTGGACCAGCTCGCCCTGCGCGCACTCCACCCGCAGGTGGTCGCCGCCGTCGTCGGGCAGCAGGATCTGTACGAGATCCGCGTCGGTCATCTGCCGGGCCCTGGTCGCCACGATGCTCAGCACCTGGCTGGTGTCAGCCCCTGACAGCAGGCTGGTCGTCACTTCCGACGACGCCTCCAGCCAGGTCTCGCGCCTGCGCGTCTCCTCATAGAGGCGGGCGTTCTCCACCGCGACGCCGGCGGCCGTGGCCAGCGCGATCACGATGGCCTCGTCCTCCTCGTCGAAGTCGCCGCCGCCGCGCTTCTCCGTCAGGTAGAGGTTGCCGAACACCTCGTCGCGCACCCGGATCGGCACCCCGAGGAACGTGCCCATCGGCGGGTGGCCGGGCGGGAACCCGTACGACTCGGGGTGGTCGGAGATGCGGCCCAGCCGCAGCGGGCGCGCGTCCTTGATCAGCAGCCCGAGCAGGCCGAGCCCGTGCGGCCAGTGCTCGATCTTGGCGATCTCCTCGTCCGTCAGCCCCACGGGGATGAACTGGACGAGCGTCTGCTCCTGCCCGACCACGCCGAGCGCGCCGTAGCTGGCGTCCACCAGCTTGGTCGCGGTCTCCACGATGCGCCGCAGCACGGTCTCCAGGTCCAGGTCACTGCCGACGGACACGACCGCCTCCAGCAGCGCGTGCACGCGGTCCCTGGTGGCCAGCACGGCGTTGAGCCGGACCTGGAGCTCGGCCAGCAGCTCGTCGAGCCGCATGTTGGGCATCAACGGAGGGTGCTCTCCATCCACCATGGGCCCAGTTTCGCACCTTTGGGCAGCGGACGGCGCGGCCGGTACGGGTTGTCGCGACGAGCTCGGCACCCTCCCTGGTCACGGCTCAGGGCAGGAAGCGTTCGCGCAGGTCGGGGCGGAGCCACGCGGCCGGGGACGCGATCGACAACCCGCCGTCCACGGGCAGGACGACACCGGTGACGAACGCCGCCTGCGGCGAGGCCAGGAACGCCACCGCCCCGGCCACGTCCTCCGGGGTCCCGGTGCGGCCGAGCGGGTAGCCCTCGGTGGCGCGCGCCAGGTCCTCGCCGCCGATCAGGCCCGGGGCCACCGAGTTGACGCGGATGCCGGCGGGGCCGTACTCGAGGGCGAGCTGGCGGACGAAGGCGTCCAGACCGCCCTTGGCGGCGGCGTACGCGGGCAGGCCCGGGGCGGCCAGGAAGGAGTTGACCGACCCGACGGCCACCACCGCACCGCCCCTGGGCATCTTGGGCAGGGCGGACCTGCACAGGTGGAAGGCCACGTCCAGGGTGGCCCCCAGCGCGGCCCGCCACTGCTCGTCCGTGGTGGCCACGACGGGGGCGACGGGCATCACGGCGGTGGCCAGCACCAGCACGTCCAGCCCGCCGGCCAGCTCCGCCGCCTCCTCCACCGCCACGGCGGCCTCGGCGGGGTCGGCGCAGTCGCGGGTGAGGAAACCGGCGTAGGCGGGGTCGTCGCACGGCTCCAGCCCGATGCCGACGACGCGGTCGCCCCGCGCGGCGAAGGTCGCGGCGACGGCCCGCCCGATGGGCGAGTTGCCGCCGGCCAGCAGCACGCCCCGGGCGTCCGGCCGGGTCACCACAGGTCCGCCATGACGTGCTCCAGCAGGGCGCGGCTGGCCGCGTCGAGGGGCCGGGCCGGGGAGCGGACCGCCGCCGAGGCGATCAGCCCGCGCCGGACCAGCACCTCCTTGTGCACCGCCCACGCCAGTCCGGGCTGCATCCCCGAGCGGATCAGCGGCAGCAGCCGGGCGTGCCCGGCGCGCGCCTCCCCGGTACGTCCCGCCGCCCAGTCGGCCAGCACCGGCGCGAGCAGGTCCGTGAACTCGCAGGCCGGCATCGTCCCGACCGCCCCGAGGGCGTACTCCTCCAGGCAGAACAGCGCGTTCTGCCCCCCGAACACCGCGAACCCGTCGGCCACCCCCGCCACCACGGCGGCGACCTTGGGCGCCGTCGGCGGCGCCTCCACCTTGACGGAGGTCACCCCGTCGAGCTTGCTGAGCTCCACGATGAGCGGCTCGGGCATGCTCACCCCGGTCGCGCCCGGCGCGTCCTGCACCATGACGTCCACGCCGGTCCGGGCCGCGATCTCGCCGTAGAAGTCCACGAGTTGCCCGCCCGTGGGCTTGACCAGGTACGGCGGCAGCACCATGAGCGCATCCGCGCCCCCGTCCCTGGCGGCCACGGCCTGCTCCAGCGCGCTCGCCGTGCTGGTGGAGCCCACTCCGGCCACCACGGAAGCCGGGCCGGCCACGGCGCGCACCTCGGCCAGGATCCGCGCGCGGTCCCCGGTCGTCAGGGCGAAGCCCTCGCTCGCCATGCCGAACACGGCCACGCCGTCCGCCCCCGACGCGAGCTGCCATTCGGTCAGCCGCCGCAGGCTCGGCAGGTCCAGCTCGCCCTCGTCCGTGAACGGGGTGGCGAGGATGGGGATCAGTCCAGACAGAACCAACGAAACTTCTCCAATCACAGTGCTGACAATGCGGAAGGGTCGACGTCCACGCCGAGCCCCGGCCCGGACGGCACGGGGAAACCGGTGGCGTCGCCGGGCAGCGGGGCCCGCAGGATCGCGCCGGCGACCTCGCAGGTGGTGGGCTGGTACTCGAAGAAGGCCAGGTTGCCCAGGGCCGCGCTGACGTGGACGCCGGCGGCCAGCGCGACGCCGAGGCCGGTGGAGTGGTGCGGCGCCACCCGTACGTGCTGCGCCGCCGCCAGCTCAGCGATCGAGACCAGCTCCGTGATCCCGGTACGCCCCACGTCCGGCTGCGCGAGCCCGAGCGCGCGCCGGCCCAGCCAGTGGCCGAACTCGTACCGGTTGCGCAACGTCTCCCCCACCGCGATCGGCAGGTCGGCCCGCCGCACCAGGTCCCGGTGGCCTTCGACGTCCTCGGGCGCGAGCGGCGCCTCCAGGAACAGCGCGCCCCGCTCGGCCAGCCCGCGCGCCAGCCGTACGGCCTGCGGCACGTCGTAGACCCAGTGCGCGTCCACCGCCACCTTCAGCCCCGAGGCGGCGACCGCGTCCACGGTGGCGAGGTCCTCCGCCACCCCGTGCCCGAGGTGCAGCTTCACCATGGTGGCGCCCTTGGCCGCCCACTGGCGGGCCAGCTCGGAGCGCTCGGCGTCGGTCGGCCTGGGCAGGCCGCTGACGTAGACGGGGACGGTCTGCCGGAACGCGCCGCCGAGCAGCTCGGCGACCGAGCGGCCGGTGAGGCGGCCGGTCAGGTCCCACAGCGCGATGTCCACGGCGGCCAGCGCGTCGGCCTGGTGGCCGGTGAGGTGGCCGCGCTCCCGCATGAGGCCACTCAGCTTCTCCCACAGCGGGCGCACGCGCGTCGGGTCCTCGCCGATCAGCGCGGGCGCGAGCAGCCGCTCGACGATCGCGGCGGGCACCTCGGGGGCGACCGGCGCCAGCGCCTCGCCCCAGCCGGTCGTGCCGTCGTCGGTCGTGATGCTCACCAGCAGGGTCTCGAAGCGGGCCGAGTAGAGGCTGCGCCAGGGCGGGCGGACGAAATAGCCCTCCTCCTGGGCGGGCGTGCCCAGGTAGGCGTCCTCGTGCCGGATCTTCACCGGGAAACATCGCACTTGACGAATTTGCGGCATGTGCGTGACGATCCCACATAGTGCAAGCCAATTGCAATGGAGACAGGGTGGCTTCCGACCAGAGCAACAATCAGAGCGTAGAACGGGCTATCTCCGTCCTGCGGGCGTTCCTGACGGGCCGGCCAGAGCTGCGCGTGTCGGACGTCGCCAAGGCCACCGGGCTCGGCACCTCGACCGCCTCCCGGCTGCTGGCCACGCTGGAGACGCTGGAGTTCGTCGAGCGGGACGAGGTGAGCGGCCTCTACCGGCTGGGCACCGCCCCCATCACGCTCGGCGGCGTCGCGCTGAATCAGAACCCGGTGCACCGCGAGGCCCGCCAGATCGCCCAGGACCTGGCCGGCACGCTCGGCCTGGGCGTCAACGTGGCCGTCAGGCGCGCGGAGTCGATGTTCTACCTGCTGAACTTCGAGGGCAGGCTGGCCCCCAGGTCGTTCGTGCTGACCGGGCAGCGCAAGCCGCTCTACGCGACCGGGATCGGCAAGTGCCTGCTGCTCGCCCTCACCCCCGAGGAGCGGCGCGAGCTGCTGCCCGAGATGCGGCCGTTCACCTCCCGGACGATCGTCACGCACGATGCGCTGGACCGGGAGCTGGCCGCCACGACCGGCCGGGGCTACGCGACCGAGGTGGAGGAGCTGGCGTTCGGCCGCGCGTGCGTGGCGGCGCCGATCCGCGACATGTCGGGCACGATCGTGGCCGCGATCTCGATCTCCGGGCCGCTGTCGGCGATCGACCTGGAGGCGCGCGAGGCCGAGCTGGCCCGCACGATCATCGAGACCGCCGACTCCATCAGCATCGGGCTCGGATACGTCGGCCCGGTCCACGCCGTCGCCGCCTCGGGCCGGCCATGAGGGGACGCAAGCTCTCCGACGGCCAGTTCGCCTGGTTGCTGATGGTGCCGGGGCTGGCGCTGTTCCTCGCGATCATCGCGTACCCGCTGGTGTCCGCGCTGGTCACGGGCTTCTTCGAGCAGAGCCTCGTGCGGCCCGGCCGGTCCTTCGTCGGCCTGGCCAACTTCGCGGACCTGCTCGGCGGCGACTTCTGGCCGGTGCTGCGCAACACGCTGGTGTTCACGCTCGGCGCCACGATCGCCCCCTTCCTGATCGGGTACGCGCTGGCGCTCGCGCTCAACGCCGGGCTGCCCGGCTGGCTGCGCGGCCTGTTCCTGTTCCCGTGGGTGATCCCCGGCGTGGTGGTCTCCTTCCTCTGGCTGTGGATCTTCAACGCCAACTACGGCGTGCTCAACGGCCTGCTCGGCACGCACATCAGCTGGCTCGGCGAGCCGACGACGGCGATGATCGCGGTGATCGTCACCAAGACCTGGGCCAGCTTCCCCTGGATGATGGTCATGCTGCTGGCCGGCCTGCAGACGATGCCCAAGG
This sequence comes from Nonomuraea sp. NPDC049709, assembly GCF_040674815.1. Lineage (NCBI taxonomy): Bacteria > Bacillati > Actinomycetota > Actinomycetes > Streptosporangiales > Streptosporangiaceae > Nonomuraea > Nonomuraea sp. NPDC049709. The sequence continues at coordinate 114,181 of NZ_JBFANM010000029.1, forward strand.
AGCTGCACGAGGCCGCCTCGGTGGACGGCGCGGGGGCGATCCGCCGCTTCAGGTCCGTGACCGTGCCGCACATGCGGGCCATCGCCGGGATCGCGTTCCTGCTGGAGTTCATCTGGAACTTCCAGCACTTCGACACCATCTACGTCCTGACCGGCGGCGGCCCGGCGGGCGCGACCAAGACGTTCGCCGTGGCCGTGTACGACACCGCGTTCAAGGGCTTCGACCTGGGTCACGCCACCGCGCTCGGCGGCCTGTGGATGCTCCTGCTGCTCGTGCTGATGGCCTTCTACCTGCGCAAGGAGAACGCATGACGGCCACGCTCACCCGTACGGTCCCGCTCGCGAGCGCCCCGAGGAGGCGCCGGCCGCGCTCCCGGGTGGCCGCCTGGATCGCCGTGGCGGTGATCGGGGTGTTCGGGCTGGCGCCGATCTACTGGCTGGTCGTCACCGCGTTCACGCCGGACGACAAGGCGTTCAGCTTCCCGCCCGCACTGTTCCCCACCGAGATCACCTTCGACCACTTCACCAAGCTGGCCGAGAACGAGCAGCTCTTCGGCTACCTGGTCAACAGCGTGATCGTGTCGGTCGTCACGGCCTTCCTCAGCGTGCTGGTGTCGGCGTACATGGCCTACGCCTTCTCCAAGTTCCGCTACCGGGGCCGCAAGTCGCTGATGCACCTCATCCTGGCCTCGCAGCTCTTCCCGCAGGCGGTGCTGCTGATCACCCTGTACGCCGTCTTCAGCGCGACCGGCCTGCTGGGCAGCTACGCCGCGCTGATCCTGTCGTTCACCACGTTCACGCTGCCGCTGTGCGTGTGGATGCTGAAGGGGATCTTCGACACGGTCCCGAGCACCCTCATGGAGGCGGCCGCCATCGACGGCGCCTCGCGCTGGCGCACGCTGCACCAGATCGCGCTGCCGCTGGCCGCGCCCGGGCTGGTGGCGGCCGGGCTGTTCGCGTTCGTACGGGCGTGGAACGACTTCATCTTCGCGCTCACCCTCACCGACCCGGCCCGGCAGACGCTGCCGCCGGGCCTGGTGCACACCTATCTCGGGGAGTTCCAAACCGCCTGGCCAGATCTGATGGCCGCGTCCTTCGTCGTCTCGCTCCCGGTCATCGCCGCGTTCATGTTCCTGCAGCGGTACCTGGTGGGCGGACTCACGGCGGGCGCGGTCAAGGGCTGACCTCCATCCCCCTTTTTCAGGAGAATCATGAACACGCTCAACCGCCGCGACGCCTTCCGCCTGCTCGGCCTGGGGGCGCTCGGGGCAGCCGTGGCCGCCTGCGCCCCCGATGCCTCCTCCGGAGGGGCGCCGAAGGGTGACGCGGGCGCGAAGACGTTCGGCTTCACGTCCTGGTCGCTGAACGAGGAGGCGCAGAAGGGCGCGGTGCAGGCCATCGTGGACGCCTACGCCGGGGCCAAGCAGGTGAAGATCAGCACCGCGTCGTTCCCGTACAACGAGTACCTCAACCAGGTGACGCTCAAGCTGCGCGGCGGCCAGCTCACCGGCGCGATCCAGCTCGACATCTCCTGGCTGGCCGCGCTGGCCGCCATGGGCAAGCTGAAGGATCTCGGCGCGCAGGGGGCCAAGGGCGGCTACACGGACGTGGCGCTGAGCAGCGGGCAGTTCGGCGGCAAGCAGCTCGGGCTGCCGTGGACGACCGGCTCGATCGGGCTGGTCGCCAACACCGAGATCCTGAAGAAGGCCGGGGTGGAGGAGCTGCCGGCCACGATCGAGGAGTTCGAGGCGGCGCTGCGGGCGGTGGCGAAGCTGGGCGGCGGCATCACGCCGTACGCGGCCGCGACCAAGGCGGCCCAGCTCAAGGACATCCTGCCGTGGATGCGCACGTTCGGCAGCCCGCTGCTGGAGGGTGACACGATCACCGTGGGCGACGACGCGTCGGTCGCGGCCGTCGAGTGGTACAAGAAGCTCTACGACGCCGAGCTCATCGCGCCCGACGTGGACCGCTTCGACGCCCGCGCGCTGTTCGCCCAGGGCAAGGCGGCCTTCTACGACGACGCGATCATCACCCGCGGGGTGGTGGCCGCGCAGTCGCCGGACAAGGCGCTGACCGGGAAGATGGCGCCGCTGGCCAGGCCGGTGCTGAAGGCCGGTGACACGCCGCAGGCGCTGCTGTGGGGCCACGTGATCGTGGTCGTGGAGGGTGCGGGCTCGGACGCCGCCGCCGACTTCGCCGCGTACGCGACCTCCGACACCGCCACCGTGGCCTCGTTCTTCGAGAAGGTGAAGCTGCCGCCCACCACCACGGCGGGCCTGGCCGACCCGAAGGTCTCCGGCGACACGTTCACCACCGAGTGGACCGAGAAGATCACCAAGACCGCGACCGCGAACCCGTTCTGGCGCTACGCCGGATACGCCCAGATCGAGACCGCGATCGCCGAGCAGGTGCAGGCCGTGCTGGTCGGCCAGTCGCCGGCCAAGGAGGCCCTGGCCAAGGCGGCCGAGACGGCCAAGCCGCTGCAGAAGTAGGACAACCGCCCGGCAGGGGACCCGGTTCGGGGGGAACGCCCATTCCCCCCGGGGCCCTCCCACCGGGCGGCTTCCGTACACACCCGTGCCCTTCACGACAGAGGTGGTTCCCTCATGCTCGCACGGACGCGCATCCCCCACGTCTTATCCGCCCTCGCCGTCCTGCTGCCGCTCATCCTCACGATCGGGCCGCCCGCCCTGGCCGCGCCCGGTCCCGTGCAGGCCGTCGTCACCACGCGCGACGCCGCCTACCGCGAGACCGGCGCGTGGACGCAGGCCCAGCGCACCGGTTACCTCGCCGGCACGACGCGCTTCACCAGGGAGGTGGGCGCCACCGCAACCTGGACGCTCACCGCGCCGCTCGACGGCGAGTTCTCGCTGGACGTCTGGATCCCCGCCTCCTCCGACGTCAACGATCCCGCCGTCCTCTACTCCTGGGGGCAGACCCAGGTCCGCGCGAACCAGGCCGCCTTCGGCGACGCCTGGCATCCCCTGGCCACGCTGCGGCTGGCCGAGGGTGACGCCGTGGCCCTGACCGTCACGGCCGCCACCGCGGGCAAGGTCACCAGGGCCGACGCCGTACGCCTGCGCTCGACCGCGCCCCACCAGGACGTGCTGGTCAACCAGAGCGGCTACGACCTGACCGGTCCCAAGCGCCTCACCGCCCCCGGCGCGGCGGACGGCACCCCGTTCACGATCACGCGGGACGGCTCGACGGTGTTCAGCGGCACGGTGAAGGGCGGCGTCGGCGACTTCACCGCCTTCCGCCCCGCCTCCGCCGGCCCGTACGTGGCCACGGTGAACGGCGGCACCTCTCACCCGTTCGGGATCGGCCCCTACTGGACCTACCGGGTGGCCGTCCAGCGGGCGGTGGACTTCATGGTGCAGACCCGCTGCGCCCACGGCGACGCGGGCAAGCTCGTCTTCACCGACCCCAAAGGGCCGCACTGCAACCGCGGCAACACCGGGGTGGCCTGGCGCGACGACCACCAGTTCTCGTTCTCGCTGCAGAGCCTGATCGAGCTCTACCTGTCCAACCCGGACGCCTTCACCCGCTCCCCCGGCACCGGCCGCTACGACGGGCTGGCCGTCCCGGCCGCGCCGGACGCCCCCGAGATCGTGAAGCTGATCAACTGGGGGGTGGACCTCTACCTCCAGGGCCGGGTCAACCACGACCTGCTCAAGGAGCAGCTGGCCTGGTTCGTGCACGCGTACCCGCATCTGGAGCGGTGGATCCCGCGCGAGCAGTACCTCAAGGCCCGCGACCACCTGACGGCCACCTGGGGCGACCCGGCGCGCGACCGGTGGAACTGGTACGACATCCCGCACAGCGCCGACCTGTTCCAGACATACACCGTCATCGGCACCGGCAAGGGCATGTTCCCGCCCGGCCACTCGATCGTGCCGAACCTCATGATGTACGACGTCGCCCGGCGCGACGGTCTGCCGGAGCCGCAGCGCTACCTCGACGCCGCCCGCGCCCAGGTGGACTGGATCGTGGACAACCTCGACTGGACCGACCCGGCCACCACCAAGGGCCAGCGGATGAGCGAGCACGTCACGATGGAGTCGCTGGCCTACTACGCGGCCCGGTATCCGTCGGCGGCCCTGCGTACCAAGATCGAGCAGTGGGCCGACGTGGTGATCGCCCGCTCGGAGAACATGTGGGATTTCCGGAAATATTCGGACTCCTTGTGGATCATTCCCGAGTTCAACGAGCCGGGGAACGTCGCGGGCCTGCCCGCCGCGGCCCTCGCCGCCGCCCGCGTGCTCGACGACCCCGCCCGCGAGACCGCGCTGCGCAGGATCGCGGCCGGTCACATCGACCACGTCTTCGGCCGCAACCCGGCCGACGCCCACTTCTCGCACGACGCCGCCACCCCCGGCGGGTTCGAGGGCGTGGAGCGCGGCTGGCCCAAGGAGTATCCGCCCGGCCATGGCGCGGGCGAGCTCGAAGAGGTGCAGGGGGTGCTCGACGGCTCCCCCAAGGAGGCGTCCTACCCCTACGTGCCCGACGCCGACCTCGGCTACACGGAAGGCTGGGTGGCCTTCAACACGGCGTGGAACGCCAGCCTCGCCCAGCTCGCCGTGGACCGGACGAGCATCCGGCACTCCACCCCGCGCCCGGGCGGCCCGCTCACCGTACGGCTGCGCGCCCCGCTCAACCTCGACGCCACCGCCCGCGAGACCGGCACGTTGCGGGCCACCTCGTCGAGCGGCGACAGCGAGACGATCACGGTCACCGAGTCGGGCCCCAGTGCCCTCGACTTCACCGGCACGATCCGGACCGCGTCCGGCAGGGCCAGGCCCGGCGACGGGATCCTCCAGCTCGGCCCCGGCCAGAGCGTGACCCTCTCCTACGGCCTCGGCGCGTTCGCGACGACCGTCACCTTCTGAGAGAAGAGAACACCGGTGCTCAGAACCCGCTCGCTCATCACCGCCGCGGCCCTGCTCGCCGCGGCCACTCAGACGCTCGCCCCCGCCACCCCGGCGGCGGCCCAGGCCCACGCCGTCGCCGACCTGGCGGCCGCCCAGGCCCACGCCGTCGCTGACCTGGCGGCCGCCCAGCCGGCTCCGGAACGGCTGCCCTTCACCGTGGACTCCTCCAACCAGGCCGGCTGGTGGCGCCCGCTCGACTCCTTCCGCGGCGTGGACTACTTCGCCTACAACGCGCCGGCGGCCGAGGCCGGCCGGCACGAGGTGCACATCGCCGCCCGCGGCGGGGACGGCGTGTGGCGCGACGGCTGCCTGCCGGCCGCCGGCGGCGGTTGCGTCACCTACGTCGACGACGTCGGCCACAACCAGCCGTCGATCGTGGTGGACGGCGACGGCCGCATCCACGCCTTCGTCTCCATGCACAACAACTCCTGGCGCTATTACCAGAGCACCAGGCCGGGTGACGTGACCTCGATGGCCGAGGCCGCCGCCCAGCTCCCCGACCGCGACCTGCGTTTCACCTATCCGGTGACCGTACGCGGCAAGGACGGCGACGCCTACGTCATGGCCAGGGCCGACCAGGACGCCGAACGCACCCGTGGCGGGCGCCTCTACCGGTTCGACACCGCCGCGGACGCCTGGAGCACGGTGGCCGTGGTCGCCGCCGGTCACGGCTACTCCTTCTACCCGGACGACCTCCAGGTGGACACGGCGGGACGCGTTCACGTGCTGTGGGAGTGGGGCCCGTGGCCGGCCACCACGCACCGGCACCTGGGCTCGTACGCGGTGTTCGACCCGGCCGACGGCTCCTTCGCGGACGTGGCGGGCGACCCGCTCGCCATGCCGCTGGCTCCCCCGTCGGACGCGCCCGTCGTCTACCAGCCCTACGAGGGCGACGAGACGCTCACGTCCACCAGCCGGGCGGTGCAGACGGCCAAGCTCGCCGTGGTGGGCGACCGCCTGGCCGGCATCGCCTACCGCTATCTCACCGCACGCTCCGGCAGCACCTTCTCCGGCTTCGACGTCCGGTACGCGACGTGGACCGGGACGGCCTGGCGCCGCGAGACCGTGGTCGCCAACGGCGACTTCCCCGTCGACAACTCCGCCGCCATCGGCGTCACCCACGCCGGGCCCACCACCCGCGTCTACTTCGTCGCGGAGGCGAGCGGCTGCGGCGGGACCCGCAGCCAGGTCGTGCGGGCCGAGCGGTCCGGAACGGCCCCGTGGACGTTCAGCACGCTCGGCGAAGTGCGACAGGGCCTCCAACGGCTGCGCGCGCAGCGCGCAGCCGACGGCACTGACCTGCTGTACGTCACCGCCCCGCTGACCGGCGCCCTCTGGCGGGCCACGGTGCCGAGGACCGGCGTGCCGGGCGGCGGCGAGCCGTTCGCCGCGATCGCCCGGCGCCTTGCCGGGTCGTCAGGCGGTGGCACGAACGCCGCGCTGAACGCCTCGGTCACCGTCTCGTCCGTGCTGCGCGCCGGCACGGAGGGAGCCAAGGCCGTGGACGGGCTGTGCACCGACGACAGCCGGTGGATCTCCGCCGAGGGCGACACCGCGCCCGTCATCACCGTGGACCTCGGCAAGCACGTGGCGTTCGACGAGGTACGCGTGCACTCCGGCTACACCAGGGCCCCGGTGCCCGGCACCGACGTGCTGCGCGACTTCACGGTCGAGGCCCGGACGGCGACCGGCTGGCAGGCGCTGGGCACGGTCACCGGCAACACCTCCGGGACGGTGACGGTGCCGGGCGCCGTGGCCGACCAGGTCCGCCTGCTGATCACCGATCCGTCGGGCAACGCCCTGGACGTGGCCAGGGTCTACGAGATCGAGGTGATCACCGGGCGGTGATTCCCGTCTCAAATCGCGGTACGTTTCGTCTTAGCTAGTAAGACATGGCCTAGAGTCCGACAGCATGACACCTTGGGAGATGGTCGCCGTGCTCGCGGCAGGCGTCGCGGGCGGGGCCATCAACACCGTCGTCGGCTCGGGATCCCTGATCACCTTTCCCACCCTGCTCGCCGTCGGCCTGCCCCCGATCACGGCCAACGTCTCCAACAACATCGGCCTGGTCCCCGGCGGGCTGACCGGTGTCATGGGTTACCGGAACGAGCTTAAGGGCCAGCGCGAACGGCTGCTCCGCCTGGCCCCCGCCTCCCTGGCGGGGGCGCTGGCGGGCGGCCTGCTGCTGCTCAACCTGCCGGAGCGCACGTTCACGACGGTCGTCACCGTGCTCATCGCGCTGTCCTGCACGCTGGTCATGATCCAGCCCAGGCTCAACCGCCTGCTCGCCGACCGGCCCCGGCACGCGCACGGCGGCCCGTGGTTGTGGCTGGGCACGCTGGCGTCCGGCGCGTACGGCGGATACTTCGGCGCCGGCCAGGGCATCCTGCTCATCGGCCTGATGGGCATCCTCATCGACGAGGACCTGCAGCGGATCAACGCGGCCAAGAACGTGCTGGTCGTGCTGGTCAACGGCGCCGCCGCCATCCTGTACGCCCTCGTCGCCGACGTCGACTGGCTCGCGGTGCTGCTGGTGGCGCTGGGCTCGATGGCCGGCGGGTTCCTCGGCGCCCGGCTGGGCCGCAAGCTGCCCGCCCCGGTGCTGCGCGGGGTGATCGTGTGCATCGGGGTGGTGGCGATCATCAAACTCCTCACCGATTAGGGGGAGTTTGCACCATAAATGAAAATCGTTACCATTGTCGGCCATGCGCCTAGATCGTCGTGCCTTCCTGTCCGCCGCCGCCGTGGCCCTGGCCGGATGCGCCGCCCAGCCCTCCGGCGGCACCGCGTCCTCGCAGCCCAGGAAGGGCGGCCGGCTGCGCGCGGTGTTCGCCGGCGGCGGGGCCCAGGAGAGCCTGGACCCGCACCTGGCGAACCTGTTCCTGGAGGCGTCGAGGTCCAAGGCGATGTTCGACAAGCTCGCCGACTACGGGACCGACGTCTCGATCGTGCCCCGCCTGGCCTCCGGCTGGGAGGCCGACGCGAAGCTCGGCACGTGGCGGGTCACCCTGCGCGAGGCCGCCTTCCACGACGGCAGGCCGGTACGCGCCGCGGACGTCCTCCACAGTTACGCCCGCATCGCCGACGAGAAGCGCACCTTCCGCGCCAAGGCGAACCTGGCCCTCATCGATCTGACGAACAGCCGCGCCGTCGGCGAGCGCACGGTGGAGTTCCGGCTGCGGCGGCCCTACGCCGAGTTCCCCAACGTGCTGGCGGCCTTCGGGGCCTACATCGTGCCGGAGGGCGCCGACGAGTTCAGCCGGCCGGTCGGGTCGGGGCCGTTCGCGTTCGGGTCCTTCCGGCCGGGGCGCTCGCTGCTGCTCAAGCGCAACCCGGACTACTGGGAGGGCGCGGCGTACGTGGACGAGCTCGAATACCTCATCGCCAACGAGGAGTCCGCCCGGGTGAACGCCGTGCTCGGCGGCCAGGCCGAGTACGCCCACGACCTGACCCCGGCCACCGCCCGCACCCACCAGGACGGCGGCCGGATGTCGGTCGTCCGGCTGGCCAACAGCGGCATGCAGGCGTTCGCGATGAAGGTGGACCGGCCGCCCTTCGACGACCCGCGGCTACGCCAGGCCATGTTCCTGCTGGCCGACCGGTCGCAGATGATCGACAGCGTGCTCGCGGGGGCCGGGCAGGTGGGCAACGACCTGTTCGGCAAGGACTACCTCTACTACGCCGCCGGCATCCCGCAGCGCACCCCCGACCTGGACCAGGCCAGATGGCTGATCGACAAGGCCGGGGCGAAGGGGCTGAGGATCCAGCTCGACACCTCGGCGGCGGCCAGCGGCTTCCTGGAGGCGGCCGGCGTCTTCGCCGACCAGGCCCGGCAGGCGGGGCTGGAGGTGAGCGCGAAGGTGGGCAACAAGGACACGTACTGGGCCGACGTACTGAACAAGGGCACCATCTGCTGCTACCGCTCCGGCGCCATGCCCATCGAGACCCACTTCTCGCAGCGGCTGCTCACCAACTCCACCACGAACGCCACCAAATGGGCCCGCCCCGAGTTCGACGCCCTCTACGAGCAGGCGGTCGCCAGCCCCGACGAGGCCAAGCGCCGCGAGATCTACCAGGAGATGCAGCGCACGCTGCATGCCGAGGGCGGCTTCCTCATCTGGGGCTTCGCCGACTGGCTGCTCGGCACCTCCCCCAGGCTGCGCGGCGTCGCGAACGCCCCCGCCAACACGCTCGACTGGGCCCGGTTCGACAAGGTCTGGCTGGGATGAGAACCAGAGCGAGTTTCACGTGAATCTGACCCGCTACGCGCTGCGCCGGCTGCTGCTCGGCGCGGTGCAGGTCGTGGCGGTGGCCACGCTGGTGTTCGTGCTCACGGAGGCGCTGCCCGGCGACGCCGCCGTGGTGCTGGCCGGGGACATCCCGGACGAGGAGCGCATCGCCCAGCTCCGGCACGCCCTGGAACTGGACCGGCCCGCCGTCGGGCGGTGGGCGGACTGGCTGGCCGGGCTGGCGCGCGGCGACCTGGGCGTCTCGCTGGTCTCCGGCCGTCCGGTGGCCGAGGTGCTGGCCGACGGGCTGCCGCCGACGCTCGTCCTGGCCGGGATCACGCTGCTCCTGCTCGTACCGCTCTCGGTGGGGGCCGGGGTGATCGCGGCGGTGCGGCACGGCCGCCTGCTCGACCGGGTGCTCACCACCGTGACCGTCGGGCTGTACTCCATCCCGGAGTTCGCGCTCGGCGTGGTGCTGGTCGCGCTGTTCGCGGTGCGGCTGGGCTGGTTCCCGCCGACGGCGGTCGGCGCGCCGCCAAACCTGCTGGAGCAGCCCGCGCTGCTGGTGCTCCCGCTCGTGGTGCTGCTGGCCCGGCCGGTCTGCTCGATCAGCCGCCTGGTACGCGCGGGCATGATCGACGCGCTGGCCTCCGGCTACGTGGCGCACGCCGGCCGGCTGGGCCTGTCGCCCTGGCGGGTACGCCTGACGCACGCGCTGCCCAACGCCCTGGCCCCCGGCGTGCAGCAGCTCGCCAGGACCACGGACTGGCTGCTGGGCGGCGTGATCGTGGTGGAGTCGGTGTTCGTGATCCCCGGGCTCGGCACGCTGCTGAACGACTCGGTGGCGGCCAGGGACATCCCCGTGATCCAGGCGTTGTGCGTGTTGTTCGCGACGACCACGGTGGCCGTGAACCTGGCCGCCGACCTGGGCGCGTACCGGCTGGTCCCGGCGGGTGCCCGATGAGGGCGCGCCGGGGGGCCGGGGTGCTGCTGCTGGCCGTGCCGCTGGTGCTCGCGCTGGCCGGGCCGTGGCTGGCGGGCACGCCCGAGCCGCGCGGGATCTCCTTCGCCGCCGTGCCCCCGCTCGGCACCGACTTCGTCGGGCGGGACGTGTGGGAGCAGGTGCTGCTCGGCGGGCGTTCCGTGGTGGCGGTGGCGGTGCTGGCGACGTTGCTGGCGTACGCGGCGGGGGTGCCGCTGGGCATGGTGGCGGGTATGTCGGCGGCACTGGCCGGGCGGCGGTGGGTGGACGAGCTGCTGATGCGCCCGCTCGACCTGCTGCTGGCGGTGCCGTCGTTGCTGCTGCTCATCATGCTGGCGGCGCTGTTCTCGCCGGGGCCGGCCGCTCTGGTGGTGATCGTGGCGCTGATCGGGCTGCCCGAGGTCGTACGCATCTCGCGGGCGGCGGCGCTGGAGGCGGCGGGCGGGACGGCGATGGAGGCCCTGCGGTTGCAGGGGGAGACGTGGTGGCGGCGCGCCATCGGCTACACCGGCCGGTCGATGCTCACGACGCTGGTGGCCGACGTCGGCGTGCGCCTGGTCGGGGCGCTCTATCTGGTCGCCTCGGCCAGCTTCCTGGGTGTCGGCATGGCCCCGGACGCGAGTGACTGGGCGGTGATGGTGGATCGCAACCGGACGGGGATGTTCCTGCAGCCGTGGGCGGTGCTGGTGCCCGCGCTGCTGATCGTGGCCCTGTCGGTGGGGCTGAACCTGGCGTTCGACCGGGTAGTGCGGAAGGGCGGCAGGGCATGATCGTGCAGGTCTCCGGGCTGCGCGCGGAGGTGGACGGGCGGGCGCTGGTGGACGGGGTGTCCTTCGAGCTGGCGACCGGCGAGGTGCTCGCGCTGGTCGGGGCCTCGGGCAGCGGCAAGACCACGACGGGGCTGGCGCTGCTCGGCGAGCACGCGCCGGGGGTGCGGCTCTCGGGCGAGGTACGCCGCGCGCCGGGCGCCGTCGCGTACGTGCCGCAGCACCCGTCGAGCGTGCTCAACCCGGCCCGCCGCGTGGGCGGGGTCCTCCGCGAGATCGCCCGCCACCAGAGCGCGGGCGAAGTACCGAGGCTCGACGTGCCGCAGGACCTGGCAGGTGACGTCCGGGCGCGGAGGCGCAGGCCGCCATGGGGCCGGGCCGGGGAGGCCGAGGAGCGGGTGCGGGAGGCGGCGCGGCGGGCGCGGTTGCCGGTCGAGCTGCTCGGACGCTACCCGCACCAGCTCTCCGGCGGCCAGCAGCAGCGGGTCGTGCTGGCCCAGGCGCTGCTGCTCGATCCGGTCCTGATCGTCGCCGACGAGCCGACGACCGGTCAGGACGGGCTCATCCGGGGCGAGGTCATCGAGGAGTTCCGCGGGCTGCGCGCGCAGGGCATCGCCCTGGTGTTGCTCAGCCACGACCTGGCCATGGTGCGCGCGCTGGCGGACCGGGTGGCGGTGATGCACGGGGGCCGCATCGTCGAGTCGGGCCCGGCCGCCGCCGTCCTGGACGCCCCGCGACACGACTACACCCAACGCCTGCTCTCCACCCGCCTCGCCCCACCGTCCCGACCCACGAGTTCCCCGGCCCACCCCGCCTCCGGAGCCCCAGCACCGGCCACAGGGCGAGCCGCCGGTGACAGCGCGGAGACGTCGAGGAGGGAGCACGCCGAAGACGGCAGCACCGGCCAGGCCAACGCCGGCAGCGCCAACCGAACCGGCGGCGGCGACGTCGCGAACGCGGCACCGGCCGAAAGCGGCAGCGCGGGCGCCTCCTGGGCGGCGCAGGCCGAAGGCCACGTCGCGAACGCGGCACCGGTCGAAAGCGGCGGCGCGGAGGGAGCGCTGCGTGAAGGCGGACGTTCGGGTGGCGTGGAGGCGGGGCCGGGCGGGGGTGTGGGGGGTCTGGTGGAGGTGCGGGGGCTGGTGGCTGGGCATCGGCGGATGGCGGTGCTGCGCGGGGTGAGCCTGAGCGTCGCCGCCGGGGAGTGTGTGGCTGTCGTGGGGAGGTCCGGCAGCGGGAAGACCACCCTGGCTCGGTGCGTCGCAGGGTTGCACCGGGCCGCCGCGGGGACGGTGACGCTGGCGGGCCGGCCGCTTCCGCGCCACCTCCCGTCCCGGGCCCGCGACGTGCAGTACGTCTTCCAGGACGCCAGGGCCTCCTTCGACCCGTACCGCAGCGTGTCGGCCCAGGTAGCGCGCACCGCCGTACGGCTGCGCGGCGCGAGCGCCGGTGAGGCGGCGGCCGGGGCGCGGGCCGTGCTGGAGCGGGTGGGCCTCGACGAGCGCACGGCCGGACGGAGGCCGGCGGCCCTGTCGGGCGGCGAGCTCCAGCGGGCCGCGCTCGCCCGCGCACTGCTCGCCGAGCCGAAGGTGCTCATCTGCGACGAGATCACCTCCGGCCTGGACACCCTCGTCCAGGCCGCCATCCTCGACCTGCTCGACGAGCTGCGCCGCGACCTCGGGCTCACCCTGCTGCTCATCAGCCACGACATGGACGTGGTGGCCAGGCTCGCCGATCGGGTCGTGGAGCTCGACGGCGGTCGCGTCAGATCGGAGAACAGCCCATGACGAATCCCTACACCGTCCGGCCCGCCGCCGCCCGCCATCTGGACGGCGCGCGGCGGGTCATGCTGGACACGTTCTACCGGGAGTTCGGCCACGGCTACCGGCCCGAGTGGCACTGGGACGTGGTCGACCTGGCGGGCACGTACCTGCTGCCCGCCCGCCACACGCTGATCGTGGCGCTGCACGGCGACGAGGTGGTCGGCACCACGGCCGTGCGCGCGGGCGGCCCGAAGAGCCCGCCGCATCCGGACCGGCTGGCCAGGCTGTACCCGGACGGCTCCACGGCGCAGCTCTTCCGCGTGTACGTGGACCCGGCTCACCGCAGGCGCGGCCTGGCCGGGGAGATGGTCGCCCGGGCCCGCCGCTTCGTCGCCGCCGACGGCGGCTACCGGGCCCTCTACCTGCACACGGACACCCGGGTGGCGGGGGCGGAGAAGTTCTGGAGGTCGGTGGCCGAGCCGGTGTTCGACGCCCGCGACGGCGATCCCGAGCACTTCCAGACCGTGCACTTCGAGATCGCCCTGTCGTGACCGTTCGGTGCCGGCGCCGGTCTCCCGCCTGCGGTCAACCGGCCAGCCCCAGGAGGAACGCCACGGGGACGAACGCGACCGCCAGCCCCGCGGCCCACCACCGGGGCGCGGGCCCCTGCCTCAGCACGGACAGGCCCAGCGGCACCAGCGCGACGGCGAGCCCGGCCAGGGCCACCAGCGCGATCGGGTCGCTGCTGCCCTTGAGCACGCCCAGCGGCAGCAGGGCGGCCAGCCCGAGGGCCACGCTCCGGGCGAGGCCCAGCGCCCTGGCCCGGTAGGCGCCGACGGCCAGCACGATCCAGCCGCCCATGATGCACACGTTGACCGCCTTGAACACGTGGAAGGCGCCGTACGTCTCCGCCACCGCCCGCTGGGCCGCCGCCAGTCCGAGCACGTCCACGAGCTGGAAGGCCAGATGGCTCACCCCGGCGTGGAACACCCGCCCGAACAGCCCGAGCACGACGAGCGTGAGGCCCCACTGCGCCCATCCGGGACACCTCACCCTGATCAGCCGGGCCAGGGCGGTCACGGCGGGCCACAGCAGCACGACCCCGGCCGCGTACAGGCCGTAGGACCAGGCCATCCGCCCCGGGGCGGCGGCGTGGGCGGCCAGCTGGCCGGGGAAGAAGTCGTCCTCGCCGAGCCGGGTGAGCACCCCGGCGAGCAGCAGCAACGGGCCGAGCACCAGACCGGTGCCCTCGATCCAGCGTCCAGGAATCGTCATACCGGCCATCCAAGCCGCGGTCGCACGCGCGGGCACGGGTGCTGCGGCGAGACCTTGAGGTGGTCCCGGCACTACCGTCATCAGCCCGGTTCAGACCGGGATCTCGCCTGCCGTGCTCTCCCTGACGATCAGCCGGTGGGGCACCACGATCTCGGGGGGTGAGCCGAGCTCGCCGCGGATCGACTCCAGCAGCGTGTCCACCGCCCGGCGGGCGAGCTCCCCCTTGTCCGGGGCGACCGTGGTCAGACTGGGCGTGCTGTACTGGCCCTCCTCGATGTCGTCCACGCCCACCACGGCCACGTCGTCGGGGATGCGGCGGCCGGCCCTGGTCAGTGCCCGGATCGCGCCCAGGGCGAGCAGGTCGTTGTAGCAGAACACCGCGTCCGGCGGCTCGGGGAGGGCGAGCAGCCGTTCCATGGCCTCGGCGCCCAGGCGGCGGTGGAAGTGCGGGGTGGACACGATCAGGGAATCGTCCACCTCCAGGCCGGCGCGGGTGTGCGCCTGCCGGTAGCCGGTGGTGCGGAGCTGGGCGGTCTCGCCGGTCGCGTACGGCTGGTCGCCGATCGCGGCCACCCGGCGGCGGCCCAGGTCCAGCAGGTGCGCGGTGGCGTCGCGGGCGGCGGCCACGTTGTCGATGGCCACATGGGGGAAGCTGCCGTTGAAGATGTGCTCGCCGAGCAGCACGATCGGGATCCGGTTGCCCCGGCCGCGCAGCTCCTCGGCGGAGACCGACAGCGGGCTGAGCAGCAGGCCGTCGAACATGGTGGCCCGCGAGTCCCGCCCGAGCAGCTCGCGCTCCCGGTCCCCGTCGCCGTCGGTCTGGTCGATCATGACCACGTAGCCGTGGGCGCGGGCGGCGGTGATCACCTCGCGGGCCAGCTCGGCGAAGTAGGGCACGTCCAGCTCGGGCACCACGAGGGCGATCATCCCCGTACGCCCCTGTTTGAGGTTGCGGGCGATGAGGTTGGGACGGTAGTCGAGCTCGTCCAGGACGGCCTGCACCCGCGCGCGCAGCTCGTCGGAGACCGGCGCGTAACCGTTGACCACGTTGGACACCGTGCGAATGGACACGTTCGCCCGCTTGGCGACGTCACGCAGGGTTGGACCGGCCATGCGTCTCCTATACCTCCGGCTGCTGGTCTTGGGAAGATCCTAAATCCGCTCTTGCATCGTTGCACACGAGTATGCATTATGTCTGCATCGTTGCAGAGCCCTCACAACACCTTCCCCCGTCCGGCGAGGAGTCGAAGATGTCCACACCCCGCATAGGCCGTCGCGGTTTTCTCCAGGGAGCCCTGGGCATCGGCGCACTCGCCGCCACCGGCTCTCTGGCCGCCGCGTGCGCCGCCCCCGGCGGTACGAGCGCGCAGCCGAGCAAGCTGGCCGCGCCGACCGCCACGACGTCCGCGGCCAAGGGCGAGATCACGATCTGGAACCGATCCGGCGACCTGTTCAAGGTCTTCGACGCGGCGATCGCCAAGTTCCGCCAGGCGTACCCGAACGTCAAGGTGAACCACCAGGCCGTGGACATCGACGCCAAGCTGGCCAACACGCTGATCAGCGGGACCGACGTGCCCGACGGCAGCTTCTGGGACGACGCCAAGATCGGCGGGCAGGCCGAGCACCTCTTCGACCTGACGGACCTGATCGCGCCGTACAAGGGCCAGACCTCGGCGTACAAGCTGTCGGTCAACACGGTGGACGGCAAGATCTACGGCGTGCCGTGGGACCTGGACCCCGGGCTGCTCTGGTACCGCGAGGACGTCCTGGAGAGCGCCGGGGTCGACCCGGCGAGCCTGGCCACGTACGACGACCTGCTCGCCGCCTCCAGGACGATCAAGGAGAAGGACCCCAGGACCAAGCCCATCCACCTGGAGAAGACGCCGTTCCTCAGCCAGCTCTGGCTGGAGATGCTGGCCAACCAGCAGGGCACGAGCCTCACCGACGCCCAGGGCAAGCTGCGGCTGGACTCCGCGGAATACCGGCGGATCTTCACCTGGATCCAGACCGCGGTCAAGGACGGGCTGGTCACCCACGCCCCCTACCTGGAGCAGGCCGACGTCAACACGCTCGACAACGGCCAGCAGGTGTTCGTGCCGTGGGCGATCTGGTGGTCGTTCGCGCCGCAGCAACTCCTCAAGAACACCGAGGGGAAGTGGCGGGCCGCGCCGCTGCCGGCCTGGACGCCGGGCGGCGCGCGCAGCGGCGCGATGGGCGGCAGCAGCTTCATCATCCCGGCCAAGGCCAAGAACCCGGAGCTGGCCTGGCTGCTGTACGAGTTCCTCTGCTTCAAGGAGCCCGGCTACACCGCCGTGTACGGCCCCAACGACGTCTACCCCGGCGGCCTGTCCACCTCGATCCCGAGCTACACGCCCGCCCTCGACCCGGCCAAGCCGCTGTTCCAGCCCATCGAGGCGCTCGGTGGCCAGGACCTGTGGAAGGTCGCCGTCGAGGCCGCCGCCACCATCCCGGCCGCCGCGCCGATCCCGTGGTGGTGGGCCCAGTCGGTGGACTACCTCGGCAACAACATGCAACGCCTGATGGAAGGCAAGATGTCGCCTGACCAAGTGATCTCGGAGTCGGCCGAGAAGATCCAGCGCAACCTGATCGACCGGTCATGACGGCGAGCCTCACGAGCGGCGTCCACGCGCGGTCCCGGCCGCGGCTCTGGCGGTCCACGCGGCTGTCGCCGTACCTGTTCATCGCCCCGTTCTTCGTGGTCTTCGCCGCCTTCGGGATCTACCCGCTGATCTACGCGCTGCAGCTCAGCTTCATGCGCTGGCGGGGCGGGAGCGGGGCTCGCTGGGTGGGCCTCGACAACTACCTCTACCTGCTGACCAGCCCGGACTTCTGGGCCTCGCTCGGCAACAGCGCCGTCATGTGGCTGCTCATCGTGCCGATCCAGGTCGTGGCCGGGCTGGGCGGCGCGGTGCTGCTGGCCAACGCCAAGCTGCGGTTGCGCGGGTTCTTCCGGGTGGCGTTCATCGCGCCGTTCGTGACCCCGCTGGTGGCCATGGCGCAGGTGTGGATCGTGGTGTTCGACCAGGACTACGGACTGGTCAACTACCTGTTCAACCTGGTGGGGCTGCCGGACGTGGGCTGGCTGACCTCCACGGCGTGGTCGAAGCCGACGCTGGCGCTGCTGTTCCTGTGGAAGACCACCGGGTTCGCGATCATCATCCTGCTCGCCGGCCTGCAGGCCGTCCCCGGCGGCGTGTACGAGGCCGCCTCCCTCGACGGCGCCTCCCGCTGGCGCCAGTTCTGGTCGATCACCGTGCCGCTGGTCCGGCGGAGCATGGCGTTCCTGGTGGTCATCCAGACGCTGGCGGTCTTCCAGATGTTCGCCGAGCCGTTCGTGGTCACCGAGGGCGGCCCGTACGGCTCCACCACCACCGCAGGGCTCTACCTGTACGAGCACATCACCGCCTCGGACCTGGGCACCGGCGCCGCGAACTCGTTCCTGCTGGTCCTGCTGGTCTTCGGCCTGTCGCTGGTCTCGGTCAGGCTGCTGCGCCCGAAAGACGAGGTCTCATGAACCAGCCCAGGCCGGGGATCGTGCAGTACGCGCTGCTGGTGCTGCTCGCGATCGCGTTCCTGTACCCGATCTGGTGGGCGGTCAGCTCCTCGCTCAAGCCCGCGGCGGAGATCATCGCCAGCCCGCTGTCGATCGGCGAGCTGACGCTGGACAACTACCAGGCCATGTTCGCCGACGTGCCCATCGGCACCGGGTTCGCCAACACGGCGCTGGTGCTGGTGGTCAAGGGCGCGATGACGATGTTCTTCTGCCCGCTGGCCGGCTACGCGTTCGCCAAGTACGACTTCCCGTTCAAGAACCTGCTGTTCGGCATCGTGCTGCTGACGCTGATGCTGCCGACGCTGGTGCTGATCATCCCCCTGCTGCTCGAGATGAGCGCGCTGGGCTGGGTGAACACCTACCAGGCGCTGATCCTGCCGGGCAGCATCGACGCGTTCAGCATCTTCTGGATGCGGCAGACCATCGCCGTCATCCCGAACGAGCTCATCGACGCCGGGCGGGTGGACGGGGCCGGCGAGTTCGGCATCTTCTACAAGGTGGTGCTGCCGGTCATCCGCCCCGGCCTGGCCGCGCTGGCCGTGCTGACCACCATGAACATCTACAACGACTTCGTCTGGCCGGTCGTCGCCGTCAACGACACCGCGCACCAGACGCTGCAGGTGGTGCTGTCCACGCTGGCGCAGAACGTCACCGGCAACCGGATCGGCGCCGACTTCGCCACCGTGTGGGGCGAGTTGCTGGCCGCCGGGAGCATCGCCATGTTGCCGCTGCTGGTGATCTTCGTTCTGCTGCAGCGCCACTTCATCAACGGCATCCTCGCGGGCAGCGTCAAGGGCTGACCCCGATCACATGAAAGAGAGCACCATGACGCCGCGTGCGGAATATCCCCGGCCCCATTTCGACCGGTCGCACAGCTGGTCGAGCCTGAACGGCGACTGGGACTTCCGGGCCGACACCGAGCAGGACTGGAACCGGACCATCACCGTGCCCTTCGCCTGGGAGACCCCCGCGTCGGGCATCGAGGCCCACTGGCTGCCGGTGGCCTGGTACCGCCGCTCGTTCACCGTGCCCGCGGAGTGGGGCGGGCAGCGGGTCGTGCTCCAGTTCGGAGCCGTGCACCACGAGGCCACGGTCTACGTCAACGACGTCGAGGTGGCCACCCACCGGGGCGGCTACACGCCGTTCGAGGCCGACATCACCGATGCGCTCGTCGAAGGGCGGCAGGAGGTCGTCGTACGGGTCTCCGCGCCGCTGGACAAGCGCGAGATCGCGCACGGCAAGCAGCGCAGCATCCCGCGCGACGACTTCGACGGCGTCTGCTTCACCCCGTCGTCGGGCATCTGGCAGAGCGTCTGGCTGGAGGCCCGGCCCGCGACGTACGTGGCCGCGCTGAAGCTGCGCCCCTCGGAGGGGCTGGACGCCATCGAGGTCGAGGCGCGGGTGGCGGGGCCGTCGGAGGAGGCCCTGCTCCGGCTGAGCCTGCGCGGCACGGGCACCACGATCGAGATCCCGGTCGTGGGCGGCCTGGCGGAGGCCGAGATCCCGGTGGCCGAACCGCGCCTGTGGTCGCCCGAGGACCCGCACCTCTACCACGTCGACGCCACGCTGACCTCGGCCGACGGCACCGACGAGGTCGCGGCCTACACCGGCCTGCGGCGGATCGAGGTGATCGGCGAGGACCTGTACCTCAACGGCGACCGCCTGTTCGTCCGCGGGGTGCTCGATCAGGGGTACTGGCCGCGTACCGGGATCACCGCGCCCGACGACGCCGCGCTGGTCCACGACATCGAGCTGGCCGCGGCGGCGGGCTACAACCTGGTGCGCAAGCACCTCAAGCTGGAGGACCCGCGCTTCGTCCACCACGCCGACCGGCTCGGCATGCTCGTGTGGGCCGAGCCCGCGGCGACCGGCCGCTTCTCCGCCGACTCGGTGGCGGCGTTCGAGGAGCAGGTCGCGCCCATGGTCGAGCGGGACGGCAACTCGCCCGCGATCGTCATCTGGGGCCTGTACAACGAGGAGTGGGGCCTGGACTGGGACATCCCCGGCGACCCGGCCAAGCAGCAGGCGACGGCGCAGGCGTACGACCTGCTCAAGAGCCTCGACGCGAGCCGGCCCGCGGTCGACAACTCCGGCTGGACCCACGTCAAGACCGACCTGCTCGACTGGCACTACTACGACGAGTCCGCCGCCTCCTGGGGCCGGACGGTCGCCGCGCTGCTCGACGGCGGCCAGGACGACTTCCCCGTCAAGCTCGGCCCCGACTTCGTGGTGCGCAAGAAGCTGGCCGGCACGCCGGACCAGCCGCTGCGCGGCCTGCCCAACCTCAACAGCGAGTACGGCACCGGCTTCACCTCCGTCGAGCGGGGCTGGCAGCTGCGCTGGCAGACCCAGGAGCTGCGCCGCCACGACCGCGTGGCCGGTTACGTCTACACCGAGCTGTACGACATCGAGCACGAGTCGGCCGGCCTGCTCGACTTCGAGCGCCGGGCCAAGGACCTGGCCGGGGTGGACCCGGCCGAGGTGAACGCCACGACCACGCTCGTGCTCGACGTCGTCCCCGTCGCGCCCGGCCGGGACCTGCTCAGCGAGTCGCGCGAGGTGAGCGTGCCCGTCCGCGTCTCGCACCACGGCACCGAGCCGGTCAACGGCCACCTGCACACCGCCTGGACCCCGGTCTTCGGCGCCACCCCCGACGAGCCCGGCTCCGCGGGGCCGTGGATCGAGGCCAAGCCGTTCCTGCTCAGCGGGGCCGCCGAGGTGCACGCCTCGTTGCCGGAGGGCTGGACCAGCGGGCGGCTGCACATCGCGCTGATCGGCGACGGGACTGTCCTGGCCCGCTCGGCCGTGGACGTGGACACCTTCACCGGCTTCGTCATCGGAGACAACCGCTGATCGAAGACCACCGCTGATCGAACGCAACCGCTGATCGGAGACATCCGGCAATCGGCGACATCCGCCAAATGAGAACAGGAGCAGCAGTGCGATTCACACCCCCCGCGCGGCTACTGACCGCGTTAGCCCTGATCGCCACGTGCCTCGGCGCCCTGGCCGGTCCCGCCTCGGCGGCCCCGGCCGGCCAGGTGCTCTACTCGCCGAACCTGACCACGTTCCCCCAGGGTGACGCCAGCTATCCCAGGGCAGTCAGGCTCGACCACGACGGCTCGCCGAACGAGACGATGCTGGCCACGTTCGCCCGGCGCAACCACAACGCGCCCGCCTCGTTCCCGATCCACCGCAGCACCGACGGCGGCCGCACCTGGTCGGCGAACCCGATCTCGACCATCACCAGCCACACCCCGGGCTGGGGCCTCGGGGCCCCGGTCCTGTACGAGGTGCCGCGCACCGCGAACGGCCTCAACCAGGGCGACCTGCTGGCTGCGGGCACGGCCTGGGTCGACGGCGACTACACGGCGCAGAAGGTCGAGGTGTTCAAGAGCACCGACCACGGCGTGACGTGGACGTACCTGTCGAACTGCACGCAGACCAGCGGCCTGCCCGACACGATCGGGCACGGCATCTGGGAGCCGTGGTTCCTGCTCGCGCCGAACAACACCCTGGCCTGCTTCATCTCCGACGAGCGACCGGCGAACACCGCCACGAACAACCAGGTCATCGGCCACTACACCTCCACGAACGGCGGGCAGTCGTGGAGCGCCACGATGACCCAGGACGTGGCCTTCCCGAACGACAACCTGGCCAGGCCCGGCATGTCGATCGTGACGGCGCTGCCGAACGGCACGTTCCTGATGGCGTACGAGATGTGCCGGGACGCCATCGACGCCGACCACGCCTGCGAGGTCTACGTCAAGACCAGCGCGAACGGCCTGAGCTGGGGAACCGGCGCGGGCACGCTCGTGCGCACCTCCGACGCGCGGGAGCTGCTGCACACCCCGTACGTCGCCTGGCTGCCCGGCGGCGGCCCCAACGGCACGCTGCTGCTGTCGGGCCAGCGCGTGGTGGCGGGCCCGGCCGGCAACAAGACCGTGCTCGGCGAATCCGGCCAGGTGCTGTTCGCCAACACCAATCTCGGCGCCGGCGCGTGGACCGAGATCGAGGCCCCGGTGAACGTCTCCCCCACCGGCGGCTACAACCCCGGAGAGCCGTCCTGCCCCGGCTACAGCTCGCCCATCGTGCCCCTGGCCAACGGCACGGACTTCCTCTACCTGGCCGCCACCCACCTCACCGGCAACCAGTGCCAGGTCAGGTACGGCCTCGGCACGCTCCCCGGCACGGCAGGCCAGATCACCGGCCCGGCCGGCGCCGGCAAGTGCCTCGACGTGGACACCAACACGAACACCAACGGCAATGCCGCCCAGCTCTGGGACTGCGGCACCGCGACCGGCCAGCGCTGGTCGCGGCACCCCGACGGCACCCTGCGCGCCTTCGGCAAGTGCCTGGACATCGACGCCAACGGCACCGCCAACTTCACCAAGGTCCAGCTCTGGCAGTGCAACACCAACGGCGGCCAGAAGTGGGTGCCCCAGGCCAACGGCTCCCTGCTGAACCCGCAGTCGGGCCGCTGCCTGGACGCCCCCGGCGGCGCCACCGCCAACGGCACCAAGCTGCAGATCTACGACTGCAACGGGCTCGACCCGCAGAAGTGGAACCTGCCGGCCTGAAGCCGCCGAACCGAGCGCCCGTCCCGTGCCTGACGGGACGGGCGCTCGCACACTGCCCACCTCCGCCACGCGCGTCGCCACTGCGGGCGCGGGGGTTGCCGTCCTCCGGGAGAGAGGGGGTGTGGGCCGGCGGGCGGACGCAGCGGCGGCTCCCGGCGGCGGGCCGACGGGAGCCGGGCGGGATGGGCCGGGCGGCGTGGGCCGGGCGGCGTGGGCCGGGTGAAGGGGCGGGCCGGGTGAAGGGGCGGGTCAGGTGAAGGGGCGGGCGATCTGGTCGAGGGTTTCGCTCATGACCTCGCGCAACGTGCGCGCCTCCTGCTCCTCCGTCCACACATGGGTGGCCAGCCGCAACGCCACCAGGAAGGCCGCGGCGAGCACCCGGGGCGGCACCGGGGTGGGGCGGTCGGCGATGACCTCCGTCAGGTCACGCTCCAGCGCCGCGTGGTTCGCCAGTTGCCGGGCCAGCAGCGCCGGGTGCCGCCTGGCCAGGCGGGCGCGCAGCGCCCACTCGCGCTCCGGCTCCCCCAGCTGCTGGTGCAGCTGGTCGATCGAGGCCCGCAGCGCCTGCCAGGCCGGCATCTCGGACGGCTGGGCGCTCACCTGGTCGACGAGGGTCCGGATGCGCTGCTCCTCGCCGTAGAGCAGCGCGTCCTCCTTGCCGGAGAAGTAGTTGGAGAACGTCCGCCGCGAGATGTTCGCCGCGTCGGCGATCGCCTCCACCGTGACGGCGTCGAGGCCGTGCTCGACCACGAGCCGCAGCGCCGCCTCGTGGACGGCCTGACGTGTCTCGGCCTTCTTGCGCTCGCGCAGCCCCAGCGTGCTGTCCATGATGCGGTCAGCCTACCGGCGGAAGGTGCGAGGGCTCCGGCTGCGGACAAGGCCTGACTCTCCGCGGCGGCGCCTCCCGCGCAGGACCCCGCAGCAGGCTTGACCGCGGCTGACCGGGAGAGGATAACGGTATTCCGACAGGGGGAGTAGACCGCACTGTTACGGAGACCCCGATGGCAAGCCTGGCTTCTCCTGCGCTGGTCGGGCGCGACGCCCAGTTGCGATTACTCGTCAGCACCATCACCAGCCCGCCCGCCGTCACCCAGGTGCAGGGCGAGGCCGGGATCGGCAAGACCAGCCTCGTCAGGGCGGCGATCGGGCCGCTCACCGGCGGCGGGCGAACGGTGCCGCTCGGCCACTGCCACCAGATCCGCGAGCCCTTCCCGTACGGACCCGTCCTCGACGCCCTGCGTCACGTCGCCGCGGCGCTGCCGGACCGCGACCGGCTCAGCCCGGTCACCGGAGCGCTGCGCGGCTACCTGCCCGAGCTGGCGGGACGCCTGCCGCCGGCCCCGTCCCCGCCCCCGATGGACGACCCCCGGGCCGAGCGGCACCACCTGTTCCGCGCGGTCCACGCGCTGCTGGCCGCGGCCGGGCCGGTCGTGCTGGTGGTCGAGGACCTGCACTGGGCCGACGACGGCACCCGTGACCTGCTGCGCTTCCTCACCGACCAGCCGCCGGACGGGCTGGCGCTGGTGGTGACGTTCCGCAGGGAGGAGCTGCCGGTGCCGGGGCTGCCGTTCGGGCACGCCTACCGGCGGGCGCCGGGCGTGCGCAGCGAGGTGATCTCGCTGACGCCGCTCGACGTCGACGGCGTGCGCAGCCTGGCCGGGGCGCTGCTCGGCCAGGCGGAGCCGACCGCGGCCTTCGCCGCCAGGCTGCACGAGCGCACCGCCGGGGTGCCGTTCGTGATCGAGGAGGTGGTGCGCTCGTTGCTCGATGACGAGGGCCGCTTACCCGAGCCGGCGGCGCTCGACCGCATGGCCGTGCCGGTGCTGCTGCGCGAGGCCATGGCCGAGCGGCTCACCGGGCTGTCGCCGGCCGCGCTGGGCGCCGTGCGCGCCGCCGCCGTGCTGGGCCTGCCGGCCGAGGAGCCGCTGATCAACGCCGTCTCCGGCCACGACCCCGCGGAGTCCGGGCTGAGCCGCGCGCTGCAGGCCGGCGTGCTGCTGGAGCACCAGGACGGCCAGTACGGCTTCCGCCACGACCTCGCCCGGCAGGCCGTCTACGACGCCATCCCCGGCCCCGACCGCCGCCTCATCCACCGCCGGGCCATGGCCGCTCTGGCCGCGCTCGACCCGCCGCCCCTGGTCCAGCTCGCCCACCACGCCCGCCGCGCCGGCGACTTCGCGGCCTGGCAGCGGCACGGCGGCGCCGCGGCCGAGCACGCCGCCGCCCTGGGCGACATCCCGCTCGCCGTCGAGCTGCTCGAAGGGCTGCTCGCCGACCCGAAACTCCCCCGCGAGGCCCGGGGCCCGCTGGCGCTGCGGCTCAGCCGGGTCGCCGCGGTCGGCCTGTCGCACCGCCGCGTCGTCCGCATCCTGCGCCACCTGCTCTCCGACGACTTCCTGTCCAGGAAGGTACGCGGCCAGGCCCGGCTCAACCTGGGCGTGCTGCTGTCCAACCAGGCCGGCGCGATCACCGCGGGCCGGCAGGAGATCCTGGCCGCGCTCCCCGACCTGGCCGACAGCCCCTGCCTGGCCGCCCGCGGCCTGGCACTGCTGGCCATGCCCGCGTGGGGCGGCGAGCCGCTGGCCGTGCACGAGGAGTGGATGGCGCAGGCCGAGAAGCTGCTGGTGGCGGGCCAGGATCCGGAGCTGGCCGCCGCCGTGCTGGCCAACCGGGTGAGCCTGATCATGATGATCGGCTCACCGGACGCGTTCGACCTGGCGGAGACGCTGCCGGTCAACGACCCGTCCACGGCCGTGCGCAGGCAGGTGGCCCGCGGCTACTCCAACCTGTACGACGCCGCGCTCGCCCTCGGGCACTACGCCGCCGCCGGCCGCTTCGCCGACCAGAGCAGGCGCGTCGCCGAGGAGACCGGGGCGCTCTACCCGGTGTTCCTGGTGGAGATGTCGTCGATCCGGCTCGACCTGCTCACCGGCCGCTGGGACGGCCTGCGCGAGCGGGCGGTGGCCGCGGTCGAGATGACGTACGAGGCGCCGCTGCTGGCGGTGGAGGCCCGGCTCGCGCTCGGCGTGCTGGCCCTGGCCAGGGGCGAGTGGGACGAGGCCGGCGAGCACCTGGAGGTGGCCGGCGTGCGGGACCTCGACTCGGGGTTCCTGCCGGTCGCCGTGGCGGGCTCAAGCGGGCTGGTCGAGCTGCACCTGACCAGGGGCGCGCTGGAGCCGGCGGTGCGCGCGGCCGACCTGGCGGTGACCCGGCTGCGGCGCAAGGGCGTGTGGGTGTGGGGCGACCAGCTCGTGCCGGCCGCCGTCGCCGCGCTGCTCAGGGCGCGGCGGCCGGCGGAGGCGGCGGGGCTGGTGGCCGAGTTCGCGGCGGGCATCGAGGGCCGGACCGCGCCGTCGGCGCACGCCGGGCTCGACCTCGCCAGGGGCGTGCTGGCCTGGGACGCGGGCGCGTTCGAGGAGGCGGCGCGGTGCTACGCCGGGGCGCGGGTTGCGTACCTGGCGATGCCGCGACCGTACTCGGCGGCGCGGGCGGCGGAGTCCGAGGCGGGCGCCCGGTTCGCGCTCGGGGACCGGGAGCGGGCCACCGAGCTGATCGCCGACGCGGGCGAGCGGTACGCGGCGCTCGGCGCCACCCACGACGCGGCCCGCTGCCGGCGGCTGCTGCGCGAGATCGGCCCCGACCGGGGCCGGACCGCCACGCCGCGCCGGGGCAGAAAGGCCGGCAACGGCGTCCTGTCGCCCCGGGAGAGCGAGGTGGCCAGGCTGGTCGCGCTCGGGCGGACGAACAGGGAGATCGCCGAGGTGCTGTTCCTGTCGCAGCGGACGGTGGACACGCACGTGGCGCGGGTGCTGCAGAAGCTCGGCGTGCGCACGCGGGCGGACGTGAGAGAGCCCCGGCCGGACGACCGGCCGGGGCCCGCCACCCCCGAGTGATCGGGCGGCTAGACCGTGATGCTCCACGAGTCGAGGAAGCCGGTGTCACCGGCGTAGACGTCCTCGATGTCGAGCACCCAGGTGCCGGCCGCCTGCTGGGTCACCGGGACGGAGAACGTCCTGGTGCCGTACGCGGTGCAGGTCGTGCCGCCGTAGCGGTCCACCGCGTACCAGGTGCCGTTGGGGCCGCGCAGCCAGATGTCGAGGTCCTCCGCGCACGTGTGGCTGATCGTGATGGACAGCCGGACCGGGGAGGTCGCGGCGCCCGTCGCGGTGGAGGCGACCGAGCTCTGGGTGTTGCTGAAGTCGGCGATCGGATAGTTCGTGCCGTTCGTGAACGTCCGGCCGCCGGAGGTGCCCTGCACGGTCAGCGCGTACGTCGTCGTACGCGTGACCGTCTCGCCCGTGCCGGTCACCGTGACGGTGTAGTTCCCGGCCGGTGTGGTGGGCGCGGTCGAGACCGTCAGCGTGGCCGACCCGCCGGAGGCCACCGAGGCCGGGTCGAACGTGGCCGAGGCACCCGTCGGGAGCCCGCTCGCCGCCAGGTTCACGGTCTGGGCGGTGCCCGCCGTGGTGCCGGTGCCGATCGTGGACGTCGCCGCCGAACCCGCCTGCACGGTGCCGGAGGCCGGGTTCGCCGAGATCGAGAAGTCGCGCGCCGGCGGCGGGGTGTCGCCGACCGCCTGCTTCCAGACCGCGTACATCGCCGCGTCCGCCGCCCGGTCCAGGACCGTGTCGTTGATGTTGGCGGAGGTGTCGCAGGCCGCGTGGTAGCAGGAGTCGTACGCGCGCCCGGCCGTGCCGCCCCACTTGGCCGCCTGCGCCGACGTCTTCGTGGCGCTGGCGCCCGCCGCGACGCCCGAGCTGGCGATGCCGGCGTTGCGGAAGGAGGCGTCGTCCGAGCGGTTGGCGCCCTCGACGTTCTCCTCGGGCTGGAGGTTCAGCCGGTCGTAGAACTCCTTGAGGTAGGCGGCCCCGGCGGTGGTGATGTTGTTGATGAAGTAGCCGCCGTTGGTGGAGCCGGTCATGTCGTAGTTGTAGTAGACCTTGATCCGCGACCGCTCGGTGGCGCTGAGCGAGGCGACGTAGAACTCCGAGCCGTTGAGCCCCTGCTCCTCGTCGGTCCACCAGCCGAACCTGACGTGCTTGGCCAGTGCCGGGTTCTTCTGCGCCAGGGTCAGCGCGACCTCCAGCAGGTTGGCCGAGCCCGAGGCGTTGTCGTTGATGCCGGGTCCGGCCGAGACGCTGTCGAGGTGCGCGCCGGACATGATGACCTGGTTCGCGTCGCCGCCCGGCCAGTCGGCGATCAGGTTCGGGCCCGCGCCGCCGGTGCAGTAGGTCGTGCCGCAGCTCTGCCGTGCCACGGTGTAGCCGGCCGCGCGCAGCTTCTCCTCGATGTAGGAGACGGACTGGAGATAGCCGCTGCCCGTGGACCTGCGGTTCCCGCCGTTGCCGGTCGCGATCGACTGGAACTGTGTCAGGTGCGCCTTGACGTTGCTCAGGCTGATGTCCGGCGGGTCGCCGCCGCCCGGTCCCTGCCCGACGGTGAGCGCGTACGTGGCGGTGTGCGTGGTCGTGCCCGCGCCGGTGACGATGATCTGGTACGACCCCTGCGCCGTGGCCGAGCCCACCGACAGCGTCAGCCTCGAGGAGTTGCCCGAGGTCACCGGCGACGGGCTGAAGCTCGCCGTGGTGCCGCCCGGCAGCCCGGCCGCGGCCAGGTTCACCGTCTGCGCGCTGCCCGAGGTCGTCTGCGTCCCGACCGTGACCGTGAGCTGCTGTCCCGGCGCCGCGCTGCCGGACGACGGGTTGAGCGAGAGCGAGAAGTCGTTGCCCGGCGTGCCGCATGCGGGCTCGCCCGACGCCGCCGCCACGCTCACCGCGCTCCAGGCGGCCTTGGTGGTGTTGCACTCGACGCTGCTCGCACCGTACAGCTCGATGACGGCCGCGACGGAGGCCGCGCGGACGTTCGAGTAGCGCCAGGTGGACGTCTTGCGGCCGAGCGCGCCCATGAAGATCTTGCCGGCCTTCTGGATGCCGATGCCGGTGACCGAGGAGGGGCCGCCGGAGCAGATCGGGCTGGACGGCTTGCCGCCGCCGGGGTTGTTGCCCTCGGCCAGCAGGTAGAACCAGTGGTTCAGCGGACCGGCCGCCGCGTGCACCTCGGTGCTCGGGATCGAGGAGGAATAGCAGTTCGGGTCGCCGAGCGCGCCCGGGTTGTACATGTTCCGGATCGGCCCCTGCCCGACGAGGTTGACCTCCTCGCCGACCAGGTAGTCCGGCGGGTCGTTGGGGTTGCCGGCGTAGTGCTCGGTGAGCGCGCCGAAGATGTCGCCGGTGCCCTCGTTGATGCCGCCGTTCTCGTTGCCCGAGCCGGCGCCGCCCGGGGTGGTCTGGAAGATCGCGTGCCCGTACTCGTGGGCCACGACGTCGATGGGGGTGGCCTGCTGGGTGTTGGCCTGGTTGTGGCCGAAGTTGGTGTAGCTGCCGTTCCAGTAGGCGTTGACCTCGTTCAGCCCGACCCGGGCGGGGAAGCCGCGGCCGCTGCCGTTGATGCCGTTGCGGCCGAGCCACTCGCGCAGCATCTCCCATTCGCGCTGCACGCCGTAGAGCGCGTCGACGCAGGCGGTCTCCAGGTTGGCGCCGGAGCCGTTGCCCCACGTGTCGTCCGTGCCGGTGTAGGCGGTGCCTCCCTGGCCGCCGCACTGGATGCCGGGCCTGCTGGTGTCGGTCATCGAGTACGAGCTGCCGGAGCCGCTCGTGCCGATCGTCACCTGGCCGTTGTAGAAGCCGGTGCCGGTGCCGGCGCGTACCAGGTCGTACGAGTCGGCGACCTTGCCGGTGCGCGCGTCCACGAACACGTGCTGGATGCTCGGCTTGCCCCCGGCGATGCCGCTGACCACGGCCTCCCAGGTCAGCCGGGGCCGCTCGCCCCAGGCCAGCACCACCAGGCGCGGCTCGGCAGTGTCGTCCACCCGCTCCAGCCTGGTCCTGGCGACCTCGGTGGCCCGCCCGGCGCTGATCGTGGCCCTGGTCGGCACGTCGCGCGGGCTCGGCCCGGTCGCCGCGACCGTGTCCCTGACGTGCCCCGCCGCGTCCGTGACCACGACGGCGTCACCGCCGACCATGGGCAGGCCCTTGTACGTACGCTCGTACGCCACGTAGAACATGTCGCTCGCGCCGGGGGTGGCCGAGACCCGGCTGTACGCCTCGTCCGGACCCCTGGTGAGCTCGTCCAACTGGCTGGAGACGGCCTTGTCCGCCACCGCGGCCGCGAGCGACTCGGGGTCGGCCGCCGCGAGCCTGGTCTCCTGGGACTTGGCGGCCCCTGGAGGGGCGGCGTTCGCGGATGCCGCGGGTAACGCCATCGTCGCGGCCGTGGCGATGCACACGACCGCCGCGAGCAGGGCTTTGCGTTTCACGCTGGGGTGCTCCTTTCGGCGGTTCCCCCGGGCCGCCGGGCGCTTGTGAGCGCACGACGGCCGCCGCGTCGTCCGGGATCGCCTGGACTCGCGGAGATGTCAGGGAAACTGGGGGGTGATGGAGGGTGATGGGAAAGCGAGCGGACCGTTTCGCCTTGTTGCCGCCAGACGCTAGGCCCTCGCCCCCCGCGGGAAAATACGTATGTGCATCGGTAGGCATACCGATAATTCCGTTTCGCCTGGTCAGTTGAGGGACAATCGGGGGCGTGCAGTTCGGTGTCCTGGGCCCGCTCGTGGTGCGGCCGGCCGGCGGCGACCCGATCGCCGTGGGCGGCCCCCGGCCGCGTGCGCTGCTGGCGATGCTGCTGCTCGACGCGGGGCGGCTGGTCAGCGTCGAACGACTCATCGACGGCCAGTACGGCGACCGGCCCCCGGCGGAGGCGGCCAACGCCATACAGGCGCAGATCTCCCGGCTCAGGCGGAACCTGCCGCCTGACCTGATCGAGTTCCACGGGACCGGGTACCGGCTGGCGGTCGATCGGGAGTCCGTGGACGCGTACCGGTTCGAGCGGCTGTCCCGGGACGGGCGCGGGCTGCTGGCGGCCGGCCGGCCCGCGCACACATTCTTCCACGCCGCCCCCTGGTCCACCGGCGCGCAGGGCAGCTCCAACGTCAGCCACGG